>NZ_JBFAKY010000022.1:0-103328 GCF_040656015.1 Promicromonospora sp. NPDC050249 | reverse complement strand
CGGCGGCGATGGCCGGCACCGCGACGTTGAGCATCGCGATGTCGATCCCCTCGAGTCGGTCAATCAACGGACCGATCTCAGAGCAAGCGACCGATCTCGTTTCGGGCCGCGTGCATCCGACCGATCTCGCGGCACCACAGGCTTGGAACGCGAACCTCAGACACAGGACACCAGCGGTTCACCGACAGGCTGGCTCACGACGGGCGACCCTCACCGGTGAAATGCCCCAGTGAGGTGATGAAGTGCTCCGCCGCGGCGTCGATCTCGGCGGTTGGGGTCAGTAGTCGCTGCAGCAGCAGTCCTCGCAGGCACGAGGTGGCGATGATGCTCTGCCGCTCTGCCTGCGTCGGGGTGATGCCGTCGCGCAGGGCGGCCGCTTCGAGGATGCGTGCCAGGTCGTCTATGTCCGCGACGAACTCGTGGAACACGTCCTGTTCGTAGACGGCGAGCCCGACCAGGTGGAAGAAGGCGCGGATTCGGTCCTCGTGCGCGGGGTCCGAGTAGAAGCTCCAGATGGTCCTGCACAGAGCTTCGAACCCGAGCTCGTCGCCGGCCGCGGCGATGACGAGGTTGTCGCGGCGGCGCGCCTCCGACAGCACCGCACGCAGCAGACCTGGCCGAGAACCGAAGTGATAGGTGAGCAGTGTGTGGTGCACACCGAGCCGCTCGGCGACCTGCCGCATCGAGAGGTTCGCGCCCGGGCCGTTCTCACCGAACTCGTCGAACAGTGCCTCCAGCAGCCGCTCCCGACCTTCTCCGACCGGCGATCTCACGGTACCTCCCGTTGACGAACTCACCACTGTTGAGTAGCGTACCGGACATTGAATTCACCACTGTTGAGGATGCTGCGCCAGGCCTTGAAGAGGTCGCCCTCGTGGTGAGGAACGGCGGCGCCAGGAAAGGAAGAGCTCGATGACCGAGATGCTGCACGGCTGCCTGCCGGACACGGAGTACTTCGAGGCCACCGCACGGTCGGGGCACAGTTACGGCGTCTGGGTGACCACACCGCCTGGCTATGCGGACTCCACAGAGCGGCTGCCGCTGATCTACGTGGTGGACGGCAACTGGACCGTTGGTCTCACTGCGCCCCTGATCGTGGCCCAGGCAGACCCGTTCCTGACGATCGGCCCCTACGTCCAGGTCACCATCGGGTACGCCGGCGAGGAGGCCGCAGCCTGGGAGCACCTGCGCAACCGCGATCTGGTCCCGCCAGGGGAACCTGTCAGCGCGGAGATGGTGGCCACCGTCGAGTGGGCGCGCGACACCGGGAAGATGACCCAGGAGCAGATGGAGGCCTACCTCGCGGAGCTGTCTGACACGCACGCGGATGTCTTCCTCGACTTCCTCACCGCCGAGCTCCACCCTCAGCTGCAGTCGAAGCTGCGGGTCAGCGAGGCCGGGCACGGCCTCTTCGGCTACTCCTACGGGGGTCTCTTCGCCCTCTACGCCTGGCTGTGCGGGGCAGCACCGTTCACGACCTTCGGCGCGGGCAGCCCCGGTGTGGTGAGTGCCGACAGCCAGATCTTCAACCTGGTCGAAGCCCTGCCCGAGCCGGGCGAGGACTCCCCTGCTCCCCGGCTGCACATCACGCTGAACGAGGCCGAAGCGCTCGGAGACATCCCGATCTACCGCGCAATGGCGCGCAACGTCCTCACGGTCCTGGATCAGCTGCACGCCAAGGGCCGGTCGGAGCAGGTCTCGAACACGATGTTGCACGAGACACATGTCACGGGGCTTCAGGCATCGTTCCTGAGCTATCTGAAGGCATGCCACGCGCGGTAGCCGGATCGTCCGACCCTGCGGGTCAGGAGCGCTCGCCGAAGTTCAACCCTGGGGTGGCATCGCAGGGCACCGGCCTCTTCGTAGCGTCGACGCACGTCGTTCGCGGACCGGAGGTCGATGATGGGTATTCAGGTGCAGTCGCTGGGCAAGCGGTACGGGCGGACGTGGGCAGTACGCGATCTGTCGTTCGAGGTGCGACCGGGGAGGGTGACCGGGTTCCTCGGGCCGAACGGGGCGGGCAAGTCCACGACGATGCGTTCGATCGTCGGGCTCGACCGTCCCACCGCCGGCAAGGCGCTGATCGACGGCGTGCGGTACGCCCGGCTACGTGCGCCGCTGCGGGAGGTGGGCACGGTGCTGGACGCGAGGTCCGCGCACCGGTCCCGGCGGGCCGTCGACCATCTGCGCACCGTGGCGGCGACGCACGGGTTCCGGGCGCCGCGGATCGACGAGGTGATCGGGCTGACCGGCCTGGAGAGCGCGGCCCGGGTCAGGGCGGGGAAGTTCTCCCTCGGGATGGGCCAGCGGCTGGGGATCGCCGTCGCGCTGCTGGGTGACCCGCACACGCTGATCCTGGACGAGCCGGTCAACGGGCTGGATCCGGACGGCGTGGCGTGGATCCGCGGGCTGTTGGGCGCGCTCGCCGCCGAGGGGCGCACGGTGTTCCTGTCGTCGCACCTGCTCAGCGAGCTGGCGCTCGTCGCGGACCACGTGGTGGTGATCGGCCGGGGCGAGCTGATCGCGGACGCCCCGATCGCGGAGCTGACCTCGGACGCCGGCCGGACGCTCGAGGAGGCGTACCTCAGGCTGACCCGGGACGCCGTCGAGTACCGCGGCGGAGACATGGGTGGGTCCCAGGCCAGCATCGGGGACGGGGCGTGACGGCCGTGGCACGGGCGGTGCGCGCCGAGTACGTGAAGTTCTGCTCGCTCCCGTCGAACCTGGTCACCGCGAGCGCCGCGTTCGCCCTGATCATCGGTCTCGCCGCGATGCTGCTGTCGGCCCAGGACGGCGACGGTCCCGTCCCCGCGCCGACGGCGACCGAGCTGCTGGCCGGGGTCGCGTGGGCGCAGTTCGTGCTGGCGATGCTCGCCGTCGTGCTGATCTGCTCGGAGTGGGCGTCGGGCACCAGCAGGGTCACGTTCCTGGCCGTGCCGGACCGGTGGCCGGTCCTGGCCGGGAAGGTCGCGGTCGTGGGCGTCGTCGGGCTCGCCGCCGGCGCCGCCGGGGGCGGAGCAGCCTTCGCCCTGGCCTCCGCCACGGGAACCGACCTGGGCGCGGAGCCGGCCCTCGCGGTCCGGCTGGTGGCCGGCGCCGGGCTGTACCTGGGCACGATCTCGGTGCTGGCGCTCGGGATCGGGACGATGGTGCGCGACCT
Source organism: Promicromonospora sp. NPDC050249 (assembly GCF_040656015.1). Lineage (NCBI taxonomy): Bacteria > Bacillati > Actinomycetota > Actinomycetes > Micrococcales > Promicromonosporaceae > Promicromonospora > Promicromonospora sp. NPDC050249. Next base: position 100,168 of record NZ_JBFAKY010000022.1, on the reverse strand, counting down.
CGCGGGCTCGATCCTCGCCGTGGTCGTGTTCCTGTGGGTCACGCCGTTCGCCACCACCATGATTCCGGTACCTGAGATACAGGAGCTCGCGCCCTACCTGCCGACGTCGGCAGGCCTGCTGCTCCTCGCGCCCGACGGCGCCGCCGCCGAGCTCGGGCCCTGGGGCGGATACGCCGTCCTGCTCGCCTGGACGGCCGCCGCGCTCGCGGGTGCTGTCGTCGCGCTCCGGGCTCGCGATGTCTGACCGCCGCGAGCGCACCGACTCGCTCGAACGCCCTGACCGGGACGAACACCGTGGAGGTAACCCGATGACCCGCCGAAGCACCCTGACCCCGGCCCGTCCCCTGCTCGTCGGCGCGGTCGCCGCGGAAGCCGTCAAGCTGTGGACACTGCTCTCCCATCGCATGCTCGCCGCCGGTGCGCTGCTCACGATCATCGGCACCGGCGCGCTGCTGTCGGTCAGCCTGCGGTCCCGGCTCGCCGATCCCCGGTTCGCCGGGCAGACGATCACCGCCGAGCCGATGCAGTTCATGGACAGCGTGCTGTGGGCGCAGATCGTGGTCGCCGTGCTCGCCGTCCTCGCGACCACCGGTGAGTACACGTCGGGGCAGGCCCGGTTGTCGCTGCTGGCGCTGCCGACACGATCACCCTGGCTGGCCGCCAAGGCCCTCGTGCTGGCCGCGCTCGGGTTCCTGACCGGTGCGATCGGTGCGGCGGGCAGCCTCGGCCTGTCGATGCTGATCCTGGCGGGGTCCGACGTCGTGTACGCGCCCCGGCTCGAAGAGTCCGTCGCGCTCGCGCTCGGCTCGGGGGCCTACCTCGCGGCGATCGCGGTCCTCGCCACGGGCCTGGCGGCCGCCCTGCGCCACGTCGCCGGCGCGCTCACCGCTGTCCTCGGGCTCCTGGTCGTGGCGCCGCCGCTGGTGTCGTCCATCCCCGGCATCCGGGAGGCCGCCGACTACACCCCGACCTATGCGGGGCGCCGGCTCATCTCCGACTTACACTCCGTCGCGCAACTCGATCCCTGGACGGGGTTCGGCGTCCTCGCGCTGTGGGCGGTCGTCGCGCTGCTCGTGGCGGGCGTGCTGCTCCACCTACGTGACGCCTGACGTGCCGCCCGACAGCCGGCTGACCTGCCGCACCCCGCAGAATGGACCCGGACATCTACCGCGAAGAGGGGAACGATGACGACGGAGGGCCTGCGGGTCGAGGCTGCGGACCTGATGCGTCCGCCGTCACGCCTCGCCCTGTGGATGCGCGGGCACCCGGGCCTCGTGGACGTCGTCGTCGTGGTCGCCGCAGGGCTCCCGCATCTGCTCGTGCTGAGCTTCCGCGCGGAGGGCACCACGTGGTGGGGGTACCTCCTGCTCGCCGCCTCGGCCGGGATCCTGCTGGCGCGCCGCCGGTGGCCGCTCGCGGTGCTGATCGTGGCCGCCCTGGCCGGCGCGCTGAGCGCGCTCACGCAGCCGGGCTTCGGTTTTCCCATGCTGCCGTTCGCTGTCGCGCTGTACACGGTCGCTTCCCGCCGGACGACGGCCCGCACGGTGATCGGCTACGGCGCGGCGGTGGCGGTGGCCATGCTCGCCACCGTCCCGTACTCGCTGAGCGGGATCCGCCCGCAGCTCGGCTCCCTGATGGACCCTGTCTCGCTGATCGCCCTCGCCGCCGGGTTCCTGGTCAGGAGCCGGCGGGACCACGCCCGCTGGCTCACCGACACCATGAACCAGCGGATCGAGAACGCCGCCCTGACCGAACGCACCCGTATCGCCGCCGAGATGCACGACCTCGTCGCCCACTCCCTCACCGTCATCGTCGCCCTCGCCAACGGCGCGACCAGCGCCGCACAGAAGCATCCCGAACGGTCGCGCGAGGCCGTGGAGCAGATCGCCGCGGTCGGCCGCGACGCGCTCGGCGACATGCACCGCACCCTGGCCCTGCTCCGCGACGCCGACGCCGGGCTCGACGCCAACCTCCACCACTCCGGTGACAACCTCCCCGCCCTGGAGGAGCTGGCCGAGGGTTTCCGGGTCGCGGGGCTGCCCGTCACGCTGAGCCGGACCGGGCCCGCGTTGCCGGCGGACGCCGCTCTGCGGCAGGCCGTCTACCGCATCACGCAGGAGTCCCTGACGAACACGCTCCGGCACGCGCACGGTGCTACCGGGGCGACCGTGGCGATCGACCACGGCGACGACGTCGTCGTCCTCACCATCACCGACGACGGCAGGCCGGCCACCCGGCAGGGCCCGCCGGGGCACGGGCTGGTCGGTATCCGGCAGCGCGCCGCGGCCCACGGCGGCGACGCCGAGTCCGGGCCGCTGCCGGGCGGCGGCTGGCGCACCCGCGTCGTCCTGGCCGCGCCCGCCAGGCGCACCCTCCCGAACTCCGAGGAACCAAGCACCGAGCGCCGAGAGGAACGACCTCGTAGATGACTGATCCCCGCCCGCCGATCCGCGTGCTCCTCGTCGACGACCACGCCCTCGTCCGCACCGGCAACTCGCTGGTGCTGGCCGCGACCGACGACATCGCCGTCGTCGGCGAGGCCGGCACCGGGGAGGAAGCCGTCGCACGTGCCCGCACCCTCCGGCCGGACGTGGTGCTCATGGACGTGCGGATGCCCGGGATCGGCGGCATCGAGGCCACCCGCCGCATCACCGGGGCGGTTCCCGGCACGAGGGTCGTCGTGCTCACCACGTTCGACCTCGACACCTACGCCTTCGAGAGCCTGCGGGCCGGCGCCAGCGCCTTCCTCCTGAAGAGCGCCACACCCGCCGAGCTCACCGACGCGATCCGTACCGTCGCTGCCGGGGACGCCGTCCTCGCGCCCCGTGTCACCGGGCGGCTCATCGAGGCCCACGTGGCGGCCTTGGACCACGCCGACGCCGACCCTCGGGCCCTGCTCTCGCCGCGCGAGTACGACGTCTTCCTCGGTATCGCACGGGGGTTGTCCAACCCCGAGATCGCCGCCGAGCTCACGCTCGCGCTGCCGACGATCAAGACCCACGTCAACCGCATCCTCGCCAAGCTCGGCGCCCGCGACCGGGTGCACCTCGTGATCCTCGCCTACCAGCACGGCATCGCCCGGACCGGCTGAGCGGCGACACGCCTGCGCCTCTTTTCGGCACCGTTCCAACGAATTCACCCTGCCATCCACGAGACCCGCACGACGCCCGCGGCGTAGCGTGGCGAGCTGTGGACGATGACGAGCTGGTGGCCGCCATGATGCGGCCTCTGGAGATCGACTTTCAGGTCACCGACCACTTCGAGGAGTGGGACACGGAAGGCATCGCGCAGTTCCGCCGCTGCGGACGCCGGGCGATCCGGAAGCTCGGATACAAGGCGCACACGTTCCAGACCGACCCGGCGAAGCGTGACGACCGCCGCGTGATCGTGTACGCCATGATCACGAACCGCACCGAGGACGACGAGGCGCGCCTCGCCGAACGCAGCTGGTTCCTGATCCAGAACATGCCGTCCCCGTTCGAGGAACGGACGGACCCGTAAACCTCTCGGGTCACGCTCACGGCGCCTGGCCGTACGACGGCGTCGTGAGCGCGACCGAGTCAGCGACCTAGCCGACCGTCCATCGCTGGTTGGCCTGTCCGCTGCCGCAGGTCCAGAGCTGGACCTTCGTGCCGTTGCCGGTGCCCCAGCCCGAGGCGTCCAGGCACAGGCCGGACTCCACGCCCGTGATGGTGCCGTCGGCGTTGACGTTCCACTGCTGGTTGGCTTGCCCGCCGCAGTCCCAGATGACCACCCGGGTGCCGTTGCTGGTGCCGTGCCCGTAGGCGTCCAGGCACTTGTTGCCGTACACCCTCAGCTGCTTGCCGGAAGTGTAGGTCCACCGCTGGTTGGAGCCGCCCCAGCAGTCCCACAGCTGCGCGTCGGTACCGTTGGCCGTGCCGCCCCCGGTGACCTCGAGGCAGCGGCCGGACTGGGCCCCCACGACCTCGGTGCCGCTCGAGGTACCGATGCTGCCGGGTACCGATCGAAGGGCGTCGTACCAGGCCGCGGCCATCTTGTCGTAGCCGCCGGGCGTCGGGTGGACGCCGTCCTCCAGGTCGGCGGCGGTCAGAGGGCTGTACATGTCGACCAGGTGCACGTTCTTGCCGGCGTTCACCTTGCTCTGCACGATGCCGGGGATCGCCGCGTTGAAGGTGTTGACCGCCGCATTCCCCTCGCTCCACCCGATCGGGATGATCTTGGCGACGAAGACCTTGGTGTTCGGCGCCGTCGTGGTGATGCGGTCGATCAGCGCGGACAGCCGGTTCGGGGCGGTGGAGACGTTGTAGTTCTGCAGGATGTCGTTGGTGCCGATGTGCAGCAGCACGGTCTGCGGCTGGTAGGTGTTCAGCCAGCCGACGACGTTCGCATCGATCTGGTCGATACGCCACCCGGGATGGCCCTCGTGATCGTGGTCGCCGAGGCTCGCCGGCCCGTTGAACTGCGACCCGACGAAGTCCACGGTGTACCCGCCGTTGGCCAGGCGCTGCCACAGGCCGATCCGCGACCCGCCCGGTGTCTGTGTGCCCTCGGTGATCGAGTCGCCCAGCGGCATGACCCGCACCCCGCCGTTGGACTCCGCGCTGGCGGGACCGGTCGGTATGGCCACCACGGCCAGGGCGACGCCCAGCGCCGCTGCTGCTCCGAGCCACCTTGCTCTTGTTCGCATCATCTACTCCTCACGCGGTAGGTCCGTGCGTTCCCGCCCGTCAGGGCGGGAACGCACGGGTTGATCGAGCCGGACGTCTCTGTCGCTCAGTCGCGCCGCAGGGTCAGCAGACCCGGCCGGTAGGGCAGTAGGCCGTACTCCATCCCGTCAGTGCTGGGGTCGCGCCCCTGGTAGAGGAACTGCAGGTTGCACGGGTCGATGGTCTTGGTCTGGTCGGGGTTGGTGCGCACCAGGTCGCCGTGGCTGATGTCCCGGGTCCAGGCCGTCGCGCCGCTGTTGGCACTGCCGGCGAACGGGCTGCCCTGGGTCTCGGCCTGGGGCTGGGGCGTCCATTCGCCGTCGAGGCTGGTGGCCGTGAACGAGCGGAAGAAGCGGCCGTTCGACCCCATGGCCTCGACGATCATGAGGTACTGGTTCTGCCCCTGGACCTTGTAGACCTCGACCGCCTCGAACAGGTTGTCCCTCGTGTCGGTCATGATCCGGGTGTAGTTCGAGCCAAAGCTGCTCGGGAAGTCACCGAGGGGCATGCTGGACCGGTAGATGTTGCCTTCGTCGTCGGCGAAGAACATGTACATGTTCTTGTCGTCGGCGATGAGCGTCTGGTCGATGGGGGCCCCGATGGGAAGGGTCGCCGTGAAGAGCTCATGGTGCTCGCCCCAGCCGTCGGGGTTGGTCGGGTCGCTCGACGTGCGGTAGGAGAAGCTGTACGGCCAGCCCCACTGGTAAGCGAGCACCCAGGTGTCCTTCGGGGCGAAGTAGAGCAGCGTCGGGGCGATGGCACCGAAGGGCACCGTGCGCTGGGTGGCGCCGGCCATGTCGGACCAGTTCGTGAAGGGGCTGAAGACCGTCGCGCCCCACTTGCCTTCCCGGCCCGATACCCCGTTGTGTGTAGTCCCGTAGACGAGGTACTGGCCGTTGTGGCGGACCGCGGTGAAGTCCTTGAGCGCGACCTGCCCGTTCTGCGGCTGTGCCAGGGGGCCCGTCGAGGTCCAGCGGTAGGTCGACGGAAGCGTGCACTGGCCGCTCCCGCCGTCGACGCGGACGAGCTGCCACTGCTGGTTGCTGCCACCCCAGTCGCTGTACTGCACCACGGCGGCGCCGTCGTTCGTCGCCGCACTCTGGACCTCGACAGCCTTGTTGCTGTTGCGGTTGATCAGGCGCACGTAGCCGTCGGTGGAGTCGGCCAGCCGGAACTGCTGGTTGACGCCGCCGTGATCGGCCCACTGATGGATCGCGGCACCGTCCGCCGTCGACCAGCTGGAGACGTCGAGCACCTTGCCCGAGTGCCGCGCCTTGATCCGGTAGTAGCCGCCGCCCGCGTCCACGAACTGGAACTGCTGGTTGGTGGCGTTCGTGCGGGTCCACTGGTGGAGCAGGGCCCCGTCGGCCGTGGACACACCGCTGACGTCCAGGGCCTTGCCGCTGGTGCGGTTCAGCAGGACGTACCAGGCGGTGGGGTCGACCGTGGCGGCAGCGGCCGGGCCGGTGACCGCGACGACACCGGCACCCGCCAGCAACGCCGCCACACCGGCAGCGACGACCCGCACCAACCAGCGGCGTAGCCGCGACGGCGGCGCGATCGACCGAGAACTGGAAACAGCAGACATGATCCTCCTTGACCAAGACCAGACGGTTCACCGGAGAGGCGAACCGCGACGCATGCCCGGACACATGCGGTGGGATGTTAGCGCTCACAACTGAGGTGACACGGCCGCGTGTGATCCAAGCACCGACGAAGAGGCCCGCCCGTAAAGCCCGGTTTCATCGGCTTGACCAAATGTGAGCGATAACACGTCACACGTCAAGTGTCAGATGTCGTTCGTCTCCACGAGCCGGCAGGCCCGCCCCGCCCACATCTCCACTGCCTCCTCCCGACAGGCGGTCTGGGTACGAGCCATCGAGTAGGCCACACCGCCGCGCAGACCGCTGCCGCAGGCGCGACGGCCGACGCCGTCGCGCCTGCGCCCCCGTCCACCCCCGCGACTGATCAGGCGACAGCGCAGGTGGAGCGAGGACACCCGGCCGGTGGCGGGAGCCCGGCCTACCAGGCGATCGGACCGTGGGCGGACAGGAACGCCCCGGTCGGCCCGTCGGGGCCGACCTGCGCCATCCGCACGATGATCTCGGCGCCCTCCTCGACGGTCTGCGTACCGGTGCGGCCGTTGAGGTCGGTGGCGGTGAAGCCTGGCTCGACCATGTTGATCCGCATCTGCGGGAAAGCCTTCGCGAACTGGATCATGATGGCGTTGACGGTCGCCTTCGAGGCCGGGTACGCGACCCCCGGGTACCCCCAGGTGGGCTGGGCCGGGTCGGCGAGTCCTGCCAGCGAGCCGAGCCCGCTGCTCACGGTCACGATGACCGGGGCCGGCGACTGCTCCAGCAGGGGCAGGAACGCGTGCGTGACCCGCAGGGTCCCGAACACGTTGGTGTCGAAGATGCGGCGCAGGCTGTCGGCGGTCTCGTCGGCCGGGAGCGGCACGCCGTTGTCGGCCGTGCGCGCCTCGACACCCGCGTTGTTGACGAGCACGTCGAGCCCGCCTTCAGCGGCGATCTGCGCGGCGGCCGCTTCGACCGAGGAGTCGTCGGTCACGTCGATGACGACGAGGCGCGCGCCCAGCTCTTCGGCGGCACGGTGGCCGCGCTCCTTGTCCCGCGCGCCCACGTAGACGGTGTGGCCCGCGGCGATGAGCTGACGGGCCGTCTCGTAGCCGAGGCCCTTGTTGGCCCCTGTGATGAGTGTGGTGGTCATGCTTCGACTGTGCGCCTCTCCGGAGCACCCAACCAGCCGTCTCGTTTTCCTGGGACCACCAGGGCCAGCCTGGCGGGCTTGCCTCACCGACCTGGCCCGCGGGGACGGACGAGCGCAGACTTGTGCCCATGACCGAGACCGAGTTCGGTGCGGCGGTGCGGCGCTGGCGCAACCGGGTCGGCCCCGACGCCGCGGGGCTGCCAGCAGGATCCCGCCGCCGCACCCCGGGCCTGCGCCGCGAGGAGCTCGCTCAGCTCGCCGGGATCTCTGCCGACTACCTGACCCGCCTGGAACAGGGGCGGGCGGCGTCTCCCTCGGTGCAGGTCGTCGAGGCGCTCACCCGCGCGCTCCGGCTCACCTCCGACGAACGGGCCCACCTCTTCCGGCTCGCCGGCTACCTCCCGCCCGGCTCCGGGACGGTGCCCGCGTACCTCACCCCGGGCGTGCGACGGATGCTCGACCGGCTCGGCGACGTCCCGGTCGCGGTCTACGACGCCGCGTGGACGCTGATCACGGCGAACGAACCCTACGAAGCCCTCATGGGCGACACCTCGCAGTGGCGCGGCAACGAGCGCAACGGCGTCTGGCGCAACTTCACCGGCCTGCCCAGCCGTGTCCTCCACACGCCCGAGGAACAGATCCTCTTCGAGGAGACGCTGGTCGCCGACCTCCACCTGGTGGCCGGCCGCTATCCGGACGACCCGGCGGTACTCCGCCTGATCGAGGACCTCCGCGCGGCGAGCCCGCGATTCGCGGAGCTCTGGCAGCGTGGCGACGTCGAACCGCAGCGCGGCACGACCAAGGTCATCGACCACCCGCAGGCCGGTCGCCTCACCCTGGACTGCGACGTGCTGTCGGTCTCCGGCGCCGACCTGCACCTCATGGTCTACACCGCCGAACCAGGCACACCCGACGCCGACCGGCTCGCGCTCGCCCTCGGCACACGATCGCTCGTCGGCTGAAGCCGCCGTCAGGACCGACCAGCGCGTTCGCCGACGCAGACCGCGTCACGGCAGGTGCCACACCTCCTGCATGTCCCGCCACCGCTCGCCCGGCGCCGCGTCCTGGCCGAACGCCGTCTGGCACGGGTCGGTGTGCCTCCACCACTCCTGGGTCACCGGGTCCTGCGCGATCCGTGCCATGTCGGCCTCGTGGTCGGTGCCGGTGTACTCGTAGTAGGCGAACAGCGTGTTCTCCAGGACGAAGATCGTGTAGTTGTGCACGTTGCACGCCTGGAGGGTCGCCTCGACCTGCGACCAGACGTCGGCGTGCAGGCGCAGATACTCCTCCCGCAGCTCCGGGACGATGTTCACGACCAGACCGTGTCTCTCGACCATGTTCGTACTCACTCCTTGGTCCCGCCGGCGGTCATGCCCGCCACCAGGAATCGTTACGAGAAGAGGAAGATCAGCAGCGGTGAGCAGGCTCCGATGCCCGTGATCTTCATGAGTCTTAACTCATCATACGAATCATGTCTAGCCCTTGGGGCGGCGTCGGGCCCAGCTTCGAGAGATGTGCGCGCGCATCAGCTCGGCAGACGCCTCCGCGTCACCGCTCAGGACGGCCTCGAAGATGTGGCGGTGCTCCTCGTGCGTCAGTTCGTTGTGCCCCTTCGGCGGCGCGCCGGTGTACTGGGACACGAGGCGAGCCTTGCCCTGGATGCTGGAGATGATCGCCCGCGCGAACTCGTTGCCGGAGATCCGGTGCACCAGGGAGTGGAAGGCGATGTCCTCCTCGGCGTACTTCTCGGGGTCGTCGACCGCGGCGTTCAGCGCGTCGAACTGGCGGGACAGCGCCGCACGGGCGTCGTCGTCGATCTGCCGGGCCGCCGATGACGCCATCAGGCCCTCCAGGACCGTCCGGATCCCGATGAGCTGGTCCATGAACAGCAGGCTGTCGTCGCGCTGGAAGATCGCCTCCAGAACCATGGTGTCGAGCAGCGACCAGGACTCCCGGTCGAGCACCACCGTGCCCCAGCCCTGACGCGCGGCGACCAGCCCCTTCTCCGCGAGCGCCGTGATCGCCTCGCGGATCACGGTGCGGCTCACCGTGAACGTCTCGCACAGCACCGCGGCGGACGGCAGCGCGGTTCCCGGCGCGTACTTCTCGGTGACGACGTCCTGCACCAGCGTCCGGATCACTGCCTCGGCGAGCGCCGGCCGGTTTCGCGTCACCTGCGTGCTGGTCGGTGCCTGCTGAAACACGTGTCTCTCCTCCTCCGACGCGCGATCTTCGGCGGCCGCACGATCGCTCATCGTATCGCCCGGGCGCCTTCCCGGGGCATCTCCCCCGCCCGGCCGACCATTGCGCATACGTCATATGTGTGACTACTCTCGCGGCGGGTGAGGAAGCCCAGTCGCCTCAGCAGAAAGCGATGGAACGATGACACCGCAGTCACGCACATTTCCGAGATTCCGGCATCGATCGAGGAGAGCGGAAGCCATGGCTGTCCTGAGCGCCGTAGCAGTGATCGTCTCGGCGCTGGTTCCCGTCTCCGCGGCGCAGGCCGCACCGCAGGCCGCACAGCAGGGCAGGGACCGCACGTACTTCGCCGCGGCGGATGGCCGCGACGTCGGTCGGTGCGACGTACGGCACGCCTGCTCGCTCGAGCACGCGCAGGAGCTGGTCCGGCACGAGGCCCGCAAGGGCAGGGACGTCACCGTCGTGCTCGAGGACGGGACGTACAGGGTCACCGAGCCCCTCGTGTTCGATGCGCTCGACGGCGGCCGCGACGGCCACACCGTGCGGTGGACGGCGGCGCCCGGCGCCCGGCCCGTGATCTCCGGCGCCGGCCCGATCTCCGGGTGGTCGGTCCACGACGAGGAGGCCGGCGTCTACGTCGCGGACACGCCGGTCGGCGTCGACAGCCGCCAGCTCTACGTGAACGGGATCATCGCGCAGCGCGCCTCACTGCCGCTGGCCAACTCCGACGTCACGCCCACGCCGACCGGCCTGACCATCAACAACCAGCAGCTCGCCTACCTCAGCGGTCTGCCGGACCAGGGGCGGATCGAGTTCCAGTCGCTCGGCGACTTCACCAACCGCTACTCCCCCGTCGAGGCCATCGACGGCTCGACGATCACCATGGCGCAGCCCGCGTGGGACAACAACACCTGGGGCTGGGACACCGTGCAGAACTCGTTTCTGGCCGGGCCCACGTGGTCGCTGGAGAACTCTCTCGCGTTCCTCGACCAGGTCGGCGAGTGGTACCTCGACCCGTCCGCGGGGAAGCTGTACTACAAGCCCGGCGACGGCGTCGACCCCGACGACCTGGACGTCGAGCTCCCGCAGGTGGAGTCGCTGGTGAGCATCAGCGGCACCTACGACGAGCCGGTGACGGGCCTCGCGTTCGACGGCATCGAGTTCACCGGTACCTCGTGGCTGGGCCCGTCCACCCACGGCTACGCGACCCAGCAGAACGGCGCGTTCATCAAGGACGCCTACGACTACCGCCCGGACGATGCCTTCACGAGCTGCTCCCGCGGCTGCGAGATGTTCGAACGAGCGCGCTTCGACGCCTGGTACCAGGAGCCGGCGGCGGTGCAGGTCTCCGCGGCCCACGGCATCTCCCTGACGAACAACCGCTTCACGAACCTCGGGCAGACCGCGCTCGGCATCGGCAACGACGCCAACGCGACGCTCTCGGGCGTCGGCCTGGGCGCCAGCGGCATCGACGTGGTGGGGAACGTCTTCAACGAGGTCGGCGGCCACGGGATCGCCGTCGGCGGGGTGCGGGAGGACGCGCACCACCCGAGCGACCCGCGGATGATCAACAAGGACATCCGCATCGAGAACAACACGGTCAACCGGGTAGCCGTCGAGTACAAGGACAACTCGGGCATCCTCAGCACGTACGCGACGAACGTCCAGATCGTGCACAACGAGGTCGCCAACGTCGCCTATGACGGCATCGACACGGGCTACGGCTGGGGCATCAACGACGCGGGCGGCTCCGCGGAGTACGTCCGCCGCGGCTACTACAACTGGCACCCCCTGTACACGACCCCGACGACGCTCAAGGACAACCTCGTCGCGGGCAACCTGATCCACCACACCAAGGCGCGGTTCGCGGACGGCGGGTCGCTGTACAACCTCTCGGCCAGCCCGGGCACGGTGGTGGAGCGCAACTACCTGTTCAACGTCTCCGGCGTCGGCCTGTACCTCGACGAGGGGACGCGCTACACGACCTACCGGCAGAACGTGCTCCAGGGCACCAACCCGTGGATCTTCACCAACGCCTACAGCGACGGCAACAACACGAGCGACAACATGATCCGCGAGAACTGGTTCAACTCCGGCGGCGCCCAGATCCCGAACGCCGAGGAGCGGAACAACCAGCTCATCGACAACGTCTCGGTCGCGGGCACGAGCTGGCCGCAGGGGGCGCTGGACGTCATGTGCGAGGCGGGCGTCGCGCCGCAGTACCGCACGACGCTGAACGCCAACCTGTTCGGGCTCGCCCAGTGCCCGGTGGACGCACCGGTCGGCGACGAGTACGAGACCACTGCCGCCTCCGCGAGCGACAGCTACTTCGGGCAGCGGGGCGCCGCCTTCGGTGTCGCGGCCGCGGGCGCGGACGTATGGGGCGGGGGTGGCCAGCGGGACGACGCGTTCGGAGCGCTCTACCGGACGGGCTCCTTCACTGCCGGGTCGAGCGTGTCCGTGCGCGTGGACACGATCAACGACACCAACGCCTGGGCCAAGAGCGGGGTCATGGTCCGCAACGACATGACCGCGCCCGGGGCGTCGTCCGGGTACGCGATAGCGGCCGTGACGCCGCGCAACGGCGTCGTCTTCCAGTGGGACGCGAACGGCGACGGCTACCTGGACAGCGCGAGCCAGGCGCGGGTCGACACGCACCGCGCGGTGTGGGTCAGGCTGGACCGCGTGGGCGGCCAGGTGTCGGCGTCCTACTCGTACGATGGCTTGAACTACCGGCAGGTCGGGTCGCCGGTGACGCTCCCGGGCGCGGCCGAGGTCCAGGACGGCGGCATCTTCTCGACGTCGCACGACGCCGCCAGGGCCTCGATCAACGTGTTCAGCGACCTCCAGCCGGCCGAGCCCGCGCGCTCGGACCGATCGTAGGCGCCTGACGGCTCGGTCCGGCGTCGCCTGACGCCGGACCGAGCCGGGCTCAGGCCGCCCCGTCGAGCGCACCCGGGTCGAGCGCCCGGGGCGGGCCGGCCAGCGCCGCCTTCGCGTGCACGGCGAACCCCTGCACCACCTCGACCTCCCTGCCCTCCAGGCCGTCCAGGCCCTGCGCGACGACGTGTGCCGGATCTTCCAGCGCACCCTCGGGCAGCTCGTAACCGTGCTCCGCGGCGAACGCCCGCATCGGCTCGGTGTCGATCATCCCCGGGACCAGGGCGGTCACGTGCGTGCCCTGGCCGGCGAGCTCCAGCCGGACGCCGTTGGTCAGGCTCCACTGCGCGGCCTTGGCCGCGGCGTAGGCGGTGTTCCCGTCGACCGTCTGCCAGGCCGCCCCGGACAGGACGTTCAGCACGGCACCGCCACCGTTGCGAGCGAGCACCGGGGCGAACGCCCGGATCATCGAGAGCGTTCCGAAGTAGCTCGACTCCATCGCGAGCCGGATCGACTCCAGGTCGCCGGACACAAGATTGCCGCCCGTCATGTACGCGGCGTTGTTGATCAGCACGTCCACGTCGCCCGCCGCCGCCGCGGCCGCGTCGACCGATGCCGGATCGGTGATGTCCAGCCGGAGCACCTCCACGCCGGGCACGTCGACGAGCTCCGGTCGACGCGCGGTCGCGTACACCTTCGCCCCGCGCCTGAGCAGCTCCATCGCGAAGTGCCGTCCCAGACCTCGGTTGCTCCCGGTGACCAGTGCAGTGGCGCCCTGCAGCTCCATGATTCCTCCTCATAAAATGACCGGTCGGTCATGTTGATGAGGCCGACCGTAGACGCAACATGACCGCACGGTCAACTTGGTAGGATCGGAGACGTGACCCCCGCCGCACCCGCCGACGCCGCGATCGCCGACGCCGCCCGTCCCCTACGCGCCGACGCCGCCCGCAACCGCGAGGCACTGCTCACCGCGGCCGAGGAGGAGTTCGCCGCACGGGGCCTCGACGCCTCGATCGCCGACATCGCGCGGCGGGCAGGCGTAGCGAAGGGCACCGTGTTCCGCCACTTCGCGACCAAGGAAGCGCTCGCCACGGCGATCGCCGCGCGCCATGCGGAGGAGCTGACGGCGCTCGCCCGGCGGCTGCGAGCCGCGCCCGACCCGGAAGCTGCGCTCCTGGAGTTCCTGACCGAGGCGGCGGGCCGGCTGCAGCGCCGCAGGGTGGCGGTGCTGATGACCGTCCCGGCCCCCGGTTCCGAGCTGGCGCGGCTCCAGCGCCAGGTGCACGACGAGGTCGTCCTGCTGGTCGACAAGGCGCGTGATGCGGGCGCCGTCCGGCCCGACATCACCGGGACGGACGTCTTCCTGCTGATGTGCGCGCCGGTGCACACCGTCGACTACCTCGCCGACCCGCCCCCGGAGCTGTGGCGGCGGTACGTCGGCGTCCTCTTCGACGGCCTGCGGCCCGGCAGCGCCCACCCGCTGCCCCACCCGGCACCGAGCTGGCCCTGACCGGCAGTCCGGTCAGGGCCAGCTGGCGGCGATCGACAGGTTAGCCGTCGGCGACCGGGGAGATCGACAGCACCGCCCAGGGCGGGAGGTCGACGTCGATGTCCAGGACACCAGCCTCCGAGACCGTCAGCGTCGACGTGTGCAGCGCGTCGGCGACGGTGCGCAGCTCCGCCGTCTGGGCGGGGGTGAGGTTGAGCGGCTCCCCCATCCGGTGCCACGCCTCCGCGACGTTGCCGTGCTCCCAGTCGACCCGCTCGACCTGGTACACCGTGCCCGGGACGAGCCCCTCGACGGTATGGCGGACGGTGCGGCCCGGCCCGGCCTGGGCGAGCTTGCGCGTGGCCTCGTAGGTCGTCTCGGAGCCGACCGCCCTGGTGCCCATGTCGTCGGGGTAGTTGAGGAAGACCGCGGACAGCGCCCCCGTCGTCGTGTCCCGGGTGATCACCCCGTGCGGGCTGGACGCCAGGACCGTGTCGCCGAGCCGGGACAGCATGGAGAAGGCGTGGAACGTCGGCTTGTGCAGGCCCTGCTCGTTGACCAGGCCGAACCCGCCGTGGAACGGGCCGATGCCGGCGCCGCCCTCCTCGAACACGTCGGTGAAGGTCCAGTACGCGATCGAGTCGGCGAGGGCGGCGCACCGCAGGTAGGCCCGGGTGATGTAGGTCGCGGCGAACACCGTGTCGTGGATGGTGTCGCGGCTCGACGGCGAGCTCGACCACTCGGTGATGTGCAGCTCGGCGTCGGGGAACGGGCTCCCGGCGATGATCTTGCGGAGCGCGACCAGGTCGTCATAGGTCGCGTCCACGTGGCGCCGGATGTGGCGCGCCTGCCCGGACGCACCGAACGCCACGTCGGTCGGGTACAGGTGGGTGGACAGGAAGTCCAGCGGGACGTCGCGGCCCGCGCACCAGTCGATGAACTCCTCGATCCACACGGGACGCCAGTCGAGCGCGTCGACGTCGTCCGCCTCCGCTGCCGCCTGCTCGACGGCGCGGTTCTCCCACTCCCCCTTGTAGCGGTCGTCGGGGACGAACACGCTCGTCGACGGCCCGCCCACCTTGAGCTCCCCGTCGATCGCCTTGATCGCCCGGGCCGTGGCCTCGTACAGCTCGAAGTACTGCGTCCGGGTGCCGGTCCAGAAGTAGGGCACGAGGTTCGGTTCGTTCCACACCTCGAACCGCCACTGGCGCACCTCGTCCAGGCCGTAGCGCTCGATCCAGTGCGTCACCGTGGAGGCGACCAGGTCGACCCAGCGCGCCATGTCCTTGGGCGGGCTGCAGTGCGCTTTCCACCAGAACAGCGTCTCGGTCTCCGTGGCCAGCTCGCGCGGCATGAAGCCGAGCTCCACGAACGGACGCGCGCCTGTCTCGAGGATGAAGTCGAAGACCTTGTCGACATACGCAAAGGTCAGCACCGGCTCGTCGAGGGGGGTCTGCGGACCGAAACCCCCGCCGTCGCTCGCGCGGTAGACGAACATGTCGTCGTGGAACAGCCCGTGGAAGCGCACGAACCGCGCCCCGAGCTCCGTGACGGCCTCGCGGAAGTGTCCCTGCCAGTCCGCTCGGAGCGCCTCGTTCGCGCGGCCGGCGCCGACGCACTCGTTCCATACGTGCCGGAGCGGTGCCTCGGCCG
Organism: Promicromonospora sp. NPDC050249; assembly: GCF_040656015.1. NCBI lineage: Bacteria > Bacillati > Actinomycetota > Actinomycetes > Micrococcales > Promicromonosporaceae > Promicromonospora > Promicromonospora sp. NPDC050249. The sequence goes on along the minus strand of NZ_JBFAKY010000022.1, from coordinate 84,523 downwards.
GCGCCGCGCCGTCGATCATCAGTGCCGTCGATCCCGTCAGTTCCGGCAGCGTCATCTCGGTCTCCACCATGCTCTCTCTGTCTTCTCTCATGGATGTCGGGTCAGCCCTTGACGGCGCCGAGGCTCAGGCCGGACTGCCAGAAGCGCTGCAGGCAGATGAACGCCACGATCAGCGGGATGATCGTCAGCAACGACGACGTCACGACGAGGTTCTGGAGCAGCTCGCCGTTGCCGGCCGTGGAGGCCAGCTTGTTCCACTGGTTGATGCCGACCGTCAGCGGGTACCAGTCGGGGTCCTTGAGCATGATCAGGGGCAGGAAGTAGTTGTTCCAGATCGACACGAACGAGAAGAGCAGCACGGTCACCGTCGCCGGGACGAGCATGGGCAGGGCGATCTGCCAGAACGTGCGGAACTCCCCCGCGCCGTCGATCTTCGCGGCCTCGAGCAGACCGGTGGGCACGGCCTCGGCCGCGAACACCCACATGAGGTACAGGCCGAAGGGGTTGAGGAACGACGGGATCAGCACCGCCCACGGCGTGTTCGTCAGGCCGAGCTGCGCGAACAGCAGGAACTGCGGGATGGCCAGCGCGATGCCCGGGACCGAGATGGCGCCGAGCACCACGAACAGGAAGACCCGCTTGCCCGTGAACTCCAGCTTCGCGAGCGCGTAGCCGCCCAGCGCCGCGAGAAACGTCGAGACCACTGCCCCGACCACCACGTACAGCACGGTGTTGAGCAGCCAGCGGGAGAAGATGCCGCCGTCGTAGGTGAACACCTCGGCGATGTTGTCGAACAGCGCGAACCGCGTGCCGAACGAGAAGCCGAAGCTCGAGACGAAGTCCGCCTGGGACTTCGTGGAGTTGATGGTCAGCCAGACCAGCGGCACCAGGCAGTAGAGGGTGAACAGCCCCGTCAGGAACGTCAGGGTGCCGCTCTTGCGGGGGTTGGTGAGGGTGTACAGGTGTCGGCGTGCCGTGCGGCCGGGACGCCGGACATCGGCAGTTGTCGTCATGTGAGGTCTCCGGCTACTGGTCGAGGGCATTTCTCATGCCCCGGATCTGGACCGCGTACGCGATGGCGATGGTGAACGCGGCCATCACGAGGGCGAGGGCGGCGGCGTAGCCCTGCTGCGAGCCCGTGAACGCGAGGTTGAACGCGTAGAGGTTGGGCGTGTAGTAGGTCGTGATCCCGCTGTTGGCCACCATCGAGGGGAGAATCTGCGGCTCGTTGAAGATCTGGAACGTGCCGATGATCGAGAAGATGATCGTGATCACGAGCGAGCCGCGCAGCGCGGGCAGCTTGATCGCCCGGATCACCCGGAACTCCCCCGCGCCGTCGATCGCCGCCGCCTCGTACAGCTCGTGCGGGACCGCCTTCAGCACGCTGTCGAAGATCAGCATGTTGTACCCGGTGAAGGCCCAGGTCACCATGATCCCGATGGCGATCAGAGTGGTGCTCGGCCGGAACGGGTCGAGGTCGGTGCCGAGCCAGCCGTTGATGCTGCCGAACAGCCCGTAGCGCACGCCCAGCATGAACCCCCACATCAGGGTGGAGACGATGGCCGGCACGGCGTAGGGCAGGAAGATCGCCACCCGCATGAACCGCATGCCGCGCAGGCGCATCGAGTCCATCGCGAGGGCCAGCACCAGGGCGAGCACGAGCATGATCGGGACCTGGATCAGCGTGAACCAGACGACGCGGGAGACGCCGTCCCAGAACTGCGGGTCGGCGAAGAGCTTGGCGTAGTTGTCCAGGCCCACGAACGACGAGCCGCCCACCATCCGGTCCTGGAAGAGGCTGAGATATGCGGCGTAGGTGATCGGCACGATGAACACCAGGGCGAACAGGATGCCGAACGGCGCCACGAACGCCCAGCCGATCTGCCGCCTGCGGTTAGTCAACGGTGAACCCCTGCTCGTTGCCGTACTCGATGGATCGCTCCTGCCAGGTCTGCAGAACCTCCGCGAGCGAGCCCTCACCCGAGGTGTAGAAGGGCGTGGCGATGTCGGCGTAGGTGCTGCGCGCCCACTCGAAGAACGGCGGGTACTGCCAGCCGACGGCGGCGATGCTCGAGGCCTCCGCGAGGACCTCGCCCGTCTTCTGGTCACCGAAGTAGGGGTTCTTCACGTCCTGGAACTCCGGGCTGTCCAGCACCGACGTGTTCGGAACGAACGCACCGGCGTCGACCCGCGGCTGCAGGCCCTCACCGTGCGTGAAGTACTCGAGGAACGTGAAGGCCGCCTCCTTGTTGGCCGCGGCCTCCGGGATGCCGAAGGCCGAACCGCCGTTCTCGGCGCCGACCTTCTCGCCCTCCTCCCACTGGGGCATGAGGGAGACCCGGAAGTCGCCCGCGGCGTCCGGAGCCCGCTCGGGCAGGGTCGAGGTCAGCCAGCCGCCCATGTTCTGCGAGGCGAGCGTGCCGTCGTTGAGCGCGCGGTTCCAGTCGTCGGACCAGGCGCTGATCTTGGTGTTGACCAGGTCCTCGTCGAGCATCTTCTGCCAGAAGGCGACTGCCTTCTGGGTGCCCTCGTCGGAGAAGTCGATGTGCACGGTGGTGCCGTCGACCTCGAACGGGCGCCCGCCTGCCTGCCAGATCAGGGAGAGCAGGAAGAAGAGGTCGTTCGTGTCCTGCGTGATGTAGTAGTCGTCGCCCAGGGCGCGGATCTTCTTGGCCGCCTCGTAGTACTCGTCCCAGGTGGCGGGCGCCTCCTTGATCCCGGCCTTGGCGAAGGTCGCCTCGTTCCAGAACATGACGGCGGGGCCGTAGTCCGAGGGCAGGGCGTAGACCCCGTCGTCGATGGTGACGTTGTTCCACGCCGAGGGCACGTAGTCGGCCTCGAGCTCGGTCGCGCCCAGCGGGCCCAGGTCGGCGAGCTTGCCGGGGATCGCGAAGTACGGGACCGCGAAGTACTCGAACATCACCAGGTCCGGCACGCCCGACCCGGCCTGGATCGCGTTGTCGAGCGCCTGGTACTCGTCGGAGGACGAGCCGGCGTTCACCACCTCGACCTTGATGCCGGGGTTGGCCTTCTCGAACCCCGGGACCGCCAGCTCGACCGTGCCGTCCCAGCTCCACACCGTCAGCGTCACCGGATCGTCTGCGGTACCGCCACCGCCGTCGGCGCTGCTCGACGCACCTCCCGCACCCGAGCACGCGGCGAGCGCTCCGGCCGTCACGAGCGCGACGCCGACCGTCCATGCCTTGGTGAGTACCCTCATCACCCTGTCCCTCCTCGTTGAGAGCGTCGCGAAATCTTTTCGCAACTTTATCGATCAAGCAGGGACTCTAGCGGCGACCTCTTCGACCGTCAACGGTTGCGGAACGGAGGTTCGTGAGCGAGATTGACGACACGCTCGGCGGCCGGTAGGGTTCGAAATAGTTTCGACGAAGGGAACATCATGGTCGGCAGGCCCTCGACCGGGCGCGCGACGCTCGCCGATGTCGCGCGAGAGGCGGGCGTCTCCCCCGGCACCGCGTCCAAGGCGCTCAACGGTCGCCTCGACATCGCCGAGGACACGCGCAAGCGAGTGCTGGAGGCGGTCGCCGCGCTCGGCTACCGGCCCACCACCGCGCAGTGGGAACCGACGCGCACCCGCACCATCGCCGCGGTGACCGACGTGGTGGACTCGCCGTACATCTCCAACGTGCTCCAGGGCCTCCTCGCGGCGGCCACGGGTGCCAGGACCGACGTCCTGGTGCGGCTGGCGCCCGACCGCGCGGTGCGCGCCACCAAGGCCGCCGCGCGGGCGTGGGTGGCCGAGCAGAAGGCGTCCGGGGTCGTCGGCATCGTCGGCATCACGCTGGCGGAGCCGAACGCCGTGCTCCAGGCCGCGAACGAGGTGCACGTGCCGTTCGTGATGATCGACCCGGTCGGCCTGGACGACCCGCGAACCGTCAGCGTCGGGTCGGCCAACTGGGCCGGCGCGCGCACCGCCACGGAGCATCTCCTGGAGCTGGGCCACCGGCGCATCGGATGGATCGGCGGTCCCACCGCCTCGGCGGCCGCCCGCGAACGCTTCCACGGCTACCGGGCGGCGCTGGACTCCGCGGGGATCAGCCTGGACCGGGCCCTGGTACGCAGCGACCCCTTCTCGATCGAGACCGGCCTCGCGCACGGCCGCGAGCTGCTCTCGCTGCCCGAGCCGCCGACGGCAGTCGTCACCGGTGATGACGAGATCGCCGTCGGCGTCATCGCAGCGGCGCGCGAGCTGCGGGTCGCCGTGCCTGAGCAGCTCAGCGTCGTCGGCTTCGACGACACGCCACAGGCCAGCTGGACGACGCCGCAGCTCACCTCGGTGCACCAGCCGCTGGCGGGCATGGGGCAGATGGCCGTCGAGACGGTGCTCGCCATGGCGGACGGCGTCCAGCCCGCGTCACGCCACATCCAGCTCGCCACGAGCCTCACCGTCCGCGACTCGACCGCGCCACCGCCAGGGGCGACCAAGGAGCGGGCGACCAGGGACTAGTACCCACCGCGGCGTCGGGTCAGTGCTGGGCGAACTGGACCTCGGTCGGCTGCACGACGTCGGCGCGCACCGGGAGCCCACCGACCGTCAGCCGTTCGCCGTAGACGTCCGTGATCCGGATATCGCCGCCGCACCCGCTGCCGTTCTCGGAGAGGAAGTAGTTGTACCCGGTGCGGGGCAACGCCTGCCAGCCGTCCCCTGCGTCGACCTCCAGCTTCGCGACCGGGTTGCGGTGGTCGATCACCTGGATGCCGCACCACCATTGGCTCGACCCGTCCTTGTACCGGATCGAGATCGTGCCGGCACTACCGGGGCTCAGCAGGCTCCAGGTGACCGGGATCCGGCCGAGCATCGGATCGGCGAGCTCGGCGAAGGCCTGCTTGCTGAGGTCGAGCTGCCCGGGGGCACAGGGCAGGGGGCACACGTTCGCGATGCGCACCGTGACCGAGTTGCCGTTCGCCGCACGGACGAGCACGGTGGCGCCGCACGCACCGGAGGTCTCGTAGTCGGTCTCGTTCATCGCCGCGATCATCATGTCGGCGCTCGGCCCGAAGCTGCAGGCGCCGTTGCCGTCCGCGGCGTCGTAGTGGGTGGCGTCGCCCTCGTACGTGGTCCCGGGGCTGATCCGTCCTGCGGACGCGGCGGTGGTCGACGGCGGCGGGGTCGCGGTGGGCGACGGCTTCGGCTTCGGCTTCGGGGCGGGAGTGCTGGGCCTCGGGGTCAGGGAGGCCGTCGGAGTCGGGCTGCCCGTGGGGGTCGGGGCACTCGCCTGCGGGCCGCCGGGAGCCGCGACAGCCGCGGCCCGCGCGGCTTCGGCCGCGCCGGAGATCAACCCGATGACCGGGTAGGCAAGAACGGCCACGACGGCCACCGCGAGCGCGGCGGACCACATGACCCGGTACCTGTGCGCGCTCTGCCGCGCGGAGTGCCTCGCTGTCTTCATGGTTGTCCGTTCGAAGGATCGAGGCAGTGATATGCAGCGTGGTGACCACAAGCCGCGCAAAGGCTACCAACGCCGCAACCCTTCCGAAAGGCCCGATGTGAGCGCTAACGCGGCACGCCCAGGCAGCCCGCCGGTGCCTCCGTGGAGGGCTTCGGCGGCCCATCCCCCACATGTGACCGACCACCTCCCCACACCCGACGGCAGGTGGCACACTCACAAGGGTGGAACCGCTGAGCGCTCTCGCCCTGATGGTGGCGCAGGTCGGCGCGCGCCGTCTCGTCGGGGCCCTTGCGGGAGACGACGCGGGAGGCCTCGCCGCGGGCGTCCTCGGCCTGCTCAGCCAGGTCGAACAGTCGCAGTCACGCCTCATCTCGCTCGAGCAGCAGATGAACGCCGTGCTGGAACAGCGCTACACGGTCTCCCTGAACAACGGAACGCGACTGCTCAAGCAGTCCGCGATGCCCGGGCAAGCGGCAGCAGAGCGCAGTACCGACCTCGACAACGCCGCTTCCAGCCTCATGGACGCCGCCCATGCCGCGAGGTCACCCGTCCAAGCAGCGATCGCGGAACGCCAGCTGCTCCTGGTCGAGCTCAAGCGCGGCAATATCCCCAAGGCCCGTGCCGCCTGGCAGAACCTTGATCTGCACGTCGGCGAGGCCATCACGCGCAATCACGTCCGTCACGAGCACCCTGCGGAGGAATCCCGTCAGCGGATCGCCGACGGCGAGTTCGGGCGGATCACCCAGCTCGAGAGATTCCAGACCCCTGACCCACGCTGGTTCCGAGCGTGGGATGCCGTCCGGCGTGACGCCCGTACCGCCGCGTCCGAGCTCGCAGCGCTGCTCGCAGACGCCGTGAGCGGTGCGGAGCTCGTCGGCATCGACAACGGACTGAGCAGCATGAGGTCACGTTTCCCCCGCGTGCCGCGCGGGCTGTCGTTCGGCCCGCCCGAAAGGACGTACGGCCCCGTGGTCCTGGCGAGCTCGAGCACGATCGCCCTTGACGTACCACTCGACGAAGCGGTCACAGTCGGTGGGATCGAGGCGAGGCTCCGCGGGATCCTGTCCACGGGCGCACGGCCCCTCGACGCCACCGGCCACCTCCATGAGCTGCGTGCGGAAGTGACCGCCGCCACCGAGCGAGTCGAACCGATCGAGGTATGGGTGCAGGCTGACGTCACGGACCTCTCGGATGCGCAGGGGTCGCGGAACGGCTTCATCGAGCCACGCAGCGTCCGGCCCGGGGAGGCGTTCACGGTAACCAGCAGCTATCACCACTCCCCCGAGCTGCCCCCCGGACGGATAGGGCTGGCCGTCGGCGGTCTGCTGCTCTCTGCCGCGCTACCCAACGCCCGAACGACGGCCTGAGAGATGCCTCCGATCGCTGAGATCCGTGGGCTCCTGACAGCCGATCGTGAGCGCACGGCCGACCTGATCTCCTCTCTTTCCGGCAACCTCGCCTCGATGGTGGAGGCGTCACGGCTCACAGCGGCAGACGACGAGCACGACCCCGAAGGGGCGACGATCGCCTTCGAGCGCTCCCAGGCGAGCACACTGCTCGCCGCGGCCAGAAACCACCTGACCGACGTGGACGCCGCACTCGAGAGGATCGCCACCGGCAGCTACGGCCGCTGCGAACGCTGCGGACAAGAAGTCGCACGCGACCGCCTGCTGGCCCGGCCCACGGCCCGCACCTGCATCGGCTGCGCCGCCGTCGGCTAGCTGACCTCCGGGCCGCAATCGACGGAGCTCGACGGCTGGACGCACGTGACCGGGGTTCCGTCAGGGACACTGGACAACAGCAATGTCTGCCGAGTTGAGGAGTCTTAGTGCCCCAGGGAACTGTCCGATGGTTCGACGCCGACCGAGGTTTCGGCTTCATCGACCTCGGGAACGAGGCCGAGGACCTGTTCGTCCACGCGTCCGAGATCGTCGGCGACGACGGACCGAAGCTTCTCCGCGAGGGGCAGGCCGTCGAGTTCGAGGTGGGCGAGGGTGAGCGCGGCCCGCAGGCGCGCCGCGTCCGTGTCACGGGCGACCGGGCCGCGGACGCGCCCGTCGGCGTGCTCGGCACCGTCAGCTGGTACGAGCCGGCCAAGGGGTACGGCTTCGTCACGCCCGACGACGGTCGAGGCGAGATCTTCGTGCACAGCTCGGCCATCGTCGGGGGCGGTGTGATCTCGGAGGGGCAGCGGGTGGCGTTCCTCGTCGTCGACGGGGAGAAGGGGCCGCAGGCGGACCACCTGCTACCGCTCGGGGCGCAGGCAGCACAGTCTGCACAGTCGGCATCCGACGGCGCGGACGGCACGGTGTCCTGGTACGACGACACCAAGGGCTTCGGCTTCATCGCTCCCGACTCGGGTGCCGAGGACGTCTTCGTCCACGTCCGGGCGCTCGGCCCGGGTCTGACCGAGCTCGCCGAGGGTGCCCGCGTGACGTTCGACGTCGTCGACGGCGACAAGGGCCCGAACGCCCGCAACGTGCGGCTCGTGCGCGGCTCCGGGAGTGCACGCGCGGCCACGGACCGCGGTCGGCCGAGCCGCCCCGCGGCGTCGGGCGGGCCTGTGCGCGGAGGTGAGGGCACAGTGGCGCGCTACGACGCGGACCGTGGTTTCGGCTTCATCACCCCTGATGCCGGGGGCGCGGACCTGTTCGTGCACGTGTCGGTCGTGCGGGGCGACGAGGTCCTGGAGGAAGGTGACCGGGTCCGGTTCAAGGTCCGTCAGAGCGACCGGGGGCCGCAGGCCGACGGCGTCGAGCTGCTGTGAGCTGAGGCTGCCCGGCCTGCTTGCTCGCACGGAGTGAGCAGGTCTACCCGGCCGTCCAGAGAGCGGGGCACAGCTCGACGTGGTCGCGAAAGACGATCTCCCAGTGGTCGAGGAACTCCACTGCCCACTCGTCGTCGTCGACGCGCGCGATGATCACGGCGACGCCCCACTGACCTGGCCGCCAGCGTGCGGCGAACACCGCGGTGCCTGCCGGGTACGGATCCTCTCTCTGCAGGAAGTCCTGCACGAGCTCCTCCGGAGGCCGCGGACCGCCGGGCGCCGCGTCGACCCACTGCTGCATGGGCTCGATCAGGGCCCATGCCCGGGCGAGCTCGCCGACGTAGTTCACGCCGGCACTTTCGGAGGCCGACCGGGGGGTGCGCGTCATGGTGCAACGGTTCCACCGTGCTCGCCGGTCTGCCTCTTATCTAGCCCGTGTGAGCGGGTGAACCAGCATCGTTGGGTCGGGAACTACCGGCCGGTCGCTGAATAACGGCTATCCGGACGGCGTGACAAGCCCCGATACTCGAACGTTGCACCGACCGTATGCATCTGCACGTCAGGCGCAGGACACCAGGCCGGTCATCCGTTTCGGACAGGGGAAGCATGATCGACGTAGACAGGTACCTGGCCGTGCTGGGTATGGCCCGACCAGCCGCGCCGACCGTCGAGGTGCTGCACGCGCTGCACCGGGCGCAGGTGGAACGGGTCGCCTACGAGACCATCGACAACCAGCTGGGGCGGCTGACCGGCATCGGCGCCGGGGAGTCCGTGGCCCGGATCCTGCGGGGACGCGGCGGCTACTGCTTCCACCTCAACGGAGCCTTCGCCGCGCTGCTGACGGCCCTCGGCTACGACGTGACCCTGCACAAGGCCGGGATACAGGACGAGGTCGAGGACCCCGAGGGTCCGGGCGGCGACCATCTCGCGCTGACCGTCGAGCTCGACGGCGAGCGGTGGCTGGTCGACACCGGGCTCGCCGGCGGCATGTACGAACCGCTGCCCCTACGCCAGGGCACCTACACCCAGGGGCCGTTCACCTACACGATGGCCCCGTCGGTGGTGGTGCCCGGCGGCTGGCGGTTCACCCATGACCCCCGCGGTGCCTTCACGGCGATGGTCCTCGCGCCGGAGCCGGTGGAGCTGTCCTCGTTCGCCGCGATGCACCACCGGCTGTCCACCTCACCGGAGTCCGGGTTCGTCCGGGTGCTCCAGGCACAGCTCCGCGACGCCACGGGCGTCGACATGCTGCGCGGCTGTGTGCTGCGCCGGATCGACGCCGCGGGCACGTCCGAGCGGACCCTCGACTCGGCCGACGACTGGTACGACGTGCTGGCCCACGTGTTCCACCTGGACCTGGCGGACGTCGAGGCCCCCGAACGGGCCGCGTTGTGGCACCACGTCCACCGCGCGCACCAGGAGTGGGAAGCCACGGCACAGCGCGCGACGACGCTCTGATGAGCACGCGGCAACCCCCTCACCGACGTGAGGCTGTCTGTCGTCCTTGACGACGGCGAGCGTGAGTGCCGTGCCGGTGGCTTCTGCGACGGCGGCGGCGTCTACCGCGTCCGTTTCATGCCCGACGCCGAGGGCAGGTGGACGTTCGTGACGTCCTCCGGCAGGGTGCGCGCGGACCTGCCCGCACGCCAGTACATGGCGATCCGCCTCACCCGGGAGTCGCCCGTCCCCTGAGGGAGCGGTGCCGCCCGGAGCCTGCCGCCCGCTGCGTGCCGCCGGTATGGCCGCCGCCGTCCTCGGCAAACGCCTCGGGATGACGGTCCTGTCCATCACCCGCAGCGCGGCCAAGCGCGACGCGCTGACCCGGCTCGGCGTCGACCGCGTCCTCCTCGCCGACGGCGACGTCGCCGCGCAGGTGCGCGCCATCCTCCCCGACGGCGTCAACGGCGCCATCGAGCAGTTCGGAACCCCCACGCTGCCCGACACCCTGCGCGCCGTCCGTGTCCATGGCACCGTCTACTTCACCGGCATGCTCTCCAACGCTTGGGGGCCTACTTGGCGCTCTTCGTCCCTCGATGGTCAGCCGGCCGCCTGCGCGTCCAGGCGTCCACGATGTGCCCGAGCATGGTCGAAGCCGCCTCGTCGGCCGACCCGGCCGCGATGGCGGCGAAAACCTGTTCGTGCTCCTGGAGGGTCTGCTCGTGGAAGGTGGCGGGCACGTCGACGGAGTACCGGCTGCTCTCCCGTGCGCGCTCGAACAGCGACCGCGCGATGCTCTCCGCCAGGCGGTTGTGCGACATCGCCATCACGGTCTCGTGGAAGGCGACATCGGCCGCAAGGAAGCGCGGGACGTCATCGAGGGACGTCCGCATCTCCTCCAGGGTGGCGCGCAGCGCCTCCAGCTCGGCGTGCGAGCGCGTGGCCGCTGTCTCCCGCGCCATCGCCGACTCCAGCTGCGCCCTGACCACCGTGATCTCGTCGAGGACGCCCAGCGAGCGATCGTGGGCGATCAGCGCCTCGAGCACCACACGGTCAAGCATGTTCCAGGACCTGGTCGGCTGGACGACCGTGCCGCGGCCCTGACTGACGGTCACGAGGCCTTTTTCCTCGAGCTTCTTGACCGACTCGCGCAGGACGGTCCGGCTGACGCCGAACTGCTGGCCGAGCGGCTGCTCAGGCGGGAGGGTGTCCCCGGGCTCCAGCTCGCCGGACACGATCAGGTCCACGAGCGCCTCGACCACCACGACTCCCAGCCGCTTGGCCGGCGCGCGCAGGGGCAGCGAGAGCGCTCCGGTCATCTGGTCGTCAGCGCCATCGCGTTCCGTCATGCGTGAACTATAGCGAAGAGACCCGAGCCAGCAGACGTGTGATGTATGCTGTTTAGGGCGCCATGGGGGCGCCGCTACCCGATGACGGGCCCGCGCCGAAGGACAGCAACTATGAAGATCACTGGCTTCCGCACGCTCACGACTGTGCAGGACTGGGGGCGCCCGGTGGGGGACGTCAACGGTTTCATCGATGACGGGATCACCGAGGTTCCCCTGGTCGTGATCGAGACCGACGGCGGGCTGGAGGGTGTCGGCGTGGGCTCGCACGCGGACCTGGACCGCCTCTTCCCCGCACTCGAGGGCCAGGACCCGCGGGCGACCTCCACCCTCCACGACCGCATGCTGGCGCACGTCTTCAAGAGCGGGCACGCGGGCGCCACCTTCGGCGGCGTCGGGGCGTTCGACATGGCGCTGTGGGACCTGAAGGCCAAGATGGCCGAGGAGCCGCTCTGGCGCACGCTCGGTGCCGCCGACCGCTTCGTCCCCGCCTACGCCTCAGCCCTCGAGGTCGCCGTGCCGGACGAGGACCTCGGAGGGCTGCTCCAGGGCTGGGTCGACCGGGGCTTCACCAGCGTCAAGATCAAGGGCGGCCTCGACCTCGACCGGGACGCCGCGCGGCTCCGTCTGGTCCGGGACCTCTTCCGGCAGAACACGCCGCGACCGGCGCTCATGCTCGACGCGAACGAGTCGTGGAGCCGCAAGCAGGCCGTCCGTCACATCAGCGAGCTGGAGCGCGAGTTCGACCTCACGTGGGTCGAGGAGCCGCTGCGCCGCTGGGACGCCGAAGGGATGGCGATGCTGACGCGCTCGGTCCGCGCGGCCGTCGCGACCGGGGAGAACCTGACGGGCCTCGAGCAGCTGCGGCCCCTGCTGGACGCCGGCGCGGTCGACATCGTGCAGGTGGGCAGCATGTGGGGCGTGACGCACTTCCTCCGCGTCGCGGTCGTGGCCCACGCGCACGACCTGCCCGTCAGCCCGGTCGGCTCGCTCGCCAGCCCGGTGTGGCACGCGGCCGCTGCCGTCCCCAACCATCTGGCGCTCGAGGTGCAGAGCCTGACCGACCCCGTGGGCCTGCACACCGACCACGAGGTGGCCGACGGCGGCGTCGTCCTCGGCGACGAGCCGGGCAACGGCCTCTCGGTCGACGAGCATGCCATCACCAAGGCGCACGGCCGTGCGGGATGGTCCCGGGCGGCCGGGCCGCACGTCCGCCCGGCCCGCGCCGGTCTGCGGCTCGTCGCGGAGGAAGCCTCGGGCCGCCTGTCGTCCGAGGGCCGCTGAACCCGGCAAGTAAGCACGGCAGGTGAGCCCGACAGGCGAGCCCCCGGAGGCCGGATGGTGCGTCTCGCACCACCCGGCCTCCGGGGGCCTTCGTCATCCCCGCCAGCGTCTTCGTCAGCGCCTCATCAGCGACGTACTACGGCTCCGGGGTCCAGCAGGCCCGACTCCACCAGCTCCGACCAGAGCTCGGCCGGCACACCCTCGTCGTGCCTGTCGAGGTTCGCGTCGAGCTGTGCGGCGTCGCGCGCACCGAGCGCGACCGCCGCGACCGCGGGGTGCAGCAGCGGCAGCTCGACGGCGGCGGCGGGCAACGTCGTCCCGTGCCGTTCGCACACCTCGGCGAGCCGGCGCGCGCGTGCGAGCATGTCCGCCGGCGCCGGCCCGTACTCGTACCTGGCCTCGTCGGGGGGCCAGGGCCTGCTGAGCAGACCCGAGTTGAACACGGCGGCGACGACCACGGCGACGCCCCCGGCCAGAGCAGGCTCGAGCGCCGACCGCAGCCCGCTCTGCTCGAGGAGCGTGTACCGCCCCGCCACCATCACGACGTCGGCGAGGCCGGGTGTGAACAGCCCCGGCACCTTGTGCGGAGCGTTGGTCCCCACGCCGACGGCGCGCACGACTCCCTCCGCACGCAGATCGGCGAGGGCCTCGAGGGCCTGGCGGCCCGACTCCGGCGCGTGCTGGTCCGGGTCGTGGGCGTAGGCGATGTCGATGTGGTCCAGCCCGAGACGTTCCAGCGAGGCGTCGATCGACCGCCGCACGCCGTCGCGGCTGAAGTCCCACACACGGTGCACGTCGCCGGGGACGAGGAAGCCGTCGTCGTCCAGGGGGGTCGGGCTGGGGTTCGGCTCGAGTCGCCGCCCCACCTTCGTCGAGACGACGAACTCCGCACGGGGACGGCCCTTCAGCGCGGCTCCCAGCCGGCGTTCCGACAGCCCGAGACCATAGTGCGGCGCCGTGTCGAAGTACCGGATGCCGCGCTCCCACGCGCGGTCGACCGTCGCCGTCGCGTCCTCGTCCGTCATGGCGCGGCCGAGGTTGCCGAGCGTCGCGGCACCGAACCCGAGCTCGGTCAGCCGCAGCCCCGTGGCCCCGACGGGGCGCGATGGCAGGGGCGTCATCGCGAGAGCCCGTAGATCCGGGCGGTGTTCTGCCCGTCGATGGCCGCCTGGTCGGTCGCCGAGAGGTGGTCGGTGAGGTCCAGGTAGGCCTGCAGCCACGCCCCGTAGCCCCCTTCGAGCTCCGCGAGCGGCCAGTCCGAGCCGAACAGCAGGCGGCCGGGACCGAACGTGCGCAGCGCGTGGTCGATGACCGGGCGCAGTCGTGCGGCGGTCCATCGGCCGGGCTCGTCCTCCGTCACCAGCCCCGACACCTTGGCGACGACGTTCGGACGCTCCGCGAGCAGGGCGAGGTCCCGGGCCCAGTCGACGAGCTCCGTGCTCCGCAGCGGCACCTTCCCCAGGTGGTCCAGGACGAACGTCGTCCGCGGATGGTCGCGCACGACGTCGGCGGCCTGCGCCAGCTGACGGTGTCCCACGAGGATGTCGAACGTGAGCCCGAGCGGAGCCAGCGCCTCCAGCCCGCGCCCGACGTCGTCGCGTGAGAGCCAACGCTCGTCGTCCTCCTCGAACGTGACGTGCCGGATCCCGACGAGCTTGTCGCCCCCTGGCCCCGCCCGCAGCGTGGCGACCTGCGCGGGCACGTCACCGGTGAGGTCGACCCAGCCGACCACGCCGGCCACGGCGTCCAGCTCACGGGTGTCGGCCAGCAGGTCGGCCGTCTCCTCGATCTCGTTGACTGCCTGGACCACTATGCAGCCACCGACACCGTTGCGGCCCAGCTCGTCCACCGCCGACGCCGGGGGGAAGTCCTTGTCGATGCCCGCCATCGTCTCGGGGTCGATCCAGGGCTGCGGATGCTTCGCGCGCTCCCACACGTGCAGGTGGGCGTCCAGGGTCTGTCTCGTGCGAGGTGCCAACGCCTACTCCTTTGTCCCGCCGGCCGTCAGGCCCGCGACGAGGAACCGCTGGGAGAACAGGAAGATCAGCAGCACCGGGGTGACCGAGACCAGGGTCGCCACCGCTAGCGTCGGCAGCTCGATCGTGGTCACCCCGACCGACGTCGGGTTGAAGGCCGGCACGTTGCTGAGCATCTCGGTGAGGCCTACCTGGATGGGTGCCGCCGGTCCGGGCACGGTCAGGAACGGCAGGAAGAAGTTGTTCCAGTTGGCCACGAAGCTGAAGAACCCCACCAGCGCGATCACCGGAAGCGCGAGCGGCATCGCGATCCTGCGGAACACGGCAACCTCCCCGCAGCCGTCGATCCGCGCGGCGTCGAGCAGGTCGCGCGGGACGCTCGTGGAGAAGTAGATGTACGTCAGGTACACCCCGAACGGATAGAACGAGAACGGCAGGATCGCCGCGAGCGGAGTCCCGATCAGGTTGACGGCGGAGAGCTCGAGGAAGACCGGGAGCACCAGTGCGGTGTTCGGGATCAGCATCACGACCAGGGTCGTCGTCAGGAGCACCTTCCGTCCACGGAAGTCGCCGAGGGCGAGGGCGTAGCCGGCCGGGATCGTGGTCACCAGGGTGATCGCGAGGGCGGCCAGCGAGTAGTACGCGGAGTTCCCGAGCCAGCGCAGGATGATGCCGTCCTGGAAGTGGACCAACGCGTTCCAGTTGGCGGCGAGGTCCCCGAGGGTTCCCGGCACGAACGGCCCTGTCGTGATCAGGTCGTGCGGCGACTTCCCGGACGCGATGAGCAGCCACACCATGGGCACGACGAAGAAGAGGAGGAAGAAGACCGTGACGACGACGGCGAACGCGCGTCCGAGCCAGTCCCTCGGACTGAGATCGTGGCGGGGTCGCGTGCTCGTGCTAATCGCGCTCAAAGAGGCCTCCTCGGATGACGAAGAACGTGCTCAGGCCGAGCGACACCACCAGCAGGATGACGGCGATGGCTGACGAGCCGTTGAGATCTTGCTGCTTGAACGCGTACAGGTAGGCGAGCTGGTTCAGCGACCAGTCCGAAGGCACCACCGCGTGGCTGGCCTGGGAGAGCACCCGTGGCTCCACGAACAGCTGCGCACCACCCGCCAGGGACATGACGGCCATGTAGGAGATCCACTTGCGCAGCATCGGGAGCTGGATGTGCAGTGCGGTGCGCACCACACCCGCCCCGTCCATGCGTGCGGCCTCCAGCACCTCGTTCGGGATGCTGTTGAGCGCGCCGTACATGACGACGATCCAGCCACCGGCCCCTGTCCAGAACGCGATGACTGCGAAAATGACCGGCAGGTTGGCCGGCGAGACCGTCTGGACGAACGTCTCGAACCCGAAGGCACGCAGCACGGCCGCCACCGGGCTCACGGAGGGGTTGAGCACGAACAACCACAGCACCACCGACGACGCTCCGGCCAGCGCCCCCGGGATGTAGTAGACGAACCGGATGCTCGAGCTCAGCCAGCGCCGCCCGATGCCGTGGACCAGCAGCGCCAGGAGCGTGACGAGCACCAGCAGGGCGACCAGCCAGACCAGCAGGAAAGCGCCCACGTGAAGGACTGCGGGCCAGAACCTGAAGTCGCCCACCACCCGCGTGAAGTTCGCGATCCCGGCGAACCGCCCGTCACCGTCCAGGAACGCGATGAACACGGCGTACAGCGTGGGCAGCACTCCGAACGCGAGCGCGAGCAGGGTGTAGCCGAAGACGAAGACGTAGCTGACCCGCGACCACCGTCCGGTCACGGTCCTCCGCTTGCTCGTCGGGCGCCGTCGCCGGCCCCCGCGAGGGGAGCCGGCGGCAGCGTCGGTCAGCGAGCGCTGGGCTGATGACGTGGTCACTTGACCGTGTACCCGTTCACCTGGGCCTCGTTCTCGATGGCTTTCTCCCACTCCGGCAGGAGGTCGACGAGGCTCTCACCGGCCGCCAGCTTCGGCGTGACCGTCTTGGCCCAGACCGCCTCCTGGCTGAACCGCGGGTAACCCCAGCCGTCCCAGACCTGGGTCGACGCGGTCGAGACGTTCTCCGCGAAGTCGCCGGCGAAGAAGCCGGCCTCGGCCTGCTTGGCGAGCCACTTGTCGCCCGCAGCCTGGTACGCCGGCAGCCCGGACGCCAGGTCCACCTGGTAGCGCTCGTCACTCGTGACGAACTCGAGGAACTTCTTGGCGGCCTCCAGGTTCGCGGAGTGCTGCGAGATGAACCACGTCCCACCGCCGACGTTGCCGGCGACCGCGTCCTCACCCTCCCACGCGAGAGGCAGCCCCGCGGCGATCGTGCCGGGCTTGGCGTTGAGGGAGTCCGGGTTGCTGAAGAGCGCGCCCGAGTACCAGACGGGTCCGGGAAGCATCAGGACCTTGCCGGTGTACTTCTGCACGAACTCCGGGCTGAAGACGTTCTCCTGCGCCAGGACGCCCGCATCGAGCAGGTCGTCGATGATGGCCGCCATGTCCTGCGCGTACGGGTCGGACGTGTCGGAGCTGAGGGTGTTGGCGTCCACCACGGTGTTCACCGGAGCCTTGGCACCCCAGAAGTAGATCTCCTCGGCGAACGCGTCACCCACACCACCGATGATGTACCCGGGGTGCTCGGCCGCGACCTTCTCACCCAGCTCCTGGTACTCCTCCCAGGTCGTGGGCACCGTGTAGCCGAACTCGTCCATGAGGCTCTGGTCGTACCACGTCACGGTCGGTGCGAGGTCGTTGCGCAGGCCGTAGACGGTGTCGTCCACGGTGAGCGGCGCGAGGGCTCCCTCGGTGAACCCGTCCAGGAACGACTGCTCGAAGTAGCCCTTGTTGAGCGGTGCGGCAAAGGGATCGTCCCCCTGGCTGGCCCAGGCCGCGTCGTTGTTCTGCGTCGAGAACACGACGTCGGGCCAACCGCTCCCGGCCTGGTTGAAGGCCTGGACCTTGGTCTGGAACGAGCCCGAGCCGTCAGCCCCGCCGTCGTACGTCTCCACCGTGATCGGGATCTCGGGATAGGCCTTCTTGAAGGCGTCCGCTGCCGGCTGCCGTGAGGCGTCGACCCAGACGGTGATGGGGGCATCGGCCTTCTGCTCGACGATCGGGAACCCGTACTTCGAGTCCGGCTCTTCGGCAGTCGAAGCACCCGGTGTGCAGGCAGCCAGGGCGAGCATCGATGCGCCGAGCACCGCGGCCAGCGCGACCGACCTCGTGGGGATCCTTGTCGACCGCGCGCGAGTGTGCGGTGTAGTCATGGCTCTGTTCCTTCTTCCTCGGAGAAACACTCAGCACCGCACTGGCGGCGCCTCGTTGAAGTAGATCATACATGTGACGTTTCCTCCAAGTCCCGTTACCCTTCGGATGTAGCGCACCGCTGCGCCACCCGACCGCCCAGGAGGCACCAGTGCCCAGAACTGAACATCCCCGCGTCGAGAACGCGGACCACCCCATGCCTCGAGCCGGTTCCGTGTCGCGCACGAGCGCACCGCCGCAGAGGCCGGCAGGCGTGGAGGTGCTCGTGCCGGGGGCGCCGGGCGCGCCGGTGGTGCTGATCACCGAGTGCGACCACGACACCTTCGACGCGGAGATCGCCGTCGCACGGCAGGCCGGGGTGGAGCTGCGGCTGGCGCAGGCGCGCACGACGGAGGAGCTCGTCGCCGCGGCCGCCGGTGCCGCCGGCCTGGTGGTGCAGTACGCCGAGATCAGCGCCGCGGTGCTGGACGCCCTGCCGGGGCTCCAGGTGGTCTCCCGGTACGGGGTGGGAGTCGACTCGGTCGATGTCGCCGCGGCCGCCGCGCGGGGCGTCACGGTGTGCAACGTGCCCGACTACGGCACGGAGGCCGTCTCCGACCACGCGATCACGCTGGCACTGACGGCATCCCGGGGAGTCGCCCGGCTGGACCGCGGGGTCCGGGCGGGGCGGTTCGACCTTCAGGCGGTGCGGCCGGTGGGCCAGGTCCGCGGATCGGTGTTCGGCGTCGTCGGCGTGGGCCGCATCGGGCACGCGACGGCACTCAAGGCACGCGGGCTGGGATATGAGGTGCTCGGGTTCGACGTGCTCGCGCCCGACGCCGACGGCGAGCTGCACGGTGTGCCCGTGGCCCCCCTCGACGAGGTGCTGCGCCGGGCCGACGTCGTGTCCCTGCACACGCCGTTGACGGCGGCGACCCACCACCTGGTCGGGCGCCGGGAGCTGGCTCTGATGAAGCCCACGGCGGTCCTGGTCAACACCAGCCGCGGCGGCGTCGTCGACACCGACGCCCTCGTCGCCGCGCTGGGCGATGGCCGCCTGCGGGCGGCCGGGATCGACGTCCACGAGGAGGAGCCCGTACCGGTGGGGCATCCGCTGACCCGCCTCGAGAACGTGACGCTCACGCCCCACCTGGCCTGGTACACGGAGGAGTCCTACACCGAGCTCAAGCGCCGCACCGTCGAGAACGCGGTGGAGGCGATCGCCGGGCGGGTGCCCCGGAACGTGGTGACGGAGGAGGCCCGATGACGACGTCGATGCAGGCAGCGGTGTGGCAGGGACCGGACACGATCACGGTCGAGCAGGTCCCCGTACCGGAGGTGCCCGCAGGGTGGGTGCTGGTCGAGGTCGAGTACACGGGCATCTGCGGCACCGACCTGTCGATCCTGCACGGCACCCACCCGCGCGCGCAGGCAGGGATCGTGCCGGGGCACGAGATCGTCGGCGTGGTCGCCGACGGCGGGACCACGGGGCTCGCCGTGGGTGACCGCGTGGTGGCCGAGCCCCTCATCTCCTGCGGGCACTGCTTGGCGTGCCGCTCGGGCAGCATGCACGTGTGCCGCAACCTCGAGCTGTACGGCATCGACGCGCCCGGCTCCCTGGCCGGGTACGTGGCGCTGCCGGCCTCGGCGCTGCACGTCGTCCCTGCGGGTGTGCCGGCGCGGCTGGCCGCGCTGGTCGAGCCGCTGGCCGTGGCGGTGCACGCCGTCGCCCGCTCGGGCCTGCGGGCGGGCGACACCGTGGCGGTGCTCGGCGGCGGCCCGATCGGGGTGCTGACCGCGCTCGTCGCGGCGCACGCCGGCGCCGGCCGCGTGGTCGTCGGCGAGCCGCGCACCTGGCGGCGGGAGGTGATCGCCGGGCTCGGCCTTGACGTGGTGCCGGACGGCGTGGACGCCGCCGCCCACCTCGCCTCCCTGACTGCCGGCGAGGGCGCCGACGTCACGTTCGACACCGCGGGGCACCCTGCGGTGGCCGCTCAGCTGCCCGGAGTGTCCCGCGTGCTGGGCAGCATCGTGATCGTGGGCGTGCACAAGCAGCCCGCCCCCGTCGACCTCCAGGCGATCTGCTTCAAGGAGCAGACACTCGTGGGGGTGCGCGTGTACACCCACGAGGACGTCGCACAGGCGGTGCGCCTGGTCGCGTCCGGAGAGCTCGGCCTCGAGCGGCTCCCCGTCGCGGAGTTCGCGCTGGAGGACGTGGCCGCGGCGTTCGAGTCCGCGGCGGCAGGACAGGACAACCTCAAGGTGCTGGTGCGTTCGGGCGGTGCCCGGTGAGCGGCGCGGCGCCGTTCTCGCTGGCCGGCAGGACCGCCGTCGTGACAGGCGGCGGACGCGGCCTCGGTGCCGGCATCACCGCCGCGCTGCTGGAGGCAGGAGCGGATGTCGTCGTGCTGGCCCGCCGCGACCTGCCGCAGGATCTGACGGAGACGGCCGACGCCCTGGGACGCACGATCGAGCTGGTGCCCGTCGACCTGGCCGACCGCGAGGCCGTCGACGAGGCGGCCGATGACGTGCTGGCCCGCCACCGGGTCGACGTGCTGGTCAACAACGCCGGTGTGCAGGACCGGTTTCCCGCAGCCGAGTTCCCGCTCGACGCGTTCGACCGGGTGCTCGACGTCAACGTGCGCGCGGTGTTCCAGCTCGCGCAGCGGTTCGGGCGCCCGATGCTGGAGCGCGGGGACGGCGCGATCATCAACCTCGCCTCGCTGCTCAGCTTCCAGGGTGGCCTGAACGTCCCCGCCTACGCCGCGTCGAAGGGTGCGGTGGCGCAGCTGACCAAGGCCCTGGCCAACGAGTGGGCCGGACAAGGGGTGCGCGTCAACGCGGTGGCACCGGGCTACATGACCACCGAGATGAACACGGCCCTGCTCGCGGACCCGGTGCGGCTCGAGCAGCTCTCGGCCCGGATCCCCGCCGGACGGTGGGGCACACCGGCGGACATCGGGAACGTCGTGGTGTTCCTCGCCTCGGCCGCCGCCGGGTACGTGCACGGGCAGGTGCTCGCTGTCGACGGTGGCTGGCTGGGGCGCTGACCGCCTGACTCCGCGGCGATCGGGGTGCCGAGCAGGTCGCTCGGCTGGGGTTTCCCAGCCGAGCGTCCTGCGCAGGCCCGTGGAACTGGTCCGTCCATCCCGAAGGCTCGGATCGCCGCTAGATGTTCAGGCCGTGGAAGAAGTCGATACGCGCCTCGGCAGCCTCCTGCGCCAGCTCGATCCGCACGACGGCGCCGCCGGGACCTGACGTCTCGGAGTCGGGCAGCACGACCTCCAGGTGCTCGCCCGTGCGGGTCCAGTCCGGCTGCTCCCGGGAGCCCAGGACCCGCACATCGATGATCGGACGGTCGACGATCCTGCTGTCCGAGCCGAAGCTGCGGATCCGCATGCGGCCGTCCTCCGGACGGACGAGCCCGATCCCGTAGACATAGTCGTGGCCGACCTCGGTCATCCTCGTGAAGCGGATGTCCTCCGCGGTGTACGCGGCCGCCGCGCCGTCGGTGAACGATCCGGCGGCGGGAGCCGTTGGCCCCTCGCCGAACACGACCCACGGGCTGGAACCGTAGATCGCTTCACCGTGCACGGCCAACCAGTCGCCGACCGCCTCCAGCAACGCTGCCTCCTCCTCTGGGATGGTCCCGTCGGGGCGTGGACCGACGTTCAGCAGCAGGTTCCCGTTCTTCGCGACCACATCGACGAGCTCCTGGACGAGCTCGGAGGCGTCCTTGTAGTCGTGCCCCTGCACCCAGCTCCACGACGTCCGCGACACCGACGTGTCGTTCTGCCAGACGTCGGGCCGGATGCCGCCCATCGTGCCGCGCTCGATGTCCAGCACCGCGGAACCGGGTCGGAACGAGTCCCACTTGTAGTTGATGACGACTTCGCGCCCCCACTGCGCCGCCCGGTTGTAGTAGTACGCGGCGAGTCTGCGGATGTAGGGCTCGAACGACGGCTCCTCGATCCCGGTGTCGAAGTAGAGGATCTGCGGCCGGTAGGAGTCGATGATCTCGACCGTGCGCAGCAACCAGTCCTCCAGGAACCGCTCCGTGGGGTTCATCTCCTTGCGCAGCGCGGGGCCGTACAGGTCGGCGTAGGCGGGATCGCGGACGTCGGAGTCGAACTCCGCTCCCCCGTTCATGAAGAACCAGTGCTCCGCCCGGTGGGTCGACGCGCCGGCGATCAGCCAGGCCTGGTCGACCGCCGCCAGGAGGTCTCCCGTCACGTCCCGCTCCGGGCCCACCTGGGTCACCTTCCAGCGCGAGCGCGCGGTGTCGTACATCGCGTAGCCGTCGTGATGCTCCGCGACCGGCACCACGAACTGCGCGCCCGCGCGCTTGAACAGCGCGACCCATTCCTGCGGGTCGAAGCGCTCCATGCGGAAGTGCGGAAGGAAGTCCTTGTAGCCGAACTGGTCGTGCGGTCCGTTCGTCGCCACGTGGTGCTCGAACGCGGGCGTGCCGCGCCGGTACATCGTCCGGGGGTACCACTCGTTGCCGAACGCCGGCACCGAGAAGGCTCCCCAGTGCAGGAAGATGCCGAACTTGGCGTCGCGGTACCACTGCGGAGCGCGATAGCGGGACAGCGACTCCCAGGTCGCGTCGTACGGCCCGGCTTCGATGACAGCATCGACCAGCGCGAGCGCGGCGCGGTTGTCCGACACGTCCACCGGCGCCGGCAGGGCCGTCGTATCAAGCGGTTCGAGGTTCACAGGTCTCCGTCCGTCGCGGCTCAACGGCCGCCGAAGGCGCCCGCGCCGATCGCGGCCACCAGCTGCCTCTGGGCGAGGGCGACCACGATCACCACGGGAGCGATCGTCATCACGCATGCCGCCATCAGCAGCTCCCATTGCGTTCCGGTCTGGGTCGTGAACCCGGCGATCCCGATGGGGATCGTCCATTTGTCGGAGCTGTTGAGGATGATCAGCGGCCACAGGAAGCTGTTCCAGCTCCCCAGGAAGGCGAAGATCGCCAGCACCGACAGGGCCGGTCGCACCAGTGGAACAACGACGCTGATCAGGATGCGCCACGTAGAGGCTCCGTCGAGCCGGGCGGCCTCCTCCAGCTCCCCCGGGATCTGGAGCATGAACTGCCGGAGCAGAAACGCCCCGAAAGCCCCGAAGAGGCCAGGGATGATGAGCGCGAACCAGGTGTCCACGAGCCTGGCCTGATCGAAACCGAGGAACAGCGGCACGACGGCGACCTCGCTCGGCAGCGTCAACGTGATGACGAACAGCAAGAAGATCGCGCTCCGGCCGGGGAATCGCAGCCTCGCGAACGCGAACGCGGTCAGGGTCGCGACGACCAGGGTGAGCACGGTCGAGATCGCGGCGACGACCAGGCTGTTCAGGAGCAGGCGTCCGAAGTCGACCTCGGTCCACGCATCCGAGAAGTTGGACCAGAGGACCTTCGAACCGATGAAGCTGATCCGGGCGCCGAACACCTCGTTCCCCGGCTTCAGCGCCGTGAAGAAGGTCCAGATCAGCGGGAACGAGAACACGAGCGCGAACAGCCACGCGACCGTCGTGTTGGCGACGAACCCGACGGTGCGCGCCCGGCGGCGCCAGTTCGGTCCCGACTTCCGCAGACCTTGCTCAGTCATCGGCTCAGTCATCGGCTCGGTCATCGGCTCAGTCATCGGCTCAGTCATAGTGGACCCACCTCCTCTGTCCCCACAGCTGGAACAGCGTGAAGATTGCGATGATCACGAACAGCACGGTGGCGATGGCCGACGCATAGCCGAGCTGGTTGTTCGTGAAGGCGGTCTGATAGAGGTACAGCATGATCGTCATGGTGCTGTTGCCCGGGCCCCCGCCCGTGATGACGTAGGCCTGGGCGAAGGTCTGCCAGGCGCCGATCACGGTCAGCACCGTGGTGAAGAACAGGGCAGGGCTGACCAGGGGCAGCGTGATCGAGACCAGGCGACGGAACCGGCCGGCGCCGTCGATCCGTGATGCCGCGATGACGTCGGGACTGATCGAGTCGAGGCCCGCGCCGAGCACGATCATGTTGTAGCCGAACGACTGCCAGACCGACACGCCTATCACGACGGCCAGCGCCCAGCTGCCGTCGCTGAGCCAGGGGATCGGCGCCAGCCCGATCGCCGCCAAGGCCTGGTTGACGACGCCATCCTGCTGGAAGAGCAACCGGAAGACCGCGGCGTTTGCCACCAAGGGTGACAACGCCGGGATCAGGAAGATCACACGGAGCCAGTTGCGGCCTGCGATGCGGGTCTTCAGCCACATCGCCATCGCCATCGAGATCGCGATGTTCGCCGGGACGTACACGAGCACGAAGACCGCCGTCACCATGACGCTGTTGAGGAACTGCGGGTCGCGCAGCAGCCGGGCGTAGTTCTGCGTGCCCGTGAACTGGGTGCCTCCCAGCAGGGTCGAGTCGGCGAATCCGAGGACCAGCGAGGCGACCTGCGGCAGGACGATGAACACTGCGAGCCCGATGAGGCCGGGCAGGACGAAGGCCCACCCCACCCATCGGGGACCCTGGAGGGACCGGCGGCGGAGCCGGCCGACGGACCCGTCGGCGGCCTCTCCCTCCGCACGGTCCATACGCGCCAACGTCATTGCGCGAGGCCGGCCTTCACCTGCTGCAGCACTTCGTCGACCGTGCTCTTGCCGGAGAAGGCGTCCACCTCGTACTGCGTCAGGAGCGTGTCGAGCTCGGCCTGGTTGGACGGCACGGGCGAGGGCGTCGCGTCACCGGTCATCTGCTCGATGACCGAGGCGAACTCCGGCGATCCGGCATTGGTGGACCAGGCGTCCAGCGCGTCGAGCCGCGCCGGCACGGAGGCCTGTGACGTGGTGACGAACTCGAGTCCGCTCTTGCTCGTCATCGCCTCGATGGCCTCGAAGGCCTTCTGCTTGTCGCCGCAGGTCTTCGTGATGGCGAAGCCCGACCCGCCGATGAACCCCTTGGAGGCGCCGCTCTTGCTCGGAATGACGGCGATGCCGACGTTGTCCTTGCCGAGAGACTCCTGCGCGTGCTGCAGGTCCCACAGCCCCTGCATCTCCATGGCCGCCTGGCCTGTGTTGAATGCGTCGATGTCGGGGAAGGTCCCGCCCGCTGCCGCCTCGAGCGGCTTCGCGACCTTGTACTTGTTGGACAGGTCGACGAGCAGCTGCAGCGCGTCGCGAAAGTTCGGGTCGTCGAGCAGCGGACCGTTCTCGTCCGCCCAGGGGCGGCCGTCGGCCGCCATGAGGGTGGCGATGGGGTTCGACGCCTGGGGGATCGCGAAGCCGTACACGCCGTCCTTCGTGGTCGCCTTCGCTGCCGCGATGAAGTCGTCGATCGTCCAGTCGTTGGTCGGTTCGGCCACACCGGCGTCCTTGAACATCTTCTTGTTGTAGAGGATCACGGTGGGCCCGGCGTTGAACGGGAGGGAGTAGAGCTTGCCGTCCACGCTGAGCTGCTCGAGCATCGCCGGGCTGTACGCCGACAGGTCGAGGTTGTTCTCCTTCGCCAGGTCGTCCAGCGGCTCCAGCCCCTCGACGTACTGGTTCACCCGGCCGTTCTGGAACGTGACCAGGCAGGGCGCGTTGTTGCTCCTCATCACGGTGGGCAGCTTGGTGTAGTAGTCGCCGATCGGCGGCCCGGAGAAGCTCACCTTCATCTCCGGGTCGGCGTGCACCCCTCCGGCGATGTAGTCGCTCCACTGCTGCTTGTCGGCCTCGCCGCCGATCCACGTGTACATCTCGAGGGTGTCGCCGTCGAGGCCCGAGGTTCCACCACCGTCTCGTGAACATGCAGCGAGACCGAGGGTGAGCGCCCCCGCGACCACGACCGAGACGCCGACGCGTCCCCGGCTCCTCATGCCCTTCAACCGTGACTTCATCGAACTCCTCCTTGAGTCGGGCGAAACGTTACGGCTACACCACTCGGCTGCACTGCCGAAATAGTTTCGCAACTATGCGTAGCGCGTTGAGACTATAGGAGGCCGACGGGCCCCGCAAGGGTCGGATTTTGCTGTGAGAAGTCAGGTATCGCCCGGATGGGAGCACGAAACTATTTCGGGCGGCTCGGCCACCGACGCATCGGCCGGATCGGCGGACCCGAGCTCTCCGCGGCCGCACGCGACCGCTTCTACGGCTTCACCGCGGCGCTGGACGCCGCAGGCATCGAGGTCGTCCCCGAGCTGGTCCGCACTGATGAGTTCGACGTCGCCACAGGCACCAGGCACGCGCACGACCTCCTGTCGGCGCTGGAGCGTCCTGGACGACACCGCCGTTGACCACCGTCCACCAGGACCTCGATGGCATGGGGCGTATGGCAGCCCAAGCCATCATCGCGATGTCGACCGGCAAGCCGCCGACGTCACGCCACGTCGAGCTGGCCACCTCGCTGACCATCCGCAACAGCACGAGCCCGGTGCGCGGCGGGGTGCGCGGCGGATCCTCAGGTGCGCAGGTGGGAGGCGCCGTTGAGGTCGAGGATCGCCCCCGAAGCCCAGGCGGCCCCCGGCGAGGTCAGGTACAGCACCGCGTGCGCGACCTCCTCCGGCGTCCCCACCCGCCCGAACGGGCTCTCCGAGCGCACGGAGTCACCCGTGGGGCCCGCCAGCTTCTCGGCCTGGCGTTCGGAGCTGACGAATCCCGGGGCGACCGACGCCACCGCGATGTCGTGCGGCGCGAGGGCGACCGCCATCGACTGCCCGAAAGCGTGCAGCGCGGCCTTCGCCGCCCCGTACGCGGGGAACTCCGGCTCGCCACGGAAGGCGCCACGGGAGCCGATGTTCACGATGACCCCCGCGGAGCCCCTGGCGATGAGCCGGCGCGCCACGAGGTAGGTCACGTTCGCCGCCGCGATGAGGTCGACGTCGATCATCTCCCGCCAGCTTCGCTGCCAGTCCTCGTAGCTCACTGTCGCGATCGGATGATGGTGACGCGCGCTGGGCGCGAGCGCCGCGTTGTTGACGAGGACGTCGATCCCTCCGAGCGCCTGTGCCGCCGCCCTGACGACGGTCTCGGCACCCTCGGGCCGGCTCAGGTCTCCACCCACGACCGTGTGACCCGTGCCGGCCAGCAGCCCGAGCGTCTGCTCGGCGGACGCGCGATCGGAGCCGTAGTGGACAGCGACCCGATCGCCACGGCCGGCAAGAGCCACCGCGATCGCACGCCCGATCCCTCGGGACGCCCCCGTCACCAGAACGTTCGCCATCAGCCCACCTTCCACGATTCCACCCAGGATGCCCCGGGCGAGTGAACCCGTATCAAAACACCGATCAGTCGGCGCTGCGCGGAAGACCGACCGCCCCGGATCTGACGCCGTCGTCGTCGTCGGAGACCCACCGCAGCACGTCTCCGGGCTGGCAGTCGAGCACCTCGCAGATCGCGTTCAGCGTCGAGAACCGGACCGCCTTCGCGCGGCCGTTCTTCAGCACCGACACGTTGGCCGGACTCAGGCCGATCGCGTCGGCGAAGTCGCCGACCGACATCTTCCGCTTCGCCAGGAGCACATCGATCTCGACGACGATCGCCATCAGAGCACGCCGTCCAGCTCGGTCTGTGCGTCCGTCGCCCGCTGGACGAGCCGATGGGTCACGAACACGACGCCGAGCAGTGCGACACCGACGAAACATCCCAGGCCGCTCGCCATCCACAGCCCCAGGTCCCCCATGTCGTCGGGCATCCGGATCCCCACGAACGTCACGTACAGGAAGAAGCCGGCGGTGAGCAGTGTCGCGACGCCGACCGCCGCGCCGATCGTGACCACCCACCGCTGCGTGCCCGGCCGGAAGAAGGTGCCCGCCTGGGCGCGGAACACGAGCATCCAGAGGGCCGCGAGCGACACCTGCGCGCAGGCGATGAAGGCGATCCCGGCGGCCAGGAGCGGGACACGGTAGGGCTCGTACGGAGGAAAGTGCCTGACCTCGTCGGCGGCGATCCCGGGCAGGATCACGGCCTGGGCGAACAGGGCGATGGCGATGCCGCTGAAGATCAGCAGCGTGAGCATGTTGAAGACTATGCGACTCATGCAGCGATTATCGATGATGATCGCTCGATAATCAATAGATTAGTCGCGATGTTCGATCGATGACGTCGCACTGAGCCCCCTGGCCATCTGCCGCCTGCGGGCCGCACCACCGAGCCTCAGGACGAACGAGCGCACCGCCTCGGTCCCCCGGCCCGACGGGACGAACATCTGCTGCTTGAGGTGCGCGATGCGCTGATGCCTCAGGATCGACGGACGCAGTGCCGACTCCCAGGCGGTCAGCGCGGCGCGGACGTCGTCCGACGCGTTCCGCAACGCCTTGCCCAGCTCCGCGCCGCCCCGGAGCGCACTCGTGGCGCCCATGCCCGAGTAGAGGTTCAGGCACCAGGCCGCATCGCCCACCAGCACCACCCGGCCCGTGCTCCACCGCGGCATCCTGACCTGGTGGACCGAGTCGAACAGGAACTCGGGCGCGCGTTCGAGCTCGTCCAGGACGTACCGCACGACCGGATCGTCCATACCGGAGTAGGCGGAACGCAGCCGTTCGATCCGGTCCCCCGCGAACTGCCCGGAGACGTCCGTCGTGCGGTAGGTCAGCAGGGCGGTGGGCGCCCGGTCGGCGAAGCCGAACACCCAGGCCGCACGCCCCGCACGGGCGCTGATGATGCTGTCCTGGTCGCCGTAGCCCGGCACCTGGCCCGGAAGCTGGAAGGCGCAGATCATCGCGCCCCAGTCGCGGACGTACCGCGCATGCGGACCAAAGGCCAGGCGGCGCACGTCGGACCGCAAGCCGTCCGCGCCGACGACGAGGTCGTACTCCTCGCGGTAGTCCTCACCGGTCCCGCCGTCCCGGAGCAGCACCTGGACGCCGGCGCCCTCGTCGCCGATCTCGACGGGCCGGGTGGCGAACCGCACGTCGATCCGCGCACCGGCGCCCGCCCGGCCGAGACCCTGCCAGAGCGCTGCCTCGATGTCACCGCGGACCACCGCGGCGGGCCGCCCGGGCTGGTGCAGGAACCCCAGCCCCGGCGCGCGGTTCCCGCGCCGGTCCAGCTCCCAGGCGCGTCCGCCGTCGGCGGGGTTGCGGGTGTGCAGGTCGTCGGCGATGCCCAGATCGACCGCCGCCCGCCTGCCGTCCGGCAGCAGACCCACGAAGGACCCGCCCTGCCGCCGTTCGGGCGCCCGTTCGACGACCACCGTCTCCCAGCCGGCCGCCCGCAGCCCGATCGCCGCCGACATGCCCGCGATCCCCAGCCCGACGACCAATGCTCGTTGCCGCATCACGCGCTCCCGTTCCTCGGACTTCCTTAACTAAGTTCAGTTCCCCGTGAGCCCAGGCTGCCTGAACTTTGTTAAGGTGTCAACCATGGCCGAGGGAGGATCCGTTCCGGCTGCGGCCGGCGACGAGGTCACCCCCGCGGACGGCGGTCGACGGACCAGGCCTGACGTTCCTCGCCACGCGGGTCCTCCACCACCGCCCACTCCGCGTCGATGTGCACGGTGGATCGGCGCCGGTCGTCGTACCGGGCCCACCCCGGGTCACCGGTGCGGGCGAACCGCACCCAGGCCTGGTGCATCCGCGTGGCGAGCCCGGTCGGAGGGCGCCGGGGGCCGAGCATCGCGTGCGGCCCGTTCAGAACCGGCAGATCGGCAGTGTCGAAGACGAACGGCAGCTCGATCGCGTGCGTGGCGCCCAGCTGGCCGTCGAGCGCTTCGGAACGCCACCCGAACTCGTAGGCGAACGTGGACGACGGCGCTTGCGCGGTGTGCGCGTCGGCGAGCGCCCAGCTGCCGGCACCGAACAGGGCGTCACCCATGATCGCGGACCGCAGCTCACCGGAGGTCGCACGGGGCCTGGACGAGCGATAGCTCTCGACGAGCTCCACCGGGCTGGGGTGGGACGCAGTCGCGGCGCGAGTGACGTCCGCCGCGTCCGAGGACGCGAACTTGTCGACCGGGACCAGGTAGAGGTGGCCCTCCTCCGTGTTGGTGCCGATGAGCAGGTCGACGTCGGCGGAGGCTCCCGCGGCGACCGACACGGCGGGTTGCTCGTCCAGGACCAGGCTGAACGGGCTCAGCCCGATCAGCGGGTCGTAGTGGGTCTCGGTCCGCAGGTCGATACCGCCGAGCCGGGACGCGGCCTCGACGAGCTGTGCGTCCGAGAGCCGCGCGAACTGATCGACTCGGGGTTCGATCCCGAGAGCCTCGGTCGCCGCCTTGGTGACCCGGGCGGCCTGCTCGGTGGTGAAGGCGCCGAGCCCGCTCCCGCTCTGGACTATCGCGCGACGGAAGAGTCCCGACGCCGGACGGTGCGCGAGGACTCCGCCGACGATCGTCGCCCCGGCCGACTGCCCGAACAGGGTGACGTTGCGCGGGTCTCCCCCGAACGCCGTGATGTTCCGCCGGACCCAGTCCAGGGCTGCGACGACGTCGAGCAGACCGCGGTTCGCCGGGGCTCCCGGGACGTCGAGGAATCCGGCGATGCCGAGCCGGTAGTTGACCGTCACCAGGACGACGCCGTCCCGGGCGAAGGCGGAACCGTCATAGAGGGCGGCGTTCGTCGACCCGGCGACGAACCCGCCCCCGTGGACGAACACCATGACCGGAAGGCCGCCCGTCATGCCAGGGGGCGTCCAGACGTTGACGGTCAGGTAGTCGTCGCCGTGACCCCAGCCGGTGCCGAAGTACGGCGACATGTCGATGCTGCCGAGGCGACGTTCGGCCTGAGGTGCCGTGGGGCCGGGCCGGGTGGCGTCGCGGACGTCGTCCCACGGCGCACGCTCCTGCGGCGGCGCGAACCGCCCCGCGCCGCGGGGTGCGGCGGCGTACGGGACGCCGAGGAACACGGCCGCGGCGTCCCCGCGGGTACCGCGAACGGCTCCACGGTCCGTGGTGACGACGACGTCGGTATCGCTGTTCATCTGCTGCCTCTTCACGGGGGTCAGGACGGCTCGGTCGGGTACAGGGAGAACGGCGCCCAGCTCTTCACCGCGAAGGCGCTGCCGTCGCGGGAGACCTCCGCGGCGCCATGGCCGCCGAGGTGCGCCGGGATGACCAGCGCGTTGTTGTCCGCTGCCCAGCCGAGCACCTTGCGCCGCGTCGCACGGGCGAGCGCCGGATCCTCGCAGAAGCAGCTGTTGGAGTCGGGGTCGAGAAGCTGCACGGGGTTGTGCAGCATGTCGCCGACGAAGACGGCGCGGTCGGTACCCGACGTCAGCGTGAGCGTGGACGACCCAGGTGTGTGGCCGGGAGCCGCGTCGAGGCGCAGGTGCTCGTCGATCTGGTAGCTGTCCTCCCAGAGCAGTACCTGGCCGGCCTGGTGCACCGGAGCGATGCTGTCCTCGAACACGTTCTGGTTGCCGCGGCCGAGAACGGGCCGGTAGTTGTTGGCCGGGTTCCAGAAGTCGAAGTCGTCCTTCGGCATCAGGTAGGTGGCGTGGGGAAAGGTGGGGACCCAGCTCCGGCCGTCCAGGTACGTGTTCCAGCCGACGTGGTCGACATGGAGATGCGTGTTGATCACGACGTCGACGTCCTCGGGCCGGACGCCGGCGCGAGCGAGGTTGTGCAGGAAGTCCGTCTCCAGGTGGCTCCAGACCGGAGAGTACGGACGCTCCTTGTGGTTGCCGACGCCGGTGTCGACGAGGATCGTCCTGCCGCCGCTGCGCAACAGCCAGGTCTGGATCGCCGAGTTCACGATGTTGGTCGCGGGGTCCACGAAGTGCGGTGCCAGCCAGGGAGCGCCGTCCCACACCTCCTTGGAGCTGTCCGGGAAGAACGTCTCGGGAGTCATCTCGACGGGGCCGAAGTACTCCAGGACCCGGGTGATGGTGACGTCCCCGAGGGTGATCTGCGACATGAAGGTCCTTGTCTCTGCGGAAGCCTGCTCCGCGACCCTAGGAATCCGGGCCGCTCCCCCGGTATCCGTCAGTCGACTGCACCTGCAGGTCGACGCCGCGGACCACCGGGCTCGTAGGATGACCGTCGGCCCCCGCAAGTTCAGGAGACGCCATGGAGCCGCAGGACGTCCGTCGGGACCAGGTCTGGGACCTCGCCCGGCTCACGAGCTCACGGAGCACGACGTCGACCAGGGCGGACGGCGTCGCCCGACTTCTTCGCACGGTCGAGGAGCCCGGCAGCGCGGGCACCGTTCAGCTGCTCGTGGGTGACGCCGGGATGGGCAGGACCACGCTGCTGGACGCCCTGGCTCGCCACGCCGAGTCGCGCGGATCCGCCGTGCTGCGCGCTCAGGGCAGCGAGTCCGAGCGGACGCTGGCCTTCTCCGCGCTGCACCAGCTGCTCCGCCCGGTCACGGACCGGATCGACGTGCTGCCCGGGCGGCAGGGGGCTGCGCTGCGCTCGGCCCTGGGAACAGGCACCGGTACGGGCACGGCGAGCCCGGACGTCATGGTGACGGGTAACGCGTTGCTCGACCTGCTGTCCGACCTGGCCGCCCGGCAGCCGGTCCTGCTCCTCGTGGACGACGCGCACCGGTGCGACCAGGTCTCGCTCGACACCCTCGCCTTCGCGGCACGACGGCTGGGCGGTGAGGCCGTCACGCTGCTGATGGCCGCCGAGACCGGACATGCGGTCAGGGGTGCAGGGCGTGACGTGCCGGTCACGGTCCTCGAACCGCTCGACGACGCCGAGGCATCGCGCCTCCTCGAGGGTCTGCCGACACGGCCAACGGCGCGGCTCAGCGCCGACGTCGTCGAGCAAGCTGCCGGCAATCCGCTCGCGCTCACCGAGCTGTCCAGGGCCGCCGCTCTGGACGCGGCAGGCCACCAGACCTCGGCGGGTCCGCTCCCCCTCACCGACGAGCTGGCACGCGTGTTCGGCGCGGGAGCGGCTGGGCTGCCGCACGTCACCCGGCAAGCACTGCTGCGCCTGGCGGCGATGGACCCGGTCGACGCGGCGATCATCCCCGCACCGATACCGCCGGGCACCGCGCTCGACGCCTGGGAGCCCGCGGACCGGGCAGGGCTGATCGTTCGCATGGGCCGGCGCGTGCGGTTCCGTCACCCTCTCGTCCGCTCCGCGATCTATCAGACCGCCGCTCCGGACGATCGGCGCGCAGCCCACCAGGCTCTCGCGGAGATGCTGCCCGACGAGCCGGACCGGCAGGCCTGGCACCTCGCGGCATCCTGCACGGGACAGGACGCCGCGATCTCGGGGCTGCTCGAGCGGTCCGCCGAGCAGGCCCGCCGGCGCGGGGGCCCCGCGGCCGCGGGCAAAGCCCTGCACCGCGCGGCGGAGCTCACCCCGCACGCCGGGCACGGCGTCCGACTGCTTGTCGAGGCGGCCAGGAGCGCGGTGCTGACCGGCGATCTCGCCTGGGTGGAGCACCTGGCGCAGGCGGTGCACACCCGGACCGGGGATACCTCGCTCATGGCCGCAGCTACCGTCCAGGTGAGCCGGCTGACGGTACTGACCGCCCGCCACACCACAGCGTTCGCTCGACTGATGCGGGCGGCCGGCCAGTTCGCGACGGAACAGCCCGACAGCGCGCTGAACATCCTCGCGGACGCCGCCGTGGCCCGGTTCTACTCAGGAAGGGCGGCCGAGCGGCACGCGATCCACGACGTGCTGCGGAGCATCCCCGAGCACGCCGGTCAGGACTGGCTGCGGGCCTGGGTGCGGATCGTCTGTGATCCGACGCACGACAGGCGCGCGGATCTGCGGATGCTGGGCGCGCGGCTCGCCGCCGAGAGACGGACCCGACCGGAGCAGCTGACGTACCTCGGCATCGCGGCGTGGCTCCTGGACGAGACGCCGGAGGCGGTCGACACGTTCGACCTTGCCCTGGACGCCGTGCACGCGGGAACCACCCTTCCGAACGGCCTGGGGGGCGCGGCGGCCTGGGCCTACCTGGAGCGCGGGCGGTGGGACCGGGCGCGGGAGGTCAGCGCGCGCATCATCACGACAGGGATTGCGGCCGGGCTCGACCATGCCGTGGCCTGCGCGACAGCGGTGGACGCCATGGTGCTCGCGCTCCAGGGCGACGTCCTCGGCGCCCGGGCCCAGGCGGCGCGCGCCATCGCGCTCGTCGATCCCCTGGAGAGCCGTTCGGTGTTCGTGTACGTCCGACGCGCCCTTGCCGCCGCCGCGTCCGCCGAGGGCGACCACGAGACCGCTTACCACCAGCTGCGCACGACCTTCACCGAGGACGACGGGCCCGTGCACTACCACGCCTCGTACGCCGCCCTCGCCGACCTCGCGGCGGCCGCGGTGCGCAGCGGTCATGGGCAGGGGGCCGCCGAGATCGTCGAGACAGCGGCGCAGGACCTGGGCGACCGTGTCTCACCTCGGCTCCGTGCGCTCCTCCACAGGGCTCGCGGTCTGCTGGCGGATCCCGGGAGCGCGGAGCCGCACTTCCGGGCCGCCCTGGACGACCCGTTCACCGAGCACTGGCCGTTCGAACGGGCGCAGGCGTTGCTCGACCTCGCGGAGTGGCTTCGTCGTCGCCGACGTGTGGCCGAGGCCAGGGCGCCGCTGGCCGAAGCGCTGGAGACCTTCCAGCGCCTGGGCGCCGATCCATGGACCGAGCGGGCACGAACGGAGTCACGGGCCGCAGGCGTCGACCAGGGCGCGTCGACGAGCGGTGCACTGGCCGACCTCTCGCCGCAGCAGCAACAGATCATCAGGCTCGCCGCCCGCGGTCTGACCAACCGCGAGATCGGGGAGAGGCTCTTCATCTCCCCCCGCACCGTGGGCTCCCATCTCTACCGCAGCTTCCCCCGTCTGGGGGTCACTGCGCGCTCGCAGCTGCGGGCCGTCGTCGAAGGCACGTGATACCTCAGGTCCCGAGGTAACGCAGCACGGCGAGCACCCGGCGGTTGTCCGCCGCGTCGTACGGCAGGTCGAGCTTCTGGAAGATCGCGGCGACGTTCTTCTCCACAGCGCCCTGGGAGAGGAACAGCTGCTCCGCGATGCCGCCGTTCGACCGGCCCTGCGCGATGAGGTCGAGCACCTGGCGTTCCCTGTCGGTCAGCCGCACCCGGCCGGCGTCCGGGTCGGAGGCGCCCATGAGCTGGGAGACCACCTCCGGGTCCAGCACGGTCTCGCCCCGGGCCACGCGCGCGAGCGCCTGGGTGAACTCCCCCACGTCGACGACACGGTCCTTGAGCAGGTACCCCACGCCACGTGCGTCACCCTGGAGCAGCACACCGGCGTACCTGGTCTCCACGTACTGCGAGAAGAGCAGCACGGGGAGCCCGGGAAGCTGCTCCCGTAACGCGACCACGGTGCGCAGACCCTCGTCGGTGAACGTCGGTGGCATCCGGATGTCCGCCACCACGACGTCGGGCACGGACGACTCGCTCGCGAGGCGAAGGACCTCACGCTCCAGGCTCTCGCCGTCCGGCACGGCCGTCACCTCGTGCCCCCGCCGCGTCAGCAGGGCGACGAGCCCGTCGCGCAGGATCCCGGAGTCCTCGGCGAGCACCACCCGCAGTCCGCCCGACGGCGTCGTGTCCGGCCCGGTCATGCGCGGCCACCGGCACCCGTGCGGCGCACACCTGCCGCGGCGGCCCGCGCCGCAGGGAGCGTCATGGTCACGACGGTCGGCCCGCCGACGGGGCTGGACAGGTCGAACGTGCCGTCGACCGACCCGACGCGCTCGGCGAGCCCCGCGAGGCCCGACCGCAGCCCGGACCCGTCGGGGGCGACGACAGCCGCTCCCCCGCCGCCGTCGTCCCGCACCTGGATGTGCAGGACGCCGCTCCCGCCGTCGGCGACGACCTCGACCCGCACGTGGACCCGTGACGCGCGCGCGTGCTTGGCCGCGTTGGTGACCAGCTCGGCGATCGAGAAGTAGACGATCGACTCGATCGCCGGTGCGAGGCGGCCGCCCGCCTCGACCGCCGGGTCGATGTCCGCCGTGACCGGTAGCGGCGCGCGTGCGGCGAGCGTCTCCAGGGCGACCGCGAGGCCGCTGTCCAGCGCCGGCGGGTGGATGCCCCGGGCCAGCTCGCGGAGCTCGGCCAGGGCGTCCTTGGTCGAGGCGTGCGCCACCTCGAGGAGCTCGCCCACCGTGTCCGTCTCGCCGGAGACCAGCTGCTCACGTGCCTCGCCGAGCTGCATACCGACGGCGACGAGGCGTGCCTGGGTACCGTCGTGCAGGTCTCGCTCGATGCGGCGCAGCCGGGCATCGGCGTCCTCCACCGTGCCCGCCCGGGAGCGCTCCAGCTCGGCGACCCGCAGGCTGGCGGCCGTCGGTCCGAGCAGCACCCTGGTCAGCAGCTTCAGCAGGGCGACGAAACCCGACTGGGCCAGCGGCCACAGGACCAGCATCACCAGGCCGCCCAGCGCGACGAGGGCGAGGCCGGCCGGGTTGTGCCACGAGCTGTCCATGGCCAGCTCGGGAGGCAGCGACCAGAACCAGGACCAGTAGGTCACGCTGCCGAGCCCGAGCACGAGACACGCGGTGCTCACGACGAACCCGGCGAGCGTCACCGGCAGGGCCGCGAGCATGAACAGCAGCGCTCGCCAGCCCGCCGGGTCGCCGAGCGCTCCCCCGAGCCGCGGCCAGAAGCCCTGCCGCGTCCGTCGGGGCACCGGCGCCGCGACGTGCGTGCCGAGCAGGCGGCCTGCCAGACGGCGGTAGGTGGCGCCCCACCACCGCCCGCCCACCACGAGCCCTCCTGCGACGAACAGCCCGACGACCGTCACGGCGGCCCCGGCCGTGACCGCCACGGTGACCAGCACGTAGGCGAGGGCGAACGGCCCCAGGAGCAGCATGAGCCACAGGTAGCCGTACGAGCGCCACGTGACGGAGGACGACGGCGCGCCGAGCAGGTGCGTCCAGCCGGGGCTCTGCCCGGACCGCCGCGCTCGCGGGTCGAGGGTCATGGTCTTCATGTTGCCAGCCTGCCTCGGGGCCGCCCTGCCAGGACAGGGTGGGTTCCCCCGGGAGCGGTAGGGATTTCCTCCGGGTTTTCTTCCGGGGTCCGGACCGGGCTCACGCCGTCGGCGCAGGCTTGGGGAGCACGAGGGCCGAGTGGGCGGGCTGCGGCGTCGTGGCCGGCATGGCGACCAGCTCACGCAGCATGGCGTTGCGTCGTTCCAGCGCCTCGGCGGTCGTGGGGAACAGCCGGGCGCCACCCTTGTCGACCAGTGCCTGGTTCATCGTGACGAACTCGCGGGTGTCCCGCTCGTAGGCGGCGAAGGCCTCGACGTGGTCCCCGTGCATGGCCAGCGACCTGGCGAGCATGTAGGCGCCCACCAGCGCCAGGCTGGAACCCTGCCCGGTCAGGAACGACGGCGCGTAGGCGGCGTCGCCGACGAACGCCACCCGGCCGCTCGACCAGCTCGGCATCCGGATCTGACCCGCCGTGTCGAAGAACAGGTCGTCCGCGCGGTGCATGGCCTCGACGATGCCCGGGACCTCCCAGCCCGCACCGGCGAAGGCGCCGGCGACCAGGTCTCGCTGGGCGTCCGGGTCCCGCAGGCCCTCTCGCACGACATCGAGCGGCCGCTCCGGCTGGTGGAAGTTCAGGAAGGCGTGCAGGTCGTCGGTGGTGTCCCCGGTGGCGTACAGGGCGGCGGCCCGGCCCGGGGTGTTCCACATCACGAGCTCGCGCGACAGGCCGAGGGTGTTGGGCATGGTGAACACGGCGAAGGCGTAGCCGAGGTACCGGTGGAACTGCTCCTCCGGCCCGAGCAGGGCCTTCCGGGTGCCAGAGTGCATGCCGTCGGCGCCGACCACCACGTCGAACGTGCGCTGCCTGCCGCTGCGGAAGGTGACGTCGACCCCGTGCCCGTGCTCGTCGAGGCGGTCGATGGAGTCGTCGAACACGAGCTCCACGGCGTCCCGGACGGTCTCGTACAGCGCGGCGGTCAGGTCCCCGCGCGCGACCTCGAGGTCCTGCCCCTCGACGCTCCCGGCGACCGCATGGGGATGGAGGGTGGCCACCTCGGCACCGTCGGCATCGAGGAAGGTGAACCGTCCGGTGTCGATGTGCGCGGCCTGCAGCCGCGGCAGGATGCCCATCCGCCGGACCACCTCGACCGCGGTGCCGCGGACGTCGATCGGGTAGCCGCCCCCGCGAGGTGCGTGAGCCTTCTCGACCACCGTGACGGCGAACCCGTACCGGTGCAGCCAGTACGCCAGCGTGGGGCCGGCGAGGCTGGCTCCGGCGATCAGGACGGTGCGCCGGGACGTGTGGGGGCGGGAGGTGCCGGACCGAGATGTCATGACTGGACTTCCTTCTTCAGGTGGCGGACGACGAGCAGGGACGATGCGGCCACGAGGGCGGCGACGAGGAATCCGGTGACGAAGGCCGACTCGGCGGGCAGGCCGGAGGCCGGGTCGTTGCCCGCGTCGAGGACCGAGCCGGCGACCTGGCCGCCCGCGACGGCACCGATCAGGCGGATCACGACGAGGAGGCTGGTGGCGATGCCGGTGTCCTTGGCGGCCACGGCGGTGGCGGTGCTGGCGAGCAGCGCGGTGGTGATCAGGCCACCGACGAAGGCGGCGAGCGCCCGGGCGACGACGAGCTGCCACACCGTGTCGTGCAGCGCCGCGACGGCGACGAGGATGCCCGCGGTCGCCACGGCGCCCGTTGTGGCCACGGCCCGTGCGCCATAGCGCTGCACGGCGAGCCCGCCGACCGAGCCCGCCAGCACGCCGGCGATGGAGGCCGGCATCATGAACAGCCCGATGTCGGTGGTGTCGAGCCCCAGGCCGTAGCCGTCGCCCGACACCTCGAACAGCTTGGGGACGTAGGTCTGCAGCATCGCGGAGACGGCGGCGATGGCGATGGTGAGCACGGCCGCGCTCCACATGGCGGGCGCCGTCAGCATGCGCAGCTCGACCATCGGCGAGACGGCCCGGCGTTCGACGGCCACCCAGGCCGCGGCGAGCGCGGCGACGACGAGCACGATGCCACCCACCGCGAGCGGAGGGATGCCGCCGCCGGTCACCACGAGGAGTGCCAGCATGAGCGCGACCAAGGTGGCGCTCAGCAGGGCCACACCCGCCCAGTCGATGGTGGTGCCCTGTTCGCCCGGCGGATCGTTCGGCATGACCCGGAGGACGACCGCCGTCGCCGCGACGATCACGATCGTCGGCGCCGCGAAGATCCAGTGCCAGGACAGGCCCTCGGCCAGCGGCCCGGCGACGAGTGTCCCGACGATGCCGCCGGCGGTGAACAGCGCGCTGACCACCCCGACGGCCACCTGTGTCTGCCCCTTCGGAAAGTTCTTGCGCACCAGGATGAACGAGAGGGGCAGTACGCCCACCATCGCGCCCTGCAGCGTCTGGCCGGCCAGCAGTACCGGCAGGTTCGGCGCGAGGCTCGATATCACGCCGCCTGCCGAGACCAGCGCCATCAGCACGAGCAGCACCCGCTTCCCGCCGTAGCGGTCGCCGAGCTTGCCCGCGATGGGCGCGACGATCGCGCCGGTGATCAGCAGCGTGCTGGCGATCAGCGCGGCCGCGGCCGAGTCGACACCCAGCTCGCGCTCCAGCAGGGGACGCGCCGGGTCCACCACCGTCTGCAGGGTGCCGAGAGCGAGGGCGAGGACGCCCAGCGCCCCGATCGCGGCCCCTCCGATACGGGCAGGGGTCGGCCTCTCGACGGGGGCTGGAGAGCCAAGAGCGATGGTCATCTCAATCCCTTCCCGGGCTGGCCGCGGGCGGGATCACGAGCGAAGCGGGTCTGATCTCCATGTCCTCGAACCTAGGGTTCGAGCTCCGGGCCCCGACATGGTGGGAACCGCCGTGGGCGCGGGAGATTTCCTCCGCCCCCACGGCGGAGCGCCCGGTGAGCGGCCCGCGCGGCTCTGGGCGGACTATTCCTCGGGCAGTCGCTGGTGTACCCGCTTCTGTGCGCTCTGGAAGACGATCTGACTCCGGAAGGTGACGACCTCCCGTGGCTGGCTGAGGCGGTCGATGAGGAACGCGTGCAGGTGGTCGAGGTCCCGGGCGGTCACGTGGGCGAGAAGGTCCTCGTCTCCGGCGAGGACGTAGACGGCGACGACCTCGGGCAGCTTGATCAGTGCGGCCTTGAACGAGTCGATCACATCGCGGTTGAGCGGGCGCAGCCGGATGGAGACGAACGCCTCGACCCTGCGGTTGAGCGCTGCCGGGTCGATCTCGGCGTGATACCCGCGGATGACGCCGCGGGCGCGCAGGAGCCGTACCCGTTCCAGGCAGGTCGAGGGTGCGATGCCGAGGTGACGGGCCAGGTCCCGGTTGGTCTGCCGCGCATCGCGCTGGAGCTCCTGCACGATCGCCGAATCAAGTTCGTCCATGGTCGGGATCCTATCGGCCGTACCGAATGAAGTTCGGCTGGAACCCCACGCATACGTCCTTGTGCCTAGGCTCGCGCCGAATTCTTGGCCATCGGGCTGAGGACGGCCATCCGGCAGAGGACGGTACATGGAAGAGAACGTTCGCCCGGACACGCACCCCGCCCAGGGGCTCGGCGTCGCGACGGGTTCCGTCATGCTGCTCGGCGCGGTCCTCGGGCCGGGGGCGCTGGCGCTGCCCACGCTGGCCGCTGACGCCGCGGGGCCCGCGTCCTTGCTGGCGTGGGCGCTGCTGCTCCTCGCCAGCATCCCCGTCGCGGCGACCTTCGCGGTGCTCGGTGGCACCCATCCCGACGGCGGAGGCGTGGCGCACTTCGCGGCGATCGCCTTCGGCGGACGGATCGCCGCGGCGGTCAGCTGGTGGTTCCTGGCGGCGGTGCCGCTCGGTGTCACGGCCGCCGCGCTGATGGGCGGGCACTACATCGCTGCCGCCCTGGGTGCGGGTCCCGGGTTCGCCATGGGGGTGGGCTTCGGCCTGCTCGTGGCGTCGTTCGTCCTGAACATGGTCGGGCTCCACGCGACCGGGCGGGTCCAGGTCCTGACCTCCTTCGTGATGGTGACTCTCCTGGTCGTGACCGTCACGGTCTCGCTCGGTGGCGTGCGCTCCGAGGCGTTCACACCGTTCGCGCCCCACGGGTGGGGCGGCGTCGGCACCGCCGCCACGGTGCTGTTCTTCGCGTTCGCCGGCTGGGAGGCGGTGACCCACCTCTCGGCGGACTTCGCGGACCCCGTCCGTGGTCTGCGACGTGCGACAGCACTCACCCTTGCCCTCGTGATCGCGCTCTACCTGGGGCTGGCGCTCGTCACGCTCGGCGTCCTTGGCGCTTCCGCCGGGAGCGACCCGGCGCCGCTGCTCACCCTCCTCCAGCGGGCGTTCGGCCCCACCGGGACCGTGCTGGCCACCGCCGCGGCGCTGCTGCTGACCTTCGGGGCCATCAACGCCTACCTGGCCAGCGGTGCCCGGCTGGGCGCCACGCTCGGGCGGGACCGGGCGCTGCCGCGCCTGCTCGTGGGCCGGACGACGCCGGGTCGAGAGCCACGCCGCAGCCTGGCGTTCCTCGCCGCCTGCTGCCTGGTCGTCGCCGTCCCGGTCCTCGGCGGTGTCGTCACGCTCGACGGACTGGTCCGCGCCACGTCGGCACTGCTCGCGGCGGTGACCCTCACCGGCACCCTGGCCGGTGTCGGACTGCTGCGCGGACGGCAGCGTGGCACCGCCGTCGTGGCGTCGGTGTTCCTCGCCGTGGTGCTGGTGTTCTGCGGTGCACTGCTCGTGCTCCCTGCGGCCATCGGTGCCGCCGCCGCGGTCAGGTCGTCGGCGACCGTTCGCGCGTAACGGCTGCTTTACCGGTAAACAAGCAACTCGGGCGAGGCATACCCGGAAGGCGCCGTCGGCCGATCTCACCCGCACCAATCCGGGCGGCGAGCGTTGACACCCTCCGAGATGCCCTCTACTTTATCGATAAACGTCATGACAGTGACGGGCTACTCGAGGAAGAGAAGCTGTGACCGACCCACGTCTACCCGGGTACCTGAGCGAGCGTCGACTCACGGACCACGATCCGAGCCGACATCACCGACTCCACCACGTCCTCCAGCTCCCCCGCGTCCGACGCGGCGGCCTCGACACGGCGCAGGAGCAGCTCCATGACACGCTCGGCCATCGAGTCGTTGCCCGGGTCCATGGTGGTCAGCCGAGGGACGAAGTACTCGCCCTCCGCGTCGTTGTCGAAGCCGACGACCTGGACGTCGTCCGGGACGCGCAGCCCGATGTCGGCCAGCGCGCGCAGGGCACCCATCGCCGCGGCGTCGGTCAGCGCGAAGGCACCGTCGAACGAGACGCCGTCGCGATGCAGCCGGATGACCGCCTCGTAGCCGTCCTTCGTGGTGAACGACGCGCCGTCGACGACGAGCCGTTCGTCGACCGGCACACCGGCCTTGGCGTGCGCACTGCGATAGCCACGGCTGCGCAGGGTCGGCATGCTGTCGATGCCTGTCTCCGGTCGGCCGCCGATCAGGGCGATGCGCCGCGCACCGCGCTCGAGCAGGTACGACGTGGCGAGCTCGGCGCCACCCACGTTGTCCATCATGACGTGGTCGAACTCGCCGCCGAGCCGCCGCTCGCCGAGCAGGACCACCGGAACCTCGACGCCGGCACGGCGCACGTCCGCCGCATCGATCTGGACCGGGCTGAACACCACGCCGCTGTACGGCCGCACCCGCTCCGCGGAGATGGCGGCGAGCTCGCCCTCCCTGCTCGCGCCGGTGCGCTCGATGATGACGTGGTAGCCCCTCGACTGCGCGAGCGTGTCCAGGCGCGCCGCGAGGTGGGGGTAGTAGGGCCCGTCGAGGTGCGGGACCAGCAGGCCGATCGCGCCGCTGCGGCCGGCCCGGAGCTGACGCGCCGTCGCGTTCACCCGGTAGCCCAGCCGGGCCACCGCCTCCAGCACGCGGGCACGGGTGTCCTCGCTCGCTCCCGGCCGTCCGTTGATGACGTTCGAGACCGTCATCTTCGAGACACCGGCTTCGAGTGCCACATCGCTCATCTTCACCACGTTGCCCATCATGACACCCCGCGATCCACGGCCCCGCCCCGTCGCGCAGGTATCACCCAAGGCTCTGATCAAGGAGGATCCAGAACCCCGTGAAGCAGCTCCTGTACTCCAAGAAACTCGCGCCCTACCTGTTCATCCTGCCGTTCCTCGTGACCCTCGCCGTCTTCTGGGTCATTCCACTGGGGCGGTCGTTCGTGATGAGCACCCAGGAGGTGCTCTACGGGCAGGCGACGTTCATCGGGCTCGACAACTACGACCGGCTCTGGCGGGACCGCATCTTCTGGCAGGCGCTGTTCAACAGCCTGCGCTACATGGTGCTGACCCTGGTGCTCCTCATCCCGATCCCGCTGGCGCTGGCAGCCCTGATCAACTCGAACATCGGCAGCGCCCGCATCAAGGCGTTCTTCAAGGCGTCGATGTTCGTGCCGGCGCTGACCTCCGTCGTGGTGGCCGGCATCGTCTTCCGGCTCATCTTCGCGGAGTCCGACACCGCGATCATGAACCAGGTCGCCGACTTCTTCGGGTTCGGCCCGGTCCGCTGGCTGCGCGGCGACGTCACGGGTCTGGTGGCCCTGCTCGCCATCGCGCTGTGGCGGTGGACCGGCGTCAACATGATGTATTTCCTCGCCGGCATGCAGGCGATCCCGACCGAGTACTACGAGGCGGCCTCGATCGACGGCGCCAGCAAGCTCCGCCAGTTCATCCACATCACGATCCCGAACATCCGGCCGACCATCGTCTACGTCGTCACGATCAGCGTCTACGGCGGCCTGTCGATGTTCCTCGAGAGCTTCATGCTCTACGCCGGCAACAACTCCCCCAACAACCAAGGCCTCACGGTCGTGGGCTACCTCTACCGCAAGGGCATCGAGGAGAACGACCTCGGCTTCGCCTCTGCCGTCGGCGTCGTGCTGCTCGTCGTGATCATGGCGATCAACATCTCCTACCTCGTCGCCAGCGGCACCTTCAAGAAGGAGGCCGTCTGATGGCCGTTCAGCCGACCACCCTCAGCCCGTCGACCGACACCCGCCGGCGAACCCCCGCCCGCCGGTCCTCCGCACCGTCCACGGCGGCATGGATCCAGAGCGCCTTCCTCATCGTGATGGCGCTGATCTCCCTGGTCCCGCTCCTGGCGATCTTCGTGGGCACGTTCCAGGACGGCAACGAGGTGATCCGGCGCGGCATGACGTTCGACGTCGACCTCGGCTCGCTCAGCCTGGACAACTACGTCCTGCTGTTCACGGACTCCGGGCCGTACTTCCGGTGGTTCGCCAACACCCTGATCCTCACGGTGGCGCAGGTGGCCGGAACGCTCCTGGTGAGCTCGTTCGTGGCCTACGGCTTCGCGATGTACGAGTTCAGGACCAAGACCCTGTGGTTCATCATGGTGCTGCTCGTCATGACCGTGCCGTTCGAGATGCTCATGCTGCCCCTGTACGTC
This sequence comes from Promicromonospora sp. NPDC050249, assembly GCF_040656015.1. NCBI lineage: Bacteria > Bacillati > Actinomycetota > Actinomycetes > Micrococcales > Promicromonosporaceae > Promicromonospora > Promicromonospora sp. NPDC050249. The sequence goes on along the minus strand of NZ_JBFAKY010000022.1, from coordinate 40,835 downwards.
CAGGTCAACGACATGGGCCTGGCCGACACGTACACCGTGATCGCGCTCCCCTTCCTGGCGGCGGCCGTGACGATCTTCTTCTTCCGCCAGTACTTCCTGGGGATACCGAAGGAGATCATCGAGGCCGGCCGGATGGACGGCGTCAGCGAGTTCGGCATCTTCTTCCGCCTGGTGCTGCCCATCACCAAGCCGGCGATGGCCGCCATGGCGATCCTCAACGGGATGCTCTGCTGGAACAACTTCCTCTGGCCGCTGCTGGTGCTGCGCAGCCCCGAGAAGTTCACGCTCCCGATCGGCCTCAACACCCTGCTGACGCCGTACGGCAACAACTACGAGCTGCTCATCATCGGGGCCTTCTTCTCGCTGATCCCGATCCTCATTCTTTTCCTCGCATTCCAGCGGTTCTTCATCGAAGGAATCACCGCGGGAGCGGTCAAAGGCTGACCCTTCCCTGCTCTTCCCAAGACAGAACGGAGAAATCATGACCAGGCTACGGACGAAGGTGTCCACGCTGATCGCGGCGCTCGCGGTCACGGCGCTCGCCGCGTGCAGCGGCGGCGGCCAGCCGGAAGCACCCGTCAAGAACGCCGACGGTTCGACCACGTTGAACATGTGGACCTTCGCCGACGTGCACGCCACGTACTACGAGGAGATGGCCGAGCAGTGGAACGAGGCCAACCCCGACAAGGAGATCAAGCTCGAGGTCACCGTCTACCCCTACGACGACATGCACAACAAGCTGCAGCTCGCCGTGAACTCCGGTGAGGGCCTGCCGGACGTGGTCGACATCGAGGTCAACAAGTTCGCCAACTTCGTCAAGGGCGAGAACCCACCGCTGCTCGACCTGACCGAGTACGCGGCCCCGTACAAGGACGACGTCGTCCAGGCGCGCCTCGACCTGTACAGCAAGGACGGCACGATCTACGGGTTCCCGACCCACGTGGGCGCCTTCACCACGTTCTACAACACCGAGGCGCTCGAGGGCGCGGGCATCGACTACACGTCCATCAAGACCTGGGACGACTTCAAGGAGGCCGGGGTCAAGTACAACGAGGAGACCGGCAAGGCGTTCGGCGTCGCCAGCACGAGCGTCATGTTCCTTGAGCCGCTCATCACGGCGCAGCTCGGCGGGCAGTTCTTCGACGACGCCGGCAACGTGCAGGTGAACAGCCCCGAGGTCGTCGAGACCCTCTCGATGATGAAGGACATGCAGGACGCCGGTGCCATCTCCACCATCCCCGGCGGGAGCCCCGACTCCGAGGAGGCGTACGGCGCCATCAACGACGGCGACTACGCCGCGATCGTCTACCCGGCCTGGTACACGTCCCGGTTCGTCGACTACATGCCCGACCTCGCCGGCAAGGTGGCCATCGCCCCGGCGCCGGTCACCGACGACGCCGTCGTGCAGACCATCGGTGGTGGCGGCACCGGCGCGGCGGTCCCCGCCGTCTCGCCGAACAAGGACCTGGCCGCCGAGTGGCTGGCGTTCGCCAAGCTCTCCCCCGAGGCGAACGTCGCCGTCTGGGAGGTGCTCGGCTTCGACCCCGTGAACATGGCGGTCTGGGAGGACGAGGAAGTCACCAAGAACCCGGAGAACAAGTTCAACAAGTACTTCCAGACCAACCTGTTCGACGTGCTCAACGAGGTGAAGGACGGCATCGGGCACTTCCAGTCGTTCAGCGACCCGAACTGGCCGACCGTCGACGACACGTTCCGCACGGTCACGCTCAACGAGATCTACGAGAACGGCACGTCGGCCCAGGAGGCACTGGACCAGACGCAGGCCGACCTGCAGAACCAGCTGGGGCAGTAAGGCCCTGACTTACTGAACGCACAGGCGGGGCGGTCGCGGCATCCACTGCCACGGCGGCCGCCCCGCCTGCGTGCGCCGTGCCCTCACGGCTGCCCCACGAACCGACCGCCGCACGAACCATCGAGGAGTACATCGCTCATGCTGTCCGCTTCCGTCACCATCGACCCGGCGTTCGTCGTCGGACCGGTGCGCCCCCGCACGTTCGGCTCGTTCGTCGAGCACCTGGGCCGCAGCGTGTACACGGGTCTGCACGACCCCGGCCACCCGACCGCCGACGCCGACGGGTTCCGTGGCGACGTCGTCGAGCTCACCCGCGAGCTGGGCGTCTCGACGGTGCGCTACCCCGGCGGAAACTTCGTCTCGGGGTATCGCTGGGAGGACGGCATCGGTCCCGTCGAGCAGCGCCCCCGCCGCCTGGACCTCGCGTGGCACTCGACCGACCCGAACCTCGTGGGCGTGGACGAGTTCATGCGCTGGTGCGCCCGGACCGGCGTCGAGCCCATGATGGCCGTCAACCTCGGCACGCGCGGCGTGCAGGAAGCCCTCGACCTGCTCGAGTACTGCAACGTGCCCGGCGGCACCAGGTGGAGCGACCTCCGTAGGGCGAACGGCGCGGAGGAGCCGTATCGCATCAAGATGTGGTGCCTGGGCAACGAGATGGACGGCCCGTGGCAGATCGGTCACAAGACCGCCCACGAGTACGGCCGCCTCGCGGCCGAGACCGCCCGCGCCATGCGGATGATCGACCCGGACATCGAGCTCGTGGCGTGCGGCTCGTCGGGTTCCCAGATGCCCACGTTCGGCGAGTGGGAGCACACGGTCCTGACCGAGGCGTACGAGCACGTGGACCACATCTCGGCGCACGCCTACTACTGGGAGGAGGACGGCGACCTCGCGTCGTTCCTGGCCTCCGCGGTGAACATGGACCACTTCGTCGACTCGGTGGCAGCCACCGCCGACGCCGTCCGCGCGGCGGGCAAGCACACCAAGCGGATCCACGTCTCGTTCGACGAGTGGAACGTCTGGTACCAGAAGCGCGCGGAGTCCCGCCCGCCGTCGGGCGACGACTGGCCGGTGGCGCCGGTGCTGCTCGAGGACCGCTACAACGTCGCCGACGCCGTCGTGGTCGGCAACCTGCTCATCTCGCTGCTGCGCCACACCGACCGCGTGCACGCGGCCTCGCTCGCGCAGCTCGTCAACGTCATCGCGCCGATCATGACCGAGCCGGGCGGACGGTCCTGGCGGCAGACGACGTTCCACCCCTTCGCGCTCACCGCCCAGCACGCGGCGGGCGAGGTGCTGCGCCTCGCCGTGGACGCGCCCGTGCAGGAGACGGCCAAGTTCGGTCCGGTCCCGGCGATCGACGCCGTCGCCACGCACGACCCCGAGACGGGTGGCGTCGTGGTGTTCGCGGTGAACCGGTCGCTCACCGACGACGTGGCGCTCGGGGTGGACCTGCGCGGCTTCCCGGGACTCCGGGTCGCGGACGCGGTCACCCTCTCCAACCCCGACCACACCTGGTCGGCCACTGCCGACGACGCGACCTCGGTGCTGCCGCGCACCAACACGAGCGCGAAGGTCGCCGACGACCACGCCCACGTCGACCTGCCGCCCGTGTCCTGGTCGATGCTCCGGCTGGAACGCGTCTGACCCCTACGACGACGGCGCCGTGTCCGGACCGATCGGTCGGTCGGACGCGGTCCCGGACTCGACACAAACGTGACAGCGGTGCCCGCACGGGTGCCGGTCATGCGCGAGGCACGGCGTGGAGCCGGTCCTCGTGTCGCCGATATCGATTTCGAACGAGAGGCAAGTCAATGACGATGGAATCTCGACCAAGGCCAGCCCACCTGGTCCGACGAGGACGACAGACGCTCGCTGCTGCCGCCGCGAGCGCGGTGGCGGCCGGGGCGTTGCTCGTGGCGCCGTCCGCTGCCGCGCAGGCGGTGAGTGCCGACCCGTGGGTGAGCGAGGTGCCGAACAACCCGATCTCGGACGTCTACCGCTTCACGGTGCCCCGCGCGGCGGTGACCGAGGCGACCGGCATCGGGGAAGGTCCCGTCGCGGTGCAGGGGAACTTCGGCCCGGGCAAGGCGTGGACCGACCTCAACATGGGAGCCAGCGGGTCGAACCTGACCGCCACGCTCGGCCCCCTCGAGCCCGGCCTGTACTACTACCAGTACGCCGCGCGCCCGGCCGCGAACCAGGACGCGGTGGCGTTCCGCAACCCCGACGCGCCCCAGGAGGTGACGTCGAAGCCCACCTACAGCACCATGTTCGTTCCCGGTCCGGGTGCCGAGTGGCTCGACGACGTGGACGGCGGCGGCGAGCTCGAGACGCTCGAGTACGGCAAGGGGCCGAAGCGCGACAAGGAAGCGCTCGTGTGGACGCCCCCGGGCTACGACGCGGATCGCGCACAGGAGTACCCGGTGCTGTACCTGCTGCAGGACGAGGGGCAGAGCTACCGCGAGTGGGTGGAGCTGGGCCGGCTCGGCCAGATCATGGACAACCTCACGCTCGACGGGGACGCCGAGCCGATGGTGGTCGTCATGGGCGACGCCGGCACGCCCGGTCCCGCCGGCGTGACGAAGGAGCTGCTGCCCGCCGTCGAGCGCGCGTTCAACGTCTCCCACAAGGGGTCGGACCGCGCGATCGCCGGGATCGGCCGCGGTGGAGAGGCGGCCCTGGACGCCGTGGTCGCGAAGCCGCGAGAGTTCGCGAACGTCGGCTCGTTCTCGGCCGGTTACGACAAGCCGATCTCGCGGGGCAAGGCCAAGCAGATCAACCACTCGACCGACGTCGTCCGCGTGTACGCGGGCAACGTCACCGACCCCGCGTACAACGACACGGTCGCGCTGGCCGACAGGCTGACGAGGGCGGGCGTTCAGTTCCAGTCGGACGGGTCGGACCCTGGGACCGGCGGCACGTGGGACACGTGGCAGAAGAACCTGCACGACTTCGCCGGGCGTCTCTTCCAGGAGGTCGACGACGAGGGCCCGAGCGAGGGCCACCTGCCGTTCGTGAAGCACGAGCTGCCGGCGGCGGGCACGACCCCGACGCCGTGGATCGACGAGAACAGCGTCGTCACCTTCGAGCTCGGCCCCGAGTTCGCCGACGCGAACAACATCACCGTCTGGGGCAACTTCGGCCCGGCCGGAAGCTGGCCGCGCACCCACATGGTCCAGCAGGACGACGGTTCGTGGCGGCTCTCGCTGGCCGTCGAGGGCGGCTCCTACTACTACAAGTTCGTGGTCGACGGCGTCGACCTCAAGGACGCCGGCAACCCCACGAAGGTCTTCTCGGAGCCGACGTGGAGCACCTTCACCGCCGACGGCGACACGATCCGCGCTCAGTACACCGCCCAGGTGCCGGCCGAGGCACGTGGCGAGGTCAGCGTCATGAGTTACCCGAGCACCGCTGGCGGCGGCTCGCAGCGCTCGGCGTACGTGTGGACGCCCCCGGGCTACGACGCGGACCGCGCCGAGGAGTACCCGGTCTTCTACCTGCAGCACGGTGGCGGGCAGACGTGGACCGACTGGGTCGAGGTGGGATACGTCCAGCGCATCCTGGACAACCACTACCTGCGGGGCAACATCGTGCCGATGGTGGTCGTCATGGCCAACGGGAACGGCGTGGACTTCCCCACGGAGATCACGACGCGCATCGTGCCGGCCGCCGAGGAGCAGTTCAACATCAGCTCCGACGGCGACCAGCGCGCCCTGGCGGGTCTCTCGATGGGCTCGGGCCACACGCTCAGCACGCTCTGGGCGCACCCGGGCGAGTTCGGCTACATCGGCGCCATGTCGGCGTTCGGTGCGCCGCCGGCCACCGCGGACGTCGAGGCCATCAACGAGGGCACCAAGCTGCTGCGCGTCTACTCGGGTGACGTGCAGGACTTCACGTACGGCGCGACGCTGCAGCTGATCGCCGCCATGGAGAGCCGCGGGGTGAACCACGAGTTCGCCCCCATCGTCCCGGGGCCGCACAGCTGGGACGTCTGGCAGAAGTCGCTCATCGACTTCCTTCCGCGACTGTTCACGGAGGGTGGGGAGGCGTAGCGGCGCAGGGTGCTGGACACGGTGCGGTCGGCGGGGACTCCCCCCGTCGGCCGCGCCGACGGTCTTGGCGAGTGCCACGGACTGAAACAAGCTCGCGAGGGGCGGGACCATCTTTTATCGAGGTCTCCGATAGTGGGAAGGCATCGAAACTACTCAAACCGGTGCTCCTCCGCGTCCGTCGCCATTCGGTACAACTCACCCCACGCAATCACTTGCAGGTCGACCGCGGCGATTCGCTCCAACTCAGGCGTCAGCACTACCCGAGGCAGAGCAATGAAGACAAAGCAGGGGGAACTCTTTCAGCACTCGGATATCAGCGCCCTCGAACGGGTCGTGAGCACAAAAAACGAGACGCCCTCGCCCGCCCCGAACTCTTGACCAGGAACACCAGGCGTTAGGCAGCCGCCCCGCGTTCCATCGAGAGGCACAGCCTGCTTGCCGCCGCAGTTTTGGTCAGCAGCGCGAGGATCCGACGCGATGCACCGACACACGCCAGTCTCCCGATCGCACATTCGCACCGTCACGCGCCAGGGGTCAGGGGCCAGAAGCCAGCCAGCTGCCTGCGACGGAACTGAATGCGATCTCGCTTGTCGCTGTCCTAGATCTGGTCCGGAATCTTCGGCCCACGACACCGTCCAGGCAGGTCACGGCTTGAAAAGATTGGACTGGGCGACCGTCACCGATCCCGAGCCCTCAAGGATCTAGCCACTAGGTTCACCGCGGTCCCTCCTCGCCGGGTGCGCCCATGTCTGGCCCATTCGTACGGCCTTCAGCACCATTGACGGAATCATTCCGTCCCCGATCATCCGATCCTTCGGGCAAGCGATCGGACTCGCCGGTTGCGGCGTCGCCGCCGCGCCAACGAGCAATCCGAACAAACATCAATCCAGGAACGGTTCGCAATTCTTCGGGCACCAAGATTTTTTGCCAGCCAAACTCACGAGCAAATACGATCCATACGCCAATGACAGCCAGCAAGCAGATACACCACGTCCAATCCGATACGACATATTCGGAGCCGCGGACCCCCCATATCAGACAATGGATTGCGAAAATCGGTAGGATCAAAAGACTCGGGAACACGGATCGCACCATGGCCGCGGTCCGCGGCACATCACCCTCGTGGTTCTCGATGGCCGCCTGGACGTCCATCCTCCAGCCAGACCGGCGATTTCTTGCCAGCTCGCGCGGCAGACCTATCAAGTAGATCCATGCGATACCCCCGAACCCAATGAACATCGCAGCCTTAAAAAACCAGCCGTCCACTAGCGTTTCATATGACATTAGTCGAGCCACCTATTCCTTCGCCAAACATCACCAAGCTCGCCGTTGGCTTGGTTAGCGGCATTTGAGCCGGCCGCCGCCCCGATGCCGCACTTCGGTCCTGGCCCCGGCTAGCCAACAACGAGGGACCGGCACAGGACATACTTAAGGCTCACTACCGCGACAGCACGGCTCATGGCCCCTCTCCAGGAGCATAGATTGTCACCCATTGCCCGTCCGACCCGTCCCATTCAGCGTCGGCGGCCGCGACCATAGTCGAGGCGTCCCCGGTCCCGACGATTTTCTCTAGATCGAACACCGGATAAGGCGTGACCTTGTGCCATCCTTCGCCAGATTCGGCTGGGCGGTATTCCACTTCACACGGTGTGCGCCGAATCGCCGCTCTGCCAGACGTCGGATCCGGATCATGGCTGGACACCTCTGGAGTATTTTCCGCATCCACACCCCGGTTGGAGCTCCGTCTCATAGAAGGCAATCTGGGGATACCCGGACGACTCTCCGATATCGATGATTCGATTACCTTGCGCACCTGGCTTTTGATCCAACGTTTGTTAAACTCGAGATCAATTTTGTCGACCGTCGCCTGGGATGTTATGCGGCCGATCGTTTTGCGGCGCACCAATTTTGGTGTTCCTGCATCGTCTCCAAAGTCATTTGCCGCCATATAGGGGATCGCTACCGTAGAACGCACTACTCTGTGTCTCCGGCTGCATGGTGTAACCCGTGAAAATTGCGCTGATCTGCCCAGACGCCCTGACGATCGACCCGCGGGCAAGTCAAGGCGTGAAGGCGCCCCTGTGAATGCGACACTTGCCGGCCCCGCCCTCCCGGCTGGCACGTCACCCAAACCCGTCAGGGGCATCCCTACGGCTGCGCAGGGCATACGGGGCGCCGCCAGAACGCCCCTCTGACTAGCGTCACGATGATGCTGGCGACCCGACTGCCGCTCAAGCGTTCCTGCTAGCCACGATGGGCACGCCCGTCGCTGCCCAGGTCAGATTCGCCGTTCCTGGAATCCGATCCGTTCCCCGAGGGACCATGGTCCAGGTCGCGATCAGCATCGGGCTCTTGGCTCGCCGCGGCTCCAGGCACCGCGCTACCATCTTCGGCCGCTTGCCGTCTTAGCACCTCGCGGCCTAGTTCAATGAGTTCTTCCTTTTCTCGACGGCCGCGCTCCCGACGCTCAAAGAATTCCCCTGGGACTTCTTTGACCTCTTTGGCAACAAACCAGCCGGGCCACGCAAATTCCTTCTCCACCCAGCCCCAAACCAAGGCGACGCCGATGACGATCACCGGCCAGAACAGCAAGGAGCCAAGAGAGTCTCTAAAACCATACCTTCCAACGAGTCCCAAAACGACGGCGATGTAACCCACCGCGGCAAAGACGACAGATCCATGGAATACAGCTCGCGCAGGGATGGGGCCACCCGCAAAAACCCGCCCCCATCGACGCTTTCCCGACCGCTCTCGCGCTTGTTCCACCAAGAACAGTACGGGCGTCGCCATACAAATAACTCCTGCGGCCACCATGAAGTAGCCGAACGGGCTCAAAAATGTTCCAGACAAGATATCCATCAGTCAATCACGCCGTCCTCTCTCAGTCGGCGCGAGGCCTGCCCGTTGAGCCAAGCGGCCCCAGCTCCCGCCCCGGCGCTGCCAACGCCAGCCCCGACTGTAGCCCCCACGATACCGCCAGCCAGCGCGCCGGGACCCCCGCCAAGATAGACCCCAATGGCCGCGCCGTAGTAGCCACCTACGGCCACGCCGACAGTACCACCAAAGAAGGCCGTAAATTCCTCGCCGGCCGTGTTGGTAAGAGCAAGCCAGAACTCAGGATCCTTATAGAAATTATCACCGTCGTCGAGACATGTATATTGGTGACAATAGTCGCTGAAAGTCATAAACGGGCTAATGTAAGGGAAGATCTGTCGCATATAACGGGTGTTGTCGATGAATGCAAACCAGGTATCCCGCCATACCGCTTTGCTTGGTTCCTCATATGCGCTCGCACGATTCTCGGCGTCACGGACCGCTTCATCGGCTCGGCGCGATCCCTCCGCCTCCGCTGCCTGCTCGTCGATCAGGTCCAGACCATCGTCGTCATCTTCTCCGCTGCTCGACTCGACAGGCGGTTTGTCGGGTCGAGCGTCGGCGATATCTCCGCCAGGATTATACCGGCAGGTATACCCGTCTTCACAGGTTTCGCGCAGGCCGGTCGGGTCGGAGAACGTCGTGGGGTTGTTGTGAGCGTAGGTGTACCCGTGCCATTGCTGGGGGTCGGCCAGGTCCATGACGGGGTCGACGGAGGCGAACGCACCGAGGATGGGGTCGTACATGCGGGCGCCGATCGCGGTCAGGCCGGTCGTGTCCGCCGGCTTGTCCAGGTACCCGTGGTCGCCGGCCCATCCGGTCGGTAGCCCGGTTCCGGGTTGTCCGACCTTGGTGGTGCCGGTGTCGCCCGGGGTGGTAGTTCCGCGGGGTGCGCCGTACGGGTCGGTCCGGTTGCGGGTCACGGCGGTGGAGATGTCGTTGGTCTGCAGCCCGGGTGTGCCGTGCTGGTCAGGGATGATAGTGGTGAGGTTGGCGAATGCGGGCCCGTTCCTCGAGCCGACCGTGGCACCGTTGAACGAGTAGTACCGGGTGCCAGTCACGTCTCCGGCTGCCTTGATCGTGGCTTCCTGTCCGCCGGGCAGGTACACGGTCGTAGTCTTGTCCGTTCCGGTGCCCTGAGTTCGGACCAGGCGGTCTCCGTCCGTGGAGTACACATAGCTACCGCCTGCCGTGGGCTCACCGGTATCGGCAGTGTCACCATCAGCGTTGATGTCCGCGCCGACCGTCGCGAGCTCGCCCTCCACGTCCCAGGCCAGTGTCTGGACCACCCGTGCCGTGGTGCCCGCGCTGCTGGTGGTGCTCAGGCTGCGCCCCGTCGTGTTGCCCGCCGCGTCGTACGTGAACGACGCGTTGCCGCTGGTGCCGGTTCCGGTCGCAGTCGACGTGACTCCGGTGGTCGCGTGCGGACGCGCCAAACCCGCAGCGGGGTGGGCATAGGTCGCAGTCGTCGTCGCATTGGGGGTACGGCCGGTGCCCGTCAACCGGTTCCCGATCGTGTCGTGGGTCCAGGTCGTCCAGTACGGGTCGACGCCGCCCAGCCCCGCCACAGTTGGTGTGGTGGCGCAGTCGCCTGACGACGGGGTCCACGCGTGGGTGAGCCGGTTGCCCCAGTCGTACCTGTAGCACTGGCGGTCGATACCGCCGGTCTGCGGGGTGTCCTTCACGCTGGACAGGTTGCCCGCGTCGTCCCACGCGTAGGCCGCGTTCTGCACCGTGGTCGAGGAGTTGTTGGTCTGCTCGTTTGTCACCACGCGCTGCGCCAACCGCCGAGTGCCGTACTCGTAGCCCAGGTCTGTCGTGTACGTGTACGCCGTTCCTTGGTCCAGGTGCTCCAGCGGACCGTAAGGCGAGTAGTTCGCCCGATACACCGGGGACCCGAGCTCGCCGTAGAGGGCTGTGGGCTGGTTGGCGTCGTCGAACATCGTCTCGATGGTCTCGGCGGCAAGGTTTGTCCCGACCGCCGGCAGGGTCGTGGTGCGCACCTGTCCGTCGACCGTGTAGGTGAATCCGGTGGTGAAGGTGTCCCCCGCCAGGTCCCCGAGCGCGCTGTCGTTCGGCAGGGTCAGCGACTGTCCGGTCGGCTGGTACCGGTTGGTGTATCCGGTCACCGCGGTCACGTAGTTCCCGGCACTGGTGATCCGGATGGCGGAGGTCAGCTGTCCGACCGCGAGGGTGTCATAGACCCACCTCGCCCTTTCGGCTCCAGTGGTCGTCTCGGCGTGCAAGGAGGTCTTGCGGCCCAGTGCGTCGTACTGGTAGGCGAGGGTCCGCCCACGGCCGTCGGTCGTGGTCTCGACATTCCCTACCGTGTCGTAATTGGTGGAGCTCGTTCCCTTGTCCGGGTCGGTCGCGCTTGTCTGGCGGCCCCGCAAGTCGTACGTGTAGGTCCACTCGTTGCCGGCTGGGTCGTTCACACCAACAAGCTGGTCGGCGTCGTCGTACCGGTAGGACGTCACGTGGTGTGTCCCGGTCGGGGCCGGACCGGTGTACTGCCACAGTGCGGTGGTGTTGCCCCGCACGTCGCTGATCGTCGTGGTCGGCGTACCACCGGTTGGCGGGTCCACATGGACGCGGTCACCCTCGTAGCCGGTGGTCGTGGTCCACTGCGGGGAGTAGTTGCCGTGCTCGTCTGGGGCGCCGTCCTCGCCGACGTGGAACGTCGACTCGACGACTCGCCCGGCCCCGTCAAAGCTGCTGTAGGTGCGTGCGGGGACAGCGAACGTGGGCACAGCCAGGCTCGCGGCCGGCGCGGACGAGTTGCGCCACCCGTCGTTGGTAATCACCGCCAGCCCTCGCGAGTCGTAGATCGTGTCCGTCATGACCCGGCCCGGGTTGCGGACGTCCGCCGACGGCTTCTGGTTCTGGATGTGCCGCAGCAGTCCGTCGTACACGTCGACGCTCTTGTGCTGCACCGACCCGTCGTGGTTCAGAGTGAGGCTGGTGACGGTGTTCAGGCCAGAGGCCGCGACGGCATAGGTGTAGGAGAGGTCTGGGGTCTGAGTGCTGGTCCGGCCTGGCTTCCATACGTGCCGCAGCCTGCCCAGCCGGTCGTAGACGCCAGTGGTGATCTTCCCGTCGGGGTCAGTGACCTTGGTCGGCACCCCCCACGCCGGCTGGAGCTCAGTTGTGGTGACGTGCCGGTCCAGCGGCCCCGAACCGTCCGGGTCCGGTGAGGTGGCCACCGTGCGCGTCGTGAGGCCTAGCGTGTCGGTGTACGCCGTCCGGGTGACCCGGCCCTTCGCGTCAGTGACCGCCAGAGCGCGCGCGTACCCCGTCGCAGCCTCCTCGTATTCCGTTCGCGCGGTCGGCACATACACCGGCGTTGTGCCGTTGTACGAGTCAAGCACCTCGGTCTTCGTGACCAAGCCCCGGGTGGGCGCCGCCCCGAACGCGCCCTCGTCGTAGAAGGTCCGGTTGTAAGAGATCACGTCCGCCGCGGCAGGCTCCCCTGTCTCCAGGCAGGCTCCGGAATAGACCTTCACCCCGGCGACCAGATCGACCATGTTCGCACCCGGGTTGCGTGCGTAGGTCGTCGCCGTGCAGCGCTCGTCGCCCGTGACTGCCGTGTTGCCCAGGTCAGAGACATCTGTGGGCATCCCGTAGTCCGGGTCGTACTCGGTCTGCACTCGCGAGGTCCGCACGCCGCCAGCGGCAGCCGGGGCGGGCACTGCTGTTTCCTGGGCTGCCACGCGCAGGAAGTAGGAGGATGCATCCACGCCCTCCGGGTCTGTCGCGGTTCGCCGCGACCACGGCGCCGAGGTCACCGCCTTCACGACCGCCGACCCGTTCAGAGTGGTCTCCCGGCGGACCATCCCCGCGTACTGCTCGGAGTCGTCGTAGATATCGACCTTGACCGATTTACGGGTCGAGAGGGCCGCGTTGTTGTAGTCACCGTGCATGCCCCGGAAGTAGTCGTACTGCGTGCGCAGCGGTGGTGCGGCCGTGTTACCGCGGTCGCCGACGATCACCTCGACCTGGGAGTAACCGCGCAGCTCACCCCAGGTGCGGTTCTTCGGGTCGACGAGCTCGTTGTCGTCGTAGTGCCACGCCGGGCCGCCGGTGTAGACATAATCAGTCATCACCGGGGTGCCACCGATCGCAGTACCGGCCGACTCGGTGATCTTCTCCACGCGGTAGTGGTGGAACCAGTCCACCGCGGGTTCCTCGGCGCCCGAGCGTGTCCAGTACACCGGGAAGCACCGCTTCGTGTTCGACCACGCATTGGCGGGCAGACTCGAGGGGCCGCACTCCGCGCTCGAGTAGGCCACCGCTATCCGGCCACCGGTCTCGGTCCGGATGGCGATGATCCGCAGCCGCGTCATGGAGTTCTCGTCGTCGCCGCTGGAGGCCCTGTTGACGAGGTCCGTACCGACGAATTCCACGGCCGGCATCGCCTCGTCGTCGTTGTCGTTGGTGTTCGCACCGTGGCCGGTATGCACGATCTTTTACAACCAGACCGTGCGCATCGTGGCGCCCACCGCGGGCAGTTCTTGGGTCAGCGCCCACGAGTCCACCGGCACGAACCCGGTGGATGCGCGGACGAAGGTGGCTACCTTCGTCAGGCGGTGGATGTCGTAGAACACCGGTGACTGCACCGATGGGCACGACGAGGTGGAGGTGCAGAACTGGTCCAGCGGCAGGTCGGGCCAGTGCGTGCCGTTCTCGACCGTCCGATCGGCCACGTCGCAGGAGAACGACGACGTCGGGATGCACCGCTGCGCGTAGGTGAGCTCCACCCGCGCCGGAGCGTCACCGGTCACGCTGGTCCGGGTGCCGTACTCGATGTTCATCAACCGCGCCCCGGACACGTATGGTGTCGTCCCAGCGTTGTTGTTGTACCCGTACCGGTTCGCGTCCTTGGTGTAGGTGTAGGTGATCGTGTTGCCTCTTGGGTCGATCACGTGGTCCAGGTTCCACCGGTACCCCATGGCGCACCGCGAGGCCGCGTAGGTCGTCTCGTTGCACGGTTCCCCTGGGTGGTTGCCGAATACTGGCACGTGCTGGACCGAGCCCAGGTCGGCACCAGTCGACTCGGTCTTACCGCGTCCGAAGTAGTACCTGGTCCCGTCCTTGGTGGTCACGATGAAGTACTCGGTGTCGTTGATCGCACCACCCCAACCGCCAGTGTGCCGGGCGACCCTGATGTTGTCGTCGCTCTTGGCCCGCCACGTGTTCGTGTCACCGTCACGCACGAGCTCGGTCGCCGACCCGTTGAAGGACAACGTGAGGTTGTTGGTCTTCCAGCACAGGTCGCCCGTGTCACGGGACGCGTTGTTCGCTGCCTGCCCGTTCTTCGGGTCCTGGTCGTCGACACAGGGCACGTACTTGCGCTCCACGTACCCGGAGAGGTCAGCCTCCCAACCGTCCCCCACGATCGAGGCCTGCGCGTTGCCCGAGGCGACCCTCCCGTCCAGCGACGAGGACGAGTAGGACAGGCCCAGGTCTGGGACCAGCCCGCCGGGGACCGGCGGGGTCCGCATCGGGTAGGACCACGAGAACGCGCCCGTCTGCGCGGACACGTCCCACGCCGAGGCGGCAGCCAGCTTCGTCGCTCCCCAGTCTCCGTTCGGGCCCTGCTCATCCGCCATCAGCGCTACCACCGACGTGTCAGTCGCGGCAGTGCGCTCCGCCACGCGGGCGCTGGCCTGGGGTGTTGCGGTCGAGCCGGCCGGCGCGGCGGGTTCGGGAGCGTCGGCCGCGGCGGACAGCACTGTCCGACCATCCTTGGTGACCAGATCGACGTCCTCGAGCGGTGTACCGGCCTGGCAGGCGGGCTCTTGCGGACTAGTGAGAGCACATGCCGGCAGCTGGACCGGGACCAGTCGGGTGGTCAGGTCGCCGGCGGCCAGGTGCGTCACGTCCACCGACACGCGCACCTTGTCCCCTGCTTCTGAAGCGCCTTGGGATGACTGCCTCCCCGGCGTCTTCCCGTCACTGGCGGGCTCCTTGGCGCCTGCCGTCTCCTCCCTGCCCGCCTCGGGGATGCCAGTCAGGCTGAACAGCCCGCCCACGGCGCCAACGCCGTCGGCTACGGCCGTCGGCTGGGTCTCAGCTCGCACGACCGGGTCGGAGACCGTCATCTCGACCCGACCCTCCGCTACCGCCCGGGCCGCGTCGGCCTGCGCTGCCAGCATCGCGGCTTCACCCGCGGTGGGCTCTTCGCCCTCACCAGGCAGCGGTTCCGGGTCTGACTCCGTCACGTCGGTGGCAGGGATCGCGGGCTCAGTGGCGTCGTCGTCACCGGCACGCAGCTTCTCGCCGTGCGCGGTTCGTTCCGCGATCGACCATCCCAGCCGCTCCTCGAGGGTGAGGCCATCGTCGTCGGCCCAGGCGGGACCCGCCGCGGTCGTGGACACCAACGCCGCGATCGCGGCCATCGCCGCGACCCGCATCCACCTGCTGGCCGTGCCTCGCCTGCTGCTGGTCCTCATCGCCCCTGCCCGTCCTCGTCATCTGGCTGCTGTTCGTGCTGGTGTCGGTCATCGAGCCCGTCCGTGTGCTGCTCGTACTCTTCTTGCGAACGGGTCAGGGTGTCAGGCCCTCGAGGGCCCCTCCTTGGCACATCTTCGAGATCTCGGTCGGAATATCGGCGTTCTCGCCCAGGCCGAGCTTCTGGTCGGCATACACGCGTACCTCGTCGACAGCGCCGTGGAAGCCCCAGGTCGGGTCGCCCAGGACATTCATCCCGGATCCCAGCCGCAGCGCGGAGCCCGCGTTCCACGACGCGTCGTAGGCCGTATCCACCCAGCCCGACGTGCCCGTCTCGCGCTTCCCGGAACGCACCACCCGCGGATTTCCGGCCACGCACGCATAGGCGTGCAAGGTCCCGGTATAGGCGTCGTGTACGCCGACCACGTTCACCCACTGCCCCGCCACCACCGGTAGCGGTGTCCGGGCGATCACGTTGTTCGTGGTGCCCTCGCCCGTGGTCATCCAGAACGCCCAGCACCTGCGTTCCTCCGGCGCGATGTCCTCGTCATCCACCGGGCACAACGGTGACTTCGAGAATCCCAGGTGCGGCCCAGTGACCTGACGACCCTCCTGGCTGACCCCCGCGGCCGACCCGCCCAGGTCCACCACCGCGCCGTCCGGGTCGCGGTCCCCCGCGCGCATGAACGCAGAGAACGAGAACGACTTGTCGGTGGCCATCGCCGGATGGACCGTCCGGGCGATATCCGTCGAACTGTTGAACACCAGCCCCCCGTCGGGGACCCCGTCCGACGCGCCACGAGGAGAGACCCCACCTGTCCCCTGCCATCCCCACGCCCAGGTCACCCCGCTCGACGGTGTCAAGGGCCCCGTCACGGTCGCCGCCCCCGGGGTGCTGTTCCCCGCAGCCGTCGGGCGCGTCGTCGCCCAGGCGGTGTCGTTGAACTGCCACCACGACGTCGTATGCGGGTTGCCCACGAAGAACTCGTAAATCGTCACCGCGCTGCGCCGCCCCGAGGCATCCTGAGCCTGGGCTGCCAGATAGTTGTATCCCGTGCGTGGCACCAACACGGAGAAGGACTTCGACTGCCCCGGCTCGACGTCCGACTGGTTGTCCGGTTCAGAGGTGTTGAAGTCCCAGTAGTAGCGGACCACGTCATTCGACCCGTTCGGCGAGATCTTGATCCAGGCCAAGTCACCGAACGCGCCGGATACCTGCCCCTCGGGGAAGTTGCCGATCGTGATCTCTGGGGCGGCCGGATCGACAGCGTCCACCCCAAACCGGCACGCAGGTGACTCATCCCATCCCGTGTACCGGCCGCCAGACCGCACGGCGGCCTGCCACCGGTACTCGCCGGACCTGGCCAGACCAGTAGGCATCGCGGTGGCGTCCGTCGACGGCCCCGCCGGTCCCTTCCATCCCGACGTCCACAACGTCTGTCCCCCATCGCCCAGCACCCGGAAGGCAATCTCGACGTTCGTGCCGTCCGGGTCCGAGGCCCGTGCAGACAAGGTCGGCTTGTTCGACCGGATCAGTGGCCGGTCTGCCCACTCCGTCTCGCACGCCACCACCGCCGTCGCGCCCCCGGGGTCATGACGAAGCTTCATCGTCGAGGCCGCAGGCGGGTTCGGCGCACGGTCGTACGCGATCTCCAAGGTTGCCGTGGAGCCCTGGTACCTCTTCCACCACAGCATTGAGGACTCATTCGAGGCGGAGACCCGGAAAGTCAGCCACGAGTTCCCGGCCGTAGCGGCCGCTCGCGCCGCCGACACCACGTCAAAACGAATCCGCCCCACCTGATCGGTACACCCGGACCGATGTGTCACGGACCGGTAGTCCTGCAGAGACCACACCGCGGGCTGCGAGTCCCACACCAGACCCGCGTCGATCATGTCCGTCATGTGCGCGTTCACCTGCCGGTTCGAGCAGTCGACCTGGTGGTCGCCCACCGGTCGAAAACCTGCACCGATCACGTCGGAGGCATCCAGCTGTCCCAACCAGTTTCCCGACCCGTTGTTCAGGTTCTGGAACTGGAAGTAGAGGCGCTGCACATTGACGACGCCCGCACACCGGGCATCAAGGTTGGGGTCGCAGTACCCCATCCCCTCGGAGGCCTCGAAGTTGACGTGCGGTGTGTTCTTCCAACCCGAGTAGTTCTGCACCATCCCGTACCGGAACGGGCGGTCTGCACCGATGCGTGGGTCGAGCCGAACCGGCCATGATGTGGCGGGATCGGTCAGCATTCCTGCATCAGGAACCACCTCGACGACGTCCCTGGAGCCCTCAGCAGTCACCCGGACGTCCATCTGCGTCACGGTGTCCCCCGGCAGGGGCTCCGACTCCCGGTTCACAGGTCCGTCACCGGCTGCGGTCGTCCCGTCGTCGGCGTCAGATGCCACTGTGCCGGCATCCATCGCTGCGGTGCGGGTCTCAGCTTGCAACTGGTCGACGCCCTGAGGCTGGTCGGCGCCGGCGCTGTCCCACTGGACGGCGGCGCCGGACTCGAACCGCACGTCCCCGGTCGCGTCGACGATCTCGAACCCGACCTCACGCTGCACGACGCTCAGGCCGTCGGAGACCTCCAGCGGGAACGCTAGAACCAGCTCTCCCGAGTCACTACCGGCTGTCTCAGCTGCGGCGGACTCTGCTGCACCAGTCGAGGATGCCGCAGCCGTAGACGCGGCGCCGGCCGCAGGCGAGTCCGCGAGCAGCACATCGGTCAGGTCAGCCAGCGCCTGCGGGTCCGCCAGGCGAACCACCGGCGTCACGTGCGTGCCGTCGTGGTTGACCGACACAACCAGCGTTACCCCGCGACCGAAGTCGTACTCGACACGCTCCTCAAGGACCACAGCCGCGGCCGCCTCGACCAGCGACAACGATTGCGAGAACATCCGCACCCGTGAGCCCTCGGGCCCGATCATCGCCAGTGGCAGCCCGTCACCGGCCTCACCACCCGGGTTGAGCCAGATCGGCTCGACGCCTCCGGTGACCGGCAACATCCCGGACGACTCTTGATCGGCGGCATCGTCCACGGGCGATGCTCCGACCTCGACGTCCACCGGCGCCCACGTGCCATCACAGTCCGAGTCCTGCCGAACCGCTGACATGCTGGAGGAGACGATCACGGCCCCGGACTCGCCGTCGACGAAGCCCGTGCTCCACGGCGTCAGCGAGTCGGTCACTGTCACCGAGGTTCCACACGCGTCCGCCAACACACCGGCAGCCTGCACGTCCGCAGCTTCTTGCACGTCGCAGTTCGCCGCAACATCCGTTACCGCCGGTGGAGCATCCAGGTTCAGAACATCTTGCTGCTCGGCCGCGACTGCCGAGCCTTCGCCCAACACGGCAGTAGCCAGCAGCACCATCACCACCGAGATTGCTGCACCACGCGGGCGGGCAGGCCGGGCCGAAACAACGCGACGAGCCCGGTGTACGAGACGCGCCAACGCGTCCCGTACCAAAGGCCGACTCCCCATGGGCACCTGAGCCATCACCGCTCCCCGCTCAACGATCAAGTCGAGCCCCAGGAACGGCCCCAGAACCCCTGCCGTCGCGCACATTAGCCGCACACCGGGCACCGGTACGACCCGCCTGCCGCAGGATCTAGGCACTTTTCACCCGGAACTTCACTCGAAAGATCACCCGAAACGGCTCGCGAGGAGCGACACGGCTGGAGAAACACCTAACCCAGCCAGACCGAAACAGGCCTCGCGGATGACCGAATCCAGGGAGTTCGCTGACCGGCAGATGCCCACATGATTGTCAACCAAATAGATGTAATGGATTCGTTATCAAAGTGGGACCTGTGTTGCGGAGTCCGTGCAGCACACCGGGAGAAACTCGCGCACACCCCTCGACCGCTTGGCAAGGCGTCTCGACATGGACCAGGACAGCGGCATCGCACGGGGGGCCACAACCAACCGCCAAAACAGACTCGACCACTCTTCGAGATCGCGGCGGAACATCTTCTGTGGCGGAGGGGCTCGCGCACCTCGCGGCCACCGACGTTGCCTGATTCCGGTCCGGCCCGCTCGACACCGGTCACCAGTAGAGGTTCACACCGTTCCAAAGCGTGAAGGTGCCGTTCGGTCCGTCGGGCCCGAGGCGTACGACGCGCACCACCTCACGGCAGGCGTCCTCGACCGACTCCGCCCCCTGGAAGTTGACCAGGGGGGTGTTCGCGAACCCCGGCGAGAGGAGGTTGACCTTGATGTCGGTCGCCTCCAGCTCGATCATCATGGACACCCCGTGAACCCGGCACGAGGTGCTCATGTAACAGAACGCCGTCACGGACGTCGGCTGTCTTCCTAGCTCGTTCGCGGCGTCGTAGTGGCCAGTACCCGATCGATGAGGTCGTCCAGCACCGCGGTGGTCGCCGGCCTGCCCTCGAACGTGACCAGCACGAGAACGGCCCCCGTCAGGAGCGCGAGAGCAGGCTCGACGTCGCGCTGTGCGACGTGGGCCGCCAAGATGGCACGCATCCCGCTGGTCCCCGTCTCGTACAGCCGTGTGCGCAGCGCGCCGACGACGTCGTTGTCGCGCGCGCGCTCGACGACGCCCGCCAGGAGACGGTCGAGGTGGCGGCTCGTGAGGTCGTCGGCGAAGTCCGCCAGCGCGGCACGGAGGTCGGCCCGCAGGTCGCCGGTCGGAACCGGGTGGTCCGCCACGTCACAGATCTGCTCGATCGAAGCGCGGATCAGGTCGAGTCGCGTCGGCCAGTGTGCGTAGACGGTGGCCTTGGAGTAGTTGGCACGACGAGCCACCTCGGCGTGCGTGACGGCGTCCCAGCCTTCCTCGAGCAGCAAGGTGCTGGTTGCCTCGACGACGTCACGCCGCGTCCGGGCGACGCGCGGGTCCAGCACCTCTGCGGTTTCGCTCGTCATGGGCTCGATCCTACGAGTTGCTGAACTCCGTTGACACTGTTGTACAGTCGGTTCAATACTGGCCATCATGACCAACAACGATATGGGGGTCGCCCGAGTCCTCGCGGCCGCCACCCCACCGCCGGGGATGGCGATCTTCCAGCTCCCCACCGGCACGTACGAGACCCCTGCCGCCCTGGCCTTCCAGGGAGGGTCGTTCCGAGAACGCCGTCAGTTCGCCGCCACGGCGGTCTTGGTGCAGCATCCCGAGGGCGATGTGCTCATCGACGCGGGATTCGGCGCACAAGCCGAGGAGCACATCCGGATGCTGCCCTCGTTCCGGCGCTCACCGCACCATCTCGGCTCGACGGCCAGCGAGCAGCTGGACGCCGTCGGCTACAACCGCACCCGGCTGTCCGGGGTGATCCTGACCCACTCCCACTGGGACCACGTCAGCGGGCTGGACTCCCTCGACGTACCGATCCTCGTCACCGACGAGGAGCTGCGGTACGCGGACCGCAACCGCGGCGATCGGGTGTTCAGGCGGGTCGCCGCCGGTCACGACTTCCGCGGGTACAGCTTCGACGGCCCGGCCCACCTGGGGTTCCCGGCCAGCCACGACCTGCACGGAGACGGCTCCGTCGTGATCGTCCCCGCGCCCGGCCACACCACCGGCTCCGTCGTGGTCCTCGTCACGGTGCGGCCGGACCAGCGCTTCGCCTTCATCGGCGACCTCGCCTGGCAGCTCGACGGGATCACACGCGGCGTACAGCGGCCTCTGCTGATGCGCATGCTCGCTGACAGCGACTCAGCGCAGGTCCGACAGGACCTCGCTCGGGTGACGACGCTCGCGCAGCACATGCAGATCGTCCCCGCTCACGATGCACGAGGGTACGACGGCATCCCCCTGCTCGTGCGGGACCACCACACGAGCAAGGCATGATGAACGAGACCGGGCACGACGCCGCGCCGTCCACAGTCCGCGCCCGTGCCGGACGTGCCCGGTTCGCACTCAACTTCGGCGTCGACGAGGCCACGGCCCAACGACTCATGACAGAACGAGCCGGACCGGAGTACACCGCGGAGGCCTACGAGGCCGCGGGCGGCCTCGGCTGGCAGGGCAACGCGCTCACCGACCGCGACCGCAGCATCGCCGTCATCTCGGCCCTGGTCACGTCCCACATCATCGACGACCGGCTCGACGTCTACCTGAATCTCGCACGTCGCAACGGGATCGACGAGGACGGGCTCACCCAGCTCATGATCCTGCTCACCGCCTATATCGGCCAACCACTCCCCTCCGCCGCGATGAGCGCGATACGCCGCACGGACGAGCATCGATGACTCGCACATCATGCTGACCAGGCCAGGTCGTCCAGACTCAGCAAGGAGTCCCGCCCACCAGCGGCCGGCGAAGCATACGGGGCCCGGTGGACACAGACGGGTGGCTTGTTTGGGCTTGGCGTGAGCGATGTCGCCGCCAGGATTTCAGCGGCAGGTCCACCCGGTCTCACAGGTTTCGCGCAGTCCGGTGGGATCCGAGAACGCCGTGGGGTTGTTGTGAGCGTAGGGGCGTCCTTCGGCAAACCGTCGAACGGTGTCTTCTCCGACACGATGACGGTGGCGGGGACGTCGTCCGGCCAGGTCACCTGGTGGTAGGCCTGGTGCATCGGCGCGTCGTTCTCGGCCGTCGCGATCAGTTAGCGGTTCTGCTTGGTGGACAGGTCATTCTGAAACGATCAGTTAAACGATTCGGACCTGCGTCAGCCACTGACCCGAGCGAGCCCGCGGCGCTACGTTGGGCCGGTCCCATCCCAGTCGCGGCCGGCGCCGACGCGCCTGTCCGCGAGGTGACCGGAGGTTCAGCGTTGAGCCCTTCTGCCCGAGCACGTGCCCCTCGCCCGGCCGCACGCAGGCTGCTCGCGGGGCTGGCCGCCCTCGCCGTGGCCGCCCTCGCCGTGACCGGCCTCGGCGTGCCGCTCGCGACCACCGCCGCGGCTGAGCCGGTGCCGATCACCGACCCGGTCGTCGACCTGGTCGACGCCGATGCGACCGCCGAGACCCGAAGCCTCTTCGCATACCTGCGCGACGTGCGCGGTCAGGGCATCCTGTTCGGCCACCAGCACACGACCGACGTCGGCGAGACCTTCACCACGCGTGACGGCGTCTCGTCGGACGTGCTGGCCGCGACGGGTGACCACCCGGCCGTCTTCGGCTTCGACACCCTCGTCATCGAGGGGAACATCCCGCCCGGCGTCTACGGCGGGCCTCGCGAGGAGAACGCCCTGCTCCTGGCACAAGGCATCCGGGAGGCGCACGACCTCGGCGGCATCAGCACCCTGTCGATGCACATGGAGAACGTGGTCACGGGCGGCGACTTCTACGACACCTCGGGCGACACGCTGCGCGCCGTCCTCCCCGGCGGCACCCACAACACCGAGCTGCGCGCGTACCTCGACCTCGTGGCGCTGGCGGCCGACAACGCGCGCGACGCCGACGGGAACCACATCCCTATCGTGTTCCGGCCCTGGCACGAGAACACCGGCTCGTGGTTCTGGTGGGGCGCCGCGTTCGGCACGCCCGGCGAGTTCAAGGAGCTCTTCCGGTTCACCGTGGAGTACCTGCGCGACGTCAAGGGCGTCGACAACCTGCTCTACTCCTGGTCTCCCAACGGCACCTTCGGCGGCGACGCCGAGACGTACCTGCGTACCTATCCGGGGGACGACTTCGTCGACGTGCTCGGCTACGACTACTACGACGACTCGGGCGCGTCGCCGGCCCGCCTCGCCACCGTCGTGGCGGACCTCGGCATGATCGCCGACCTCGCCGACGAGCGCGGCAAGGTCAGCGCCTTCACCGAGACCGGCCCGACAGGTGGCATGAAGCCCGACGGCGAGAACCTCAACACCTCCTGGTTCACTGACCTCCTGGCGGCGATCGAGGCCGACCCGCGCGCCTCCCGGAGCGCGTGGATGCTCACGTGGGCCAACTTCGGCGGGTCGAACGCGCCGTGGACGCCGACCGAGGGCGAGATGCTGCCCGACTTCCAGGCCTTCCACGCCGACCCGTACACGTACTTCGCGGACGAGGTGGAGGGCGCCTTCGACGCCGTCACCGAGCCCGTGGCCGCGGCTCCGGTGGCGCACCTCGCGTCGCCGTCGGACGGCTCGCGCGTCGCGTCCGGGCCGACGACGCTCCGCGCCACGATCTCCGGCGTCGACGTCGAGCGCGCCTCCGTGACCGTGGGCGGCGCCGCGGGCGAGGTCGAGCTCACCCCGCCCGCGGCGGGCGAGCTGTGGTGGACCGGCGAGTGGGCGATCCCCGCCGACGAGCTCGGCAACTCGACCCGCGCCCTCATCCTCCGCGTCGTCACAGCCGAGGGCGAGATGACGGTGCCGTCGGCGGTGGTGCTCGGCCCCGAGCCCGTCTTCCCGCCCGGCATGATGGACGACTTCGAGGGCTACGGTGACGACACCGCGCTGCGCGCCGAGTACGTGCAGTACAACGCCAACACCATCACGCTCGAGCGGGCGGCCACGGGCGGCTCCGTCGGGTCGGGCGACAACGCGATGCGCCTCGCCTACGACTTCGCGAACCAGTCGTACACCGGCGTGGGCCGCCAGGTCGGCGCCGACTGGTCGGGCAACTGGGACTTCTCGCTCTGGGTGGACCCTGACGCGTCGGGCAACAAGCTCGTGCTCCAGCTCGTCGCCGGCGGCGTCTCGTACGAGGCGTACCCCTCGCTCGCGGGCGACGCCCCGTACGTGGCGACCATCCCGTTCGCGGACTGGCGCCCGGCGCCCTGGGACACCGGCAACGCCGACCGTCGGATCACGCAGGAGGACCTCGAGAACGTCAGCCAGTTCAACGTCTATGTCAACGCCACCGACGGCGGTGCGTCCTCCGGCGCGATCGTCGTCGACGACCTGAAGGCCGTGCTCGGCACCGCGCCGCCGCCCGTCTTCCGCGACACACCGCGCACGATGGCCGAGTACGAGGCGATCGAGTGGCTCGCAGAGGAGGGTCTCGCCGAGGCCGTGCGCTGGGGCGACAGCGGCGGCCGCTTCTACCCGACGCGCGCCGTCAAGGCGGGAGAGCTCGCTGCCCTCCTGCGGGCGTACGACCCGGAGGGCGACGTCGCCACCCCGGCCGCGCCCCGCGCCGGGGCCACCAAGCTGGCCGTCGCCGAGGCGTTCTGGCGCCTCTACGGCTCGCCCGCCACGGACGTCACCACGGTGTACAGCGACGTCCCGGCAGCCTCCGCCGAGGCCGTCGCGTGGGCGGTGGAGACCGGGGTGGTGCCGGCGCCGTCCTCGACGTCGTTCGGGGTGGGCCACTCCGTGAAGCGGTCAGCGCTCACCGCGATGCTGTTCCAGTTCGACGCGCTGCCGTCGCCGCTTCAGCCGGTCGTGATCGCTGACTTCGAGGCGGGGGACCAGGGCTGGGCCGTGCCCAGCTGGTCGAACGGGACGGCTACCGCGTCCGGCGGCATCCTGACCGTCGAGGCCGGGACCGACGGCGCCTGGTTGTCCGGGCCCGGCGGCATCGATCTCACCGGCCGCACCGAGCTCCGCCTCGATGTGGCAGGGACCACCGGCTTCGACACCAAGGTGGCGCTCCAGCTC
Organism: Promicromonospora sp. NPDC050249; assembly: GCF_040656015.1. Taxonomy (NCBI): domain Bacteria; kingdom Bacillati; phylum Actinomycetota; class Actinomycetes; order Micrococcales; family Promicromonosporaceae; genus Promicromonospora; species Promicromonospora sp. NPDC050249. The sequence goes on along the minus strand of NZ_JBFAKY010000022.1, from coordinate 16,152 downwards.
GGTCCCGACTGGACCTGGTGCGAGACGGGCCAGGCCGGCTGGGTGCAGGAGCCCGGTGAGGTAGTGGTCGACCTGACCACGCTGACGGAGGAGTGCCAGGCGCTCGTCGGCACGGTCCAGGGCGTCAACGTGTTCCTGAACGGGGGGACGCACCGGCTGGACGCGATCAACGTGCACTGAGCGCCTGTCCCTGAGCGACGAAAAACGCCCCTCACCTGCGTAAACAGGTGAGGGGCGATCTGTCGGGCTGACAGGATTTGAACCTGCGACCCCTTGACCCCCAGTCAAGTGCGCTACCAAGCTGCGCCACAGCCCGCGGTCGTTTCGAGCATGCTCGACACTACCGGTTTTGGCCCTTTGGGGCCGACGGAAATACTACCCCAACTCCAGCCCCGTGCCCGACCAGAACGCAGGGCGCCATCACCTGCGTCGCAGATCACAGTCCACGACGGGTGCCGCGGCCTGAGCAGCACCCTGGTTCATCCGAACCCCCGGACGCCGGTGCGGGTGACCTCGAGCAGGTGCCCATCCACCGCGACGAGGATCGGGGCGGGCGCGTTCTCGTCCATCTCGGCCGTGGCAACGTCCTGCCTGGCCGCGGCGGCCTCGTCGCTCTCCTGCCAGAGAATCTCGCCGGACGCCGCGTCGAGCGACACCATCCGGGGGATGCCGGAATCGGCCTGGATCAGGTGCAGCAGTACGGCCCGGCCGTCGGTGAAGGTCTCGAGCACCCAGTCTCCTGCTGCCCCCGTGTCCCACTGCCACCGTTCCGTGCCCGTGTCGACGTCGAGCCCGCGCACGTCGTCCTCGCCCTGCGCCGTGACGACGGCGGTCCGGCCCACCTGTGCGAGGAACGAGTGCTCGGGAGCCTGGGCCGCGACGTCCCAGCGTGGGGCACCGTCCGCGTCGTAGGCGAGCAGGCGCCCTCCGATGTCGTCGGTACCGAGCAAGGTGTCCGGACCCGCTCCGTCCGCGACACCCGGGCCGCGCACATAGCTGGAGACGTCGACGATGACGGCGCCGTCATCGTCATAGATGACGGTGCGCGCCGGACCGCTCTGGTCCAGCCACGCGTAGCCGCCCAGGACAAGGCTTTCCACGTGACCCTCCCCCGGCTCGGACTCAGGATCCAGCAGCAATCCGTCCGGGGTGACGGCGGCCGCGACGCCGCACCCGTACAGCCGGACGAGGTCGGCGGTGACCTGCCCGCCGAACCCGTCCGGGTGGACCTCCCCGTCGAAGCCCGACGTCTGGCCCTCCCAGGAATCGTTCCAGCACTCCCAGGCCTCCGCCCCCTCGAACGGGACGGTAACGGTCCAAAGCTCCTCTCCGGTGACGGCACCCTCGGCCCGGAGCTCGATATCCCGTCCGGCGGCGATGGTCCCGCTGCACTCCCCCGTGTCCTCGCACCTGGCGTCGCCCAGGTCCACCTCTGACTCCGGCCCGATCCGCGTCGCACGCAGGACGGTTCCGTCGGGTCCTGGCCGGGCCGGCCCATACCGGCGCGTGTCCGAGGGGTTGAGCGTCCGCGGTGCGGAGACCGTGCCGTCGGGCCGCACGGTCACGGCCTCGCGGTCCGCGGCGGCGCCGTACAGGCACACCATCACCGATACCGAACGGGCCGGCATGCCCTGCTCGGGCGAGACGCCTGTCGGCCCGCACGCCGGATCGTCGCCGAGCGGGACGACCCAGGCTTCCTCGCCGGTCGCGGGATCCAGCGCGACCAGATCGCGGCCGGACTGGAACGCCAGCACGTCGCCGAGAACTGTCGCCTCGGTTGCGTCCCAGCCCAGGTCGGCGAGGCCGACGGTCCCGTCCCACACCCACCGCTCTGTCAGCGGCGTCGACACGTCCTCGACAGCGCCGCCGAAGTCGCGCATCCGCTCGATCCGCGCGGCGTCCCGCACGCCGTCCGAGGCGATGCCCGTCCCGAGCGCGATCGCCAGGACCGCAGCAGCCGTCAGGACGGTCCGCCACCCGGCACCCGGCTCGCGCGCGGGCGGCGTGGCCGGCTCAAGGTCGGCGCCGTCCGAGGCAGTGGGGGCCGCCACATCGACAGTGCCGTTCGCGCCGAGAGATGCAGGCGGACGGTCCGGGTCAGGCTCGTCGTGCTCGACCAGATCGAACACGAACGCGGAGCCCTCGTCCGGATCACGCAGCATGGAGAGAGCATAGATGCGGATAGAGCACTGCAGGGGTAGAACGTCCCGATCCGCCGCATCCGCCCGCTATCCCGGCACGACGGCGGCGTACGCCTCCAGCCTGTCCGCGAGCTCCACGGGCCGGGCCAGCGCGACGCAGTGGCTGCCGGCGATCTCGTCGGGCACGATGCCCAGGCGGTCGGCGACCAGCCGGCGGAAGAAGTCCGGCGGGAAGAAGCGGTCCTCGCTGCACAGCAGGAACCGGGTGGGCACGTCCGGCCACGCGGCCAGGGGCCACGGAGCCGCCGACGCGGCGCTCGACGGATGCGCACGCTCCTTGCTCATCGCTTCCTCCGCGATCTCCCGCGGCACGTCGTGATAGAAGCTCACGTACGGGTCCGCACTGCCGGTCAGGCCACCGTCCCGCTCGGCCGCCTCCGCCACCGCGCTCCCGTAGCCGGTGTTCGCCCACCAGTCGTCCGGCGACTCCCCCGGCGTCGGGACCATCCCGGCCAGCAGGACCAGCGCATCCGCGCGCAGCCGCTCGGCGACGAGCGGTGCGGTGAACGCGCCGAACGAGTGGCCGACGACGACCACGTCCCGCTTCGAGCCGACGGCCTCCACGACGACGTCCGCGTAGTCCACCAGGGTCTTCGAGTCGTCGTCGGCCGGAAGGTCGGGAGCCACGACGTCGTGCCCGCGCGCTCGCAGCTCGGCCTCGACCCGGTGAAAGTGCCAGCCGACGTCTCCGCCACCGTGGATCAGTACGAAGGTGCTCATCGTGCTACCGCCTCCTTGCGCGACGTGGTGGGAGGCCCGTCCCGGAGGACTCCCCGTACGTGGTCGAGAGTCATCTCCTCCGGGTCGAGCTCCGTCAGGCACCAGGTGGCACCGGCGGCGGCGTACCCGGCGGGGTCCGCACCGGGCGCGACCGGTACCACCAGGTCGTAGGGCGCCGAGGGGTCCGCCCGGAGGCCGCTGATCGTCTCGCGCAGCTCGGCTATCTGGTCGGGGTGCCGGACGCCGATCGGGAAGTAGCCGTCGAACCTCGCCGCGCGGCGCATCGGGTTGACGCGGCCCGCGTAGCCCGCGACCCAGACCGGCACCCGCTGCTCCTGCACGGGTGTCGGCAGGAAGGTGATGTCGTCGACCACGTAGTGCTTGCCGCGGTGGTGCACGGGCAGCCCCGCCCAGGCAGCGGTGAGGATCTCCAGCGTCTCGTCCAGCAGCTCCGCCCGGACCCGCGCGTCGACCTCCTCCCCGGTGCTGACGAACTCCGCGCCGTAGACGTCGCTGCCCAGCCCGACGCCGAGGGTCAGCCTGCCGCCGGAGAGCTGGTCCAGCGAGGCGGTCTCCCTGGCCAGCTTCACGGGCCGACGGCGGGCGACCGGCGTGACCATGGGCCCCAGCCGTATCGACTCGGTAGCGGTCGCCGCCGCGGCGAGGGCGATCCACGGGTCGCCCACCTGCTGCACGGGCGCGGCCCACGCGACGTGGTCCCAGAGGAATAACCCGTCCCAGCCGACCTCCTCGGCCTCGGCCGCGAGCCGTGCCACCACCCGCGGGTCCGCCAGCTCGTCGAAGACCGGGATCCAGAACGCAGATCGAATGTGTGTGGTCATGGCAGTAACGCTAGGACCGCTCCGCCATCGTGAAAAGCGATGAAATACGATGGTGGCGATCGCATCTGGCGATGTACCTTTGCTGCCATGACCGACGTGGAGCTCCGGCACCTCGCGACCTTCGCCTTTGTCATCGGCGAGGGGTCGTTCGGCCGAGCGGCCGCGCGGCTCGGATACACCCAGTCGACCGTCAGCCAGCACATCGCCGGCCTCGAGCGCGCCGTCGGCGGCCGCGTGTTCGACCGGCCGGGTGGCCCGCGCCCGGTCCAGCTCACCCCGCTCGGCAGCGTGGTGCAGGTGCACGCCGCCGAGCTGCTCGCCAGGGCCGACGCCCTGGACGCCGCCGTCGAAGGGTTCAAGGCAGGCGAGGGCCGCCTCACGATCGGCACCTTCCAGAGCGTGTCCAACACCCTGCTCCCGGTCCTGGTCCGCAGGCTCCTCGACGAGTTCCCCGGCTGCGAGATCCGGCTCTCCGAGGACGAGTCCGACTCCCCCGACCTCGCACGGGTCGACCTGCTCTTCTACGACGTCCGCAAGGACGACGCCGGAGTCGCGTACGTCAAGCTTCTCGACGACCCGTACTTCCTCGTGGCCGCCCGCGGGCGCTTTCCCGACGGCCCCGTGGACCTCGCCGCGCTCGACGGGGCGCCGATGGTCGCCTGGCCGCCGGACTGCGCGCAGCCGGCCCTCGAGGAGGCGCTCGCCGCGAGCGGCGTCCGGCCCGAGTACATGTTCCGGGCCGGCGGCAACGAGGCCGTGCTCTCGATGACCCGCGCCGGTCTGGGCTCGGCGATCCTCCCCTGGCTGGCCATCCACGGCGCCGGTGCGACCACCGACGAGACGCTGAGCATCCACGAGCTGCGCCCGGCCGTGGCGCACCGCGAGCTCTACCTGCTCCGCCGGGCCCACCGCACCCTCTCCCCGCTCGCCGCCCGGGCCGTGGAGCTGACCGTCGAGATCGCGCAGGACCTCAGACGTCTCCAGTGAGCGGGCTCAGGCCCGAGAGCTCGCCCCGTCCGCGCCGACGCCTGCACCAGCACCGACACCTGCGACCAGGGCGTCGCCCAGCTCGGAGCGCAGGTACAGAACCGAACGCCCGTGCCGCGCACTGGTGAGCAGGCCCGCATCGCGCAGCGCCCGCAGGTGCTGGTTGACGGCGGACGTGGTCACCCCGAGCCGGCCCGCCAGCTCGGTGGACGACGCCGGCGCCGCCAGGACCGTGAGCAGCCCGGCCCGCGGCGCACCCACCAGACCCGCGAGCGCCGCGGGCGCGCGCCGGGGCTCGGCCTGCCAGAGCGTCCCGACGCCGCGCGCGCCGTACATGACGACGGGCGGTTCCTCCGGTGAGATCGGGGCTGTCGCCCCGCGGGTGAACAGCGTCGGCACGAGAGTGAGGCCTTCGCCGGTGGTGGGCCGCCGGAACCGGGCGTCGGTGCCCAGGCGCACGCGCACGACGCCGTCGACCAGCCGCACGCGGTCGCTGAGGTCGGCGAACATCGCCGCCGTCCCGTAGGCGGAGATGACCTGCCCGCGGTGGACGACGTCGGCCTGGAGAACCGCGCGCATGCGCGGCCACCAGGGCTCGAAGCAGGTGTCCCAGTACGTGCGCAGGGCCGTCGCGATGCGATCGCGGACCGTCTCGGGGCTGCCGCGCAGCGGCGCGGGCAGCACGTCGGGGTGGACGGCGCGCAGGTCGTCGAGCATCCGTGGGAGGTGGACGTTCTCGACGGCGGCGAGCTCGTCCCCGATGCGGGTGAGCGGGCTGTACGGCCGGGGCGTGAGGTAGTCGGGCGTCCACAGCACGGAGTTGGTCAGCGCCCGCAGCAGCGACAGGTCCAGCGCGGAACGCGCCCGCTCGGTGCGCTGGAGCCAGGGCAGGTGCACCGGGTAGCGGCCGGGGTCACGGAAGGTGCGCAGGGACAGGGTGAGCTCGGTGAGCGGCGACACCGCGAAGCGCACGTCAGCGACGTCCATCCCGGCGAGCTCGTACTCGATCAGTCCGCCGGACCGCTGACGTTCCATGTAGCCGGACGCTACATCAATTGATCCGGGTACCCCGCGCGGCGGACAAAGGGGCGTGCAGCAGACCTTCTTCCCCAGCGACCGTGTCGCGCGCTCCCTGACCCTCAGCACCATGGCGTTCGCCCTGTCCAGCGGCGTCTTCTACACCGTCAGCGCCCTGTACTTCACGCGCGTCATCGGGCTCGGCGCCACGACGGTGGGCCTCGGTTTGGGCATAGCGGGTGGTGTGGGAGTACTGGCCGCCTACACGGCCGGGTGGCTGTCGGACCGGGTCGGCGCCCATCACGTCCAGGCCTGGGCCACGGGCCTGAACGGGCTGGCGATGCTCGCCTACACCTTCGCGTCCGACGCCGTCGTGTTCACCCTGGTCGCGTGCCTCGCCATCGGTATGCGCTCGGCGAGCGGCTCGTCCAAGCAGGCGATGCTCGCACGGTGGTACACCGGGCCGGAGCGCGTCGAGGTCCGCGCCCGCATGCGCGTGGTCACCAACGTGTTCATCGGTCTGGGCACGGTGGCCGCCGCGGCCGCCCTCCTGGTGGACACCCCTGCCGCCTATCGGACGGCGATGCTCGCCGTCGGCGTCCTGCTCCTCCTGGCCGCCCTGCCGCTCGCGCGGCTCGGCCGCCAGGTCCCCGAGCTCGCCGCCAGGATGGTCCAGCACGCAGCCACCGAGCAGCCCACCGACGAGCAGGGCCCGCAGCGCGGATCCTCGCCGTGGCGGGACCGCCGGTACGTCGCCGCCGTGGCCTGCAACTCCGTCGTGGCCATGCACTTCGGTCTCCAGACCGTCGGCGTCCCGCTCTGGGTGGCCACCACAGAGGCCCCGACGGCGATGGTCGCGGTGCTGCTCGTCCTCAACACGGTGGTGGTGGCCTCGCTGCAGGTGCGCGCGTCGCGGGGGACGCACGACGTCCGCCACGCGGGAGTCACCGTCCGGCGCGCGTCCTGGCTGCTCGCGGCGGCCTGCGTCCTGTACGCACTGGCCGGGTACGGCAACCTCGCCGCCGCCTGCGCCCTGCTGGTGGTCGCGGCGCTCGCCCACTCCCTGGGCGAGATCCTCGGCGAGGCGGGCGGCTGGGGCATGGCGTTCGAGCTCGCCGACCCCCAGCACGCCGGCGCGTACCAGGGCCTCAGCCAGACCGGCTACGCCGTCGCGTCGATGGTCGCCCCCGCGCTCGTGACGGCCACCGCGATCGAGCACGGGACGGTGGGTTGGCTGGGTCTGGCCGCCCTGTTCGTCGTCGCAGGGACGGCCGCCGCGATAGTGGCCCGCGGCCGGGTCGGGAAGCCTACTGCCGCCGTGGTGCGTTGACCCCCGAGGCATCCTCACCCGTCAGCGACCAGCTCGCGAGAAGACTCAGTGCCCGCTGCGACGGAGAGCCCGCCTCGGTCGAGTAGACGTACAGCGTCGTGTCCTGGTCGCCCGGGAGCTGCAGGGTCTCGTACCCGACCGTGAGGTCGCCGACCAGCGGATGCCGCAGCCGCTTGGACCCGTGCGTGCGCTGGTTGACCCGGTGCTCGTCCCACCACCTGTCGAACTCGGCACTGGACTCCCGCAGCTCGGCGACCAGCGCCGCCGTCGCGCGGTCCGCCGGGTCGTTCCCTGCCTCCAGCCGCAGGCTCTGCGCGGCGACGCGCGCCTGCTCCTCCCAGTCGACGAACAGCGACCGCGCGCCGTCGTCGAGGAACATCCAGCGCGCGTAGTTGCGCCGCGGGGCCGGGAACCGCTCGAAGTCGGTGAAGAGCGCCTTGCCCAGCCGGTTCTGCGCGAGCACGTCGGCGCGGCGTCCCAGCACCAGCACCGGTACGTCGGCCAGGGCGTCGAGCAACTGGTACAGGCCCGGGCGGACCCGCTGGACGGGACGCGTGCGCGGTGACGGCGTCGCGGTGCCGAGGCCGATCAGGTCCGCGAGGTGGGCGCGTCCCGCCTCGTCCAGGCCCAGCGCCCGGCCGATGGCGTCGACCACCGACGGCGACGGCACGATGCGCCGGCCCTGTTCCAGCCGCGCGTAGTAGTCGGTGGAGACGCCGGCCAGGAACGCGACCTCCTCGCGGCGCAGGCCCGGCACCCGGCGCACCCTGCCGTCCGCGGGCAGGCCGGCCCGGGACGCATCGACCTGTCCACGCGCCCGGCGCAGGAAGTCCGACAGCTCCGTGTTCTTCTCCGACATGCCTTCATTCTGGGCACCGGCTCGCCCCGGCGCACCTGTCCTGGGTGGACCGCTGAGTCCTGGTCACGGCCGGTCCAGGACGAGGGGGGCCAGCTATGACGGCCTGGAGCGGCCTTCCCGGACGGAGTCTTGAGGTGCCGGCACACCGAGCCGGCGTATCCCGCCTCGATTCACCACCCGACTCCTGAGGAGACCAGATCACCATGACCTACCCCACCGACCGACCCGCCACCTGGTTCGTCACCGGCGCCTCGCGCGGCCTCGGGCTCGAGCTCGTCCGGCAGCTGCTCCGGCGCGGCGACAACGTCGCGGCGACCACCCGCTCCACGGAGCGTCTGACCAGCGCCCTCGAGGGCACCAACACGTCCCGGCTGCTGCCCCTGACGGTCGACCTCGCCGACGAGAGCCAGGTGGCGCAGGCGGTCGCCGCCACCACCGAGCGCTTCGGCACCCTTGACGTCGTCGTGAACAACGCCGGGTACGGCTACCTCGCCGCCGTCGAGGAGGTCTCCGACGCCGACGCCCGCACGATGTTCGACGTCCAGGTCTTCGGCGTCTGGAACGTGCTGCGCGCTGTGCTGCCGGGCTTCCGTGCGAACCGCAGCGGCCACATCATCAACGTGTCGTCGATCGTCGGGCTGGTCCCGTTCCCCGGCTGGGGCCTGTACGGCGCCGGCAAGTTCGCCCTCGAGGCGATCTCGGAGTCCCTGGCCACGGAGGTCGCGGGCTACGGCATCCGGGTGAACACCGTCGAGCCGGGCTACATGCGCACGGACTTCCTGCGCCCGGTCTCGCTCGGCCTGCCCGCGTCGACCAGCGACGCATACCCCGCCGTCCGCGAGATGGTCGAGCAGCACCTGGACATGCCGGGGACACAGCTCGGCGACCCCGCGAAGGCCGCTACGGCGATCATCACCGTCGCGACCACCGGCGACGCGCCGCTGCACCAGCTGCTCGGCTCGGACTCCGTGTCCCTGGCGGACGCCCGCCTCCAGGGCCTGGCCGACGAGTTCGCGGCCGGCCGTCAGCTCGCCACGACCACGGACATCCCCGCCACGGAAGTCCCGGCCACGGACACCGCCGCGGTGTGAGCCACGACTCCGGTCCGCACGGGCGTGGCCCGGGGGCGGTGGCCGCACGTCCGGCCACCGCCCCCGGGCCACGCCGTCAGCCCTCCGCGGCGCCCGTCATGATCGCCACCGCCTCGGTCATCGTGTGCGACTGCGGCGTGATCGTCGCCGCACGCCTGCCGAGCCGCTGGATGTGGATCCGGTCCGCGACCTCGAAGACCTGCGGCATGTTGTGGCTGATGATGATCACCGGCACACCCTTGTCGCGCAGGGTGCGCACCAGCTCCAGCACCTGACCCGACTCACGGACGCCGAGGGCCGCCGTCGGCTCGTCGAGGACGACGACCTTCGAGCCGAAGGCCGCTGCCCGCGCGACGGCGACCGCCTGACGCTGCCCGCCGGACAGGTTCTCGACGGGAACCGTCACGTCCTGCAGCGTCGAGATGCCGAGATCGCGCAGCTCACGACGGGCCCGGTCCCGCATCCCCGCGCGGTCGGTCATGCGCAGCACCGAGCCGAGCGGGCCCTTGCGCCGCACCTCGCGGCCGAGGAACAGGTTCGCGGCGACATCGAGCGACGGGGCGACGGCGAGCGTCTGGTAGACGGTCTCGATCCCGGCCGCCCGCGCGTCCTGCGGCCGCTTGAAGTGCACCGGCTCGCCGTCGAGGAGGACCTCGCCCCGGTCGGGGACCTCGGCGCCGGTCAGGCACTTGACGAGCGTCGACTTGCCGGCGCCGTTGTCGCCGATGATCGCGAGCACCTCGCCGCGGTAGAGCTCGATGTCCACGCCGTCGAGCCCGACCACATGGCCGAAGGTCTTGACGAGGCCGCGGGCCTGGAGGACGGGCTTCCGCTCGTCCGCGGGCGGCCCGCCGGCCGCTGTGCTTGTCGTGTCGGGGGCCGCGTCAGCGTCGGTGGTCGTCACTTGCGCACCTTCCTGATCCACTGGTCGAGGGAGACCGCGACGATCACGAGGATGCCCACGGCGAGGGTCTGGTAGAGCACGTCGAGCCCGGCGAGCGACAGCCCGTTGCGGAACACCCCGACGATCAGCGCGCCGAGCAGGGTGCCCCAGACCGTGCCCCGGCCGCCGAACAGGCTCGTCCCGCCGATGACGACGGCGGTGATCGAGTCGAGGTTCATGTCGATGCCGACGTTGGGGCTCGCGGCGTTGGCCCGCCCGATCTGGATCCAGGCGGCGAGCGCCAGGATCGCCCCGGCGGCGAGGTACACGCTGACCAGCACGCGGTGGACGCTGATGCCCGACAGCCGGGCGGCGTCACGGTCGTCGCCGACGGCGTAGACGTGCGTACCCCACGCGGTGCGCGAGAGCACGAACGCCACCACGAGGTAGGCGGCGAGCATGAGGATCACGCCGGTGGAGATCCGCACGCCGAACACCGGGAAGGTGGTTCCCGTCCACGTCAGGGCCGCGGGCATGTCGCCGCCGCGCACGGTGGCCCCGTGCGAGTACAGGAGCGTGACCGCGAGGTAGATGTTGAGCGTGCCCAGCGTGGCGATGAACGGAGGCAGCTTGAAGCGGGTCACGAGCAGCCCGTTGAGGCCGCCCGCGGCGAGGCCGACGACCAGCCCGAGCAGCAGCGCCACCACGGGCGACGCCCCGGCCGCGGTCGTGATCTGGGCCATGACCATGGAGGCGAGGACCATCGTCGCGCCGACCGACAGGTCGATGCCCGCGGTGAGGATCACGAGCGTCTGGGCGACGGCGAGGGTGCCCACCACCGCCACCTGCTGCGTGATCAGGGACAGGTTCGCCGGCGCCCAGAACCGGTCGTTGAGCAGGCCGAAGACGATCACGGACACGACGAGCACGATCGCCGGGCTCAGCGCAGGGTAGCGGTGCAGCACGCCGCGTGCGCGTTCGAGCGGGGTCCGGCGGTCGAGGAACTGGGCGGCCGCTTCGTGCGCCGGTTCGTGAGCGGCGGCGGGCAGGGTGGAGGTGCTCATCGTCAGCCCCAGCAGAGGTCGGCGGCGGCGGCCGAGTCGATGGACTCGACGCCGTCGGCGGGTGTGTCCGTCACGAGCGCGACGCCGGTGTCGAAGAAGTCGAGCCCCTCGGTGGTCTCGGGCTTGGTACCCGACTCGGCCAGCTCGGCGATCGCCTCGACGCCCAGCTCGGCCATCTTCACCGGGTACTGCTGGCTCGTGGCGCCGATGACGCCTTCCTTCACGTTGTCGACGCCCGCGCAGCCGCCGTCGACGGAGACCAGGACGACGTCCTTCTCGCGGCCCGCCGCTTCCAGGGCCTGGTACGCGCCGTAGGCAGCCGGCTCGTTGATCGTGTAGACGACGTTGACGTCCGGGTTCTTGGTGAGCAGGTTCTCCATCGCGGTGCGCCCGCCGTCCTCGGCTCCCTGGCTCGCCTCGTTGCCCACGATCTCGTAGTCGCCGCCGCTGTAGGTCCCGGTGGGGGCCTCGTCGCCGTTGACCGCCGGGTCGGCGACGTCGATCCCCATGCCCTCGAGGAACCCCTGGTCGCGGTCGTAGTCGACCGAGACGACCTTGTCGTCGAAGAGGTCGAGCAGGGCGATCGTGGCCTTCTCGCCGTCCAGCTGGGCGGCGGCCCACTCGCCGATCAGCACGCCGGCCTGGCGGTTGTCGGTGGCGAACGTGATGTCGACGGCGTCGGCGGGGTCCGGCGGCGTGTCCAGGGCGATCACGTACAGCCCCGCATCGCGCGCCTTCTTCAGCGCGTCCACGACGGACGGGCCGTTCGGCGTGATGAGGATGCCCGCGTCACCCCGGGCGATCGCGTTCTCGATCGCCTGGATCTGGGTCTCCTCGTCGCCGTCCGCCTTGCCCGCGGCCATGGTCAGGTTCACGTCGTGGTCGACGGCGGCGGCCTCCGCGCCGTCCTGCATCGCGACGAAGAACGGGTTCGTCGTCGTCTTGACGATCAGCGAGACGCCGACACCGTTGTCACCGCTGTCACTGTCGCCGCACGCGGTGAGGCCGAGCGCCCCGAGTGCGATGGCGCCGGTCAGCGCGATACCGCGCCGCAGCGCGGGTCGGTCATTGGTCAGTGTGTTCACCGTCGAACTCCTTCGTGGGGCCGGTTGCCCGACAACGTTGTCAGGTCCATGTCTAACCGAAACTCCCGGTAGGGTCAAGGCAACAACGCAAAGGAGCGGCCCAGATATGACATCGGTGTCAGACGATTCCTCGCCGACGGTGCGCCACCGGCGGCCGACCATGCGCGACGTGGCGCGTGTCGCCGGCGTCGGCATCAAGACGGTCTCGCGGGTCATCAACGGCGAGCCCAACGTCTCCCCCGCGACCGCCGAACGCGTCAACCGCGCCGCGGCCGACCTGCACTACGAGCCGGACCTGCAGGCAGGCAACCTGCGCCGGTCCGACGGCCGCTCCCGCACCCTCGGTCTCCTCGTCTCCAGCGTGGCCAACCCGTTCGCCGCGCAGGTGCACCGCGCGATCGAACGCGTGGCCACCGAGTACGGCTACGCGGTGCTCGCGGCGAGCCTGGAGGACGACCCGGCCGCGGAGCTGCGGGCGGTCACCGCGCTCGCCCGGCGCCGGGTCGACGGGTTCATCGTCACGCCGGTCCGCGACGACCAGTCGTACCTGCGGGTGCACGTCGACCGCGGGACGCCGCTGGTGTGCGTCGACCGGACGCCGCACGGCATCGAGACCGACTGCGTGGTGACGGGGAACGTCGACGGCGCACGCGACGCCGTCCGCCACCTGGCCTCGTACGGGCACCGGAGGATCGCGTTCCTCGGCGACCTCGAACGCATCGAGACGGCGCGCCTGCGCCGCGAGGGCTACCTGACCGAGCTCGCCACGGCCGGGATCGACGCAGACCCCGCCCTGATGGTGCTCGGCCTGCACGACGACGCGAGCGCCACCGCCGTCGTCCGTACGCTCCTCGCGCTCCCCGATCCGCCGACCGCGATCTTCTCCAGCCAGAACCTGATCACGATCGGCACCATCCGGGCCCTGCAGCAGCTCGGCCGGGAGAATGACATCGCCCTGGTCGGGTTCGACGATGTCGAGACGGGCGACCTCATGAAGCCTGCGGTGACGACCATCGCGCAGGACCCGGACCGCATCGGCCGCCTCGCGGCGGAGCGGCTCTTCGCGCACCTGGAGGGCGACACCAGCGCCGCGCGGCAGGTCGTGGTGCCGACGCGCCTCATCGTGCGCGGCTCGGGCGAGATCCCGGGGCCTGCCTGATCTGTGCCCGCGGGCGTTGTGAGGTTAACCTAACTTTCCGCCCGGACCGTTCGCGCGAGGCAGGCGGGAGGTCGGCACGAGGAGCGCGGAGAGCAACATTCGGCAGAAGTTTGGGCCTGCGCGTGCTTGTGTTCGGGTGTCCGAACTTTTAGGGTCATGCCATGCCCAGCACTCGCCGCGCCGCCGCCGTCCGCCTCGCGCTCCCCCTGGTCGTGGCCGCGGGGGCCATGTCAGGCTGTGCGGCCTCGGCACAGGGTTCGGGGTCCGACGACCGGCCGGTGGTACTGACCACGTTCACCGTGCTCGCGGACGTCGCGCAGAACGTGGCCGGCGACCATCTACGGGTGGAGTCGATCACCAAGGTCGGTGCGGAGATCCACGGGTACGAGCCGACGCCGCGCGATATCGCGAAAGCGTCCGAGGCCGACCTGATCCTGGACAACGGGCTCAACCTCGAGTCGTGGTTCGGGCAGTTCGTGGAGTCGGTGGACGTGCCGCACGTCGTCGTGTCCGACGGCGTGGAGCCGCTGGACATCACGGAGGACGCCTACGCGGGCAAGCCGAACCCGCACGCGTGGATGAGCCCGGTGAACGTCCAGCTCTACGTCGACAACATGGTCGACGCGTTCGCCGAGCTCGACCCGGCCCACGCCGCCGACTTCGAGGCCAACGGCGCCGCGTACCAGGCGGAGCTGCAGAAGGTGCAGGACGAGCTCGTCACGGGGCTGTCGGCGCTGCCTGAGAACCAGCGGGCGCTGGTGACCTGCGAGGGCGCGTTCTCCTACCTCGCCCGCGACGCCGGGCTGACCGAGCAGTACATCTGGCCCGTGAACGCCGAGCAGCAGGCCACCCCGCAGCAGATCACCTCGGCCATCGAGTTCGTCCAGGCCAACGACGTCCCGGCCGTGTTCTGCGAGTCGACGGTCTCCGACAAGCCCATGCAGCAGGTGGTGGAGGCGACCGGCGCTGCGTTCGGCGGCACGCTCTACGTCGACTCGCTCTCCGCGGCCGACGGGCCGGTGCCGACCTACCTCGACCTGATCCGGTACGACACCACGACGATCGTCGACGCCCTCACCGGGAGCGACTCGTGACGACTGCGAACCAGACTCCAGCCATCGAGGTGTCCGACGTCGTCGTCCGCTACGGCGAGGTGGTGGCCCTTGACGGCGTGTCCCTCGGCGTCGCCCCCGGCCGGGTGACCGGGCTCGTCGGCATGAACGGGTCGGGCAAGTCGACGCTGTTCAAGGCGATCATGGGGACGGTCCGCCCCGACACCGGGACCGTCCTGATCGACGGCGCCGCCCCGGTCGCGGCCCGCAAGCAGGGCCTGGTCGGGTACGTGCCGCAGAGCGAGGACGTCGACTGGGCCTTCCCGGTCTCCGTCCGGGACGTGGTCATGATGGGCCGCTACGGCCGCCAGGGCCCGACCCGGCGGGCCCGGCACGCCGACCACGCCGCCGTCGCCGAGGCTCTCGAGCGGGTGGAGCTCACCGGCTACGCCGACCGGCAGATCGGGCAGCTCTCGGGCGGGCAGCGAAAGCGTGCGTTCGTCGCCCGCGGCATCGCGCAGGACGCCCGGATCCTGCTGCTGGACGAACCCTTCGCCGGCGTCGACAAACGCTCGGAGGCCACCATCGTGCGGCTGCTCAGGGAGCTCGCCGACGACGGCCGGACCGTCCTGGTCTCCACCCACGACCTGCACGCCCTCCCCCGGCTCGCGGACGAGGCGGTGCTCCTGCTGCACCGGGTCCTGTTCCACGGCGGGGTCGCGGAGGCGCTACGGCCGGACAACCTCGCCCGCGCGTTCGGGCTGGACGTGCTCGACAGAGATTCGGACAGAGACTCGGACAGGGATCTTGACAGGGACCGCGACAGGAACTTCGACCGGGAGGGATCCGCATGAGCCTCCTCGACCTCCTGCTGGAGCCGCTGCAGTTCGACTTCATGGTCCGCGCCCTCGTGACGACGGTGATCGCCGCGATCGTCTGCGCGCTGCTCTCGTGCTGGCTGGTCCTGGTCGGCTGGTCGCTGATGGGTGACGCCGTCTCCCACGCCGTCCTGCCCGGTGTGGTGATCGCCTACGTGCTCGGTGCGCCGTTCGCGCTCGGGGCCCTCGTGTTCGGGTTCCTCGCCGTCGCCCTCATCGGCGCGATCCGCGGCACGAGCCGGATCAAGGAGGACGCCGCGATAGGGATCGTGTTCACGACCCTCTTCGCGCTCGGCCTCGTCCTCATCTCGGTCACGCCGAGCAACACCGACCTGAACCACATCATCTTCGGCAACATCCTCGGCGTCTCCAACCCCGACCTCGTCCAGATCGCCGTCCTGGCCACGATCGCCTTCGTGATCCTGGTCCTCAAGCGCCGCGACCTGACGCTGTACGCGTTCGACCCCATGCACGCCCACGCCATAGGGCTCTCGCCCCGGTTCCTCGGTGCCCTGCTGCTCGGGCTCCTCGCGCTGACCGCCGTCGTCGCCCTCCAGGTGGTCGGTGTGATCCTGGTCGTGGCGATGCTGATCATCCCCGGCGCCACCGCGCACCTGCTCACCGACCGGTTCGGGCGCATGCTCGTGATCGCCCCCGTGCTGTCGGCCGCCTGCTCGGTGGTGGGTATCTACCTCAGCTACTGGCTCGACGCCGCCTCGGGCGGGCTCGTCGTCCTCGTCCAGGGGGCCGCGTTCCTGCTCGTCTACCTGTTCAGCCCGCGCCACGGTCTGGTCAGCAGGCTGCCCGCGGCCCGACGGCGGATCGCCGTGGCGAGCTGAGCACGCGCCACGGAGGTCCCGCGTAGCCGTCGCCGAGCTGGTGAGTTCGGTCCGTTGCACAGCGCGGCTCGTGACTTCGGTCCGTGGGGGGGGTGTGGGGGGGGGGTGTGTTGGGTGGGGTGGGGCCGGGGCGCAGAGGAGGAGG
>NZ_JBFAKY010000021.1:0-114326 GCF_040656015.1 Promicromonospora sp. NPDC050249 | reverse complement strand
CCGCAAAGGGTTAAAACATTGGCATTGACTATCAAGCACACTGTTGAGTTCTCAAACAACCGACGCACACCGTCAGAGCCGCAATCTTTCCGATCGCTTCCCTGTCCGGGGCAACTTCTCTAACTTACCAGATCCGAATCCGCCTCGCAAACTCGCTGGTCCTGTTGGACCCGCATGCTCTACAAGAGAGGATCCACATCCGATATCCCGCAAGGCAATTTGAACTGCCCTGCATCAGAGATGGGATCCAGCCCCGGCGCGGCCACCCGGGCCGTTTCCGGCCCCGTGTCCGTCGGCCCGTCGGGCTGACATCCAGAACAGTACGTCAGGTCCAGGGGTGCGTCAAAGCCGAGGCCCGTGACGGCGGACACAGAAGCGCTGTTCACCGGCTGTTTTTCCAAGAACATCTCAGGTCTGAGGGGTCCGCAGCCATGCAGGACGACCTCAGTCGCAGCCTGGAGCGGCAGATTGGCCGTGACCAGACCAAGAACTCACCTCGTCGGCCATGTCTACGTAATCTTTGGTTCAGATTTCGTCATCGCGCCGAACCCGGTCGTCACGCCATGCCCGCGCTAGCTCTGACTGGAAACCAGTCCCAGCCCCAGCATCTCCTCGAGCTGACCCTGCGAGACCCCGAAGGCTTCGACGAGGCGTGCCTCGCCGTCGAGTGCGGGCCCGACGTCGATCACCGCGATATCGCTGTAGATCCGCGACACGCAGCCGACACCCGTGAGCGGGAGCGTGCACTCGCGTACGAGCTTGGGCCGGCCGTCCTTGGTCAGCAGCTTCATCATGACGACGCTCCGCTTGGCGCCCACGGCCAGGTCCATCGCCCCGCCCACCGCGGGTACGGCCCCAGGGCTGCCTGTCGACCAGTTCGCCAGGTCGCCCGACGTCGACACCTGGAAGGCACCCAGTACACAGACGTCGATGTGTCCGCCACGCATCATGGCGAACGAGTCCGCCTGGTGGAAGTACGCGGCACCGGCCAGCTCGGTGACGGGGACCTTGCCGGCATTGATCAGCTCCGGGTCCACGAGGTCCGCCCGCGGCGACGGCCCCATGCCGAGCAGCCCGTTCTCCGTGTGCAGGGTGATGCCGGAGTCGGCCGGCAGATGGTCAGCCACCAGCGTCGGCAGCCCGATTCCCAGATTCACGTACGAGCCGGGCCGGATGTCCGCGGCCACGCGGGCCGCGAGCTGCGGCATGGAGAGCGGGGCCGTACCGCGCGAGCCCGCCGCGACCGTCTCCGCGCTCATGATGCGGCTCCTCGTTCTGCGGGCTGCGCGCCCGCGAGCGTGGTCGCGCCGTCGATCTCCACCACGGCGTCGACGTAGATGCCGGGGGTCACCACCGTCTCGGGGTCGATAGCTCCGACCGGGACCACCTCCGTCACCTGCGCCACCGTCCGTCGCGCGGCCGTGGCCATGACCGGCCCGAAGTTCCTGGCCGTCTTGCGGTAGACGAGGTTGCCGGCGCCGTCGGCCCGGAAGGCCTTGACCAGGGCGAGGTCAGCGCGGATCGGTGACTCGAAGACCATCGGGACACCGTCGACCACGCGTGTCTCCTTACCCTCGGCCAGCGGGGTCCCGAAGCCGGTCGGGGTGAAGAAGCCTCCCAGGCCGGCGCCGGCCGCGCGGATCCGCTCGGCGAGGTTGCCCTGCGGCACCAGCTCGAGCTCGATCCGGCCGGCGCGATAGGCCTCGTCGAAATGCCACGAGTCCACCTGCCGGGGGAACGAGCACACGATCCGGCGCACGCGGCCCAGGTGGATGAGCCGAGCCAGAGCGTCCTCCCCGTTGCCGGCGTTGTTGGAGACGACGACGAGATCGCCGGCGCCCTGCGCCAGGAGTGCCTCGATGAGCTCGACCGGCTGACCGGCAGGCCCGAACCCGCCGATCATCACCGTCGAACCGTCGGCGACGTCGCCCACCGCTTCCAGGGCGGTCCGTGCGAGCTGGACGGTCATACGGTGGCTCGCACGTTCTCCAGCACCACTGCCATGCCCTGTCCCACGCCGATACAGATCGCGGCGACGCCCCACCGCTGGTCCTCCGCGACGAGCCGGCGCGCGAGCGTCCCCAGGATCCGGGTGCCCGAGGCGCCGAGCGGATGGCCGAGCGCCGTCGCGCCGCCCCATGCGTTGACGATGTCCAGGTCCACGCCCCAGGCGTCGATGCAGGCGAGCGACTGAGCGGCGAACGCCTCGTTGAGCTCGACGGCGCCGACGTCGGCCCAGGCGATACCGCTCTTCGACAGCGCGCGGTCGACGGCTTCCACAGGGGCGTACCCGAAGTACTGGGGCTCGTTGGCGACCGACGCTCGGCCCGCGATACGGGCGAGCGGTTCGAGGCCGGTGTGGTCGGCCGCGGACTCCGAGCCGATCAGCGCGGAGCTGGCGCCGTCCGTCAGCGGCGAGGCGTTCCCCGCGGTGATGGTGCCGCCCTCGGCGCGGAACGACGGCTTCAGAGCGGCCAGCTGCTCCACGGTGCTGCCCGGGCGAACGGGTTCGTCCCGCAGCAGATCGGTCTCGGGGTACGCGGTGACCAGGTCGTCGTACCGGCCGGCCTCCCAGGCCTCGTGCGCCAGCCGGTGGCTGCGCAGGGCGAACTCGTCCTGGCGCTCTCGCGTGACGCCGTACTTCTCCCGCAGGCGTTCGGTGGCCTCGCCGAGGGAGACGGTCCAGTCGGGCTGCATCCGCGCGTTGACCAGCCGCCAGCCCAGCGTGGTCGAGACGAGCTCGCTGTTGCCCGCCGGATAGGCGCGCTCGGGTTTGCGCATCACCCAGGGTGCGCGGCTCATCGACTCGACCCCGCCCGCGACGACCACGTCGGCGTCGCCCGACTCCACGGCGCGAGCCGCCTGGACGACTGCCTCGAGCGACGAGCCGCACAGCCGGTTCACGGTGGCCCCGGGAACCGTCAGGGGCAGCCCGGCGAGCAGGACCGCCATGCGCGCCACGTTCCGGTTCTCCTCGCCGGCGCCGTTCGCGTTGCCCAGGATGACGTCGTCGATCCGGGCCGGATCCAGGCCGGGCGCCCGGCGCGTCTGCTCCCCGACGACGAAGGCCGCGAGATCGTCCGGGCGGATCGCCGACAGCGCCCCGCCGTACCGGCCGAAAGGAGTGCGCACCGCGTCATAGACGTATGCGTGTCTCATCGATCCAGACCCCTGTCTGTTCGCTGTGCGCACACAAGTTCCATATGCGCACACTCACGCTAGCAGCCGGGCTCAGGTCCGGGTACGGGCCAGATCCGCCTCGATCTCGCGGGCCGCTCGGAGCAGCGCAGGGAGGATCTCGGTGGCCATGTGCTCGACCGGCCCACGACGGACGGGGGCGGAGACGTTGACGGCTGCCACCACCCGGCCCGTCCCGTCGCGCAGGGGTGCGGCGACGGAGCGCAGGCCCTCCTCGAGCTCCTGGTCGACGAGCGCCCAGCCTTGCTCCCGGACGGTGGCCAGCTCAGCCCGCAGTACGCCCTTGTCCGTGATCGTCCGCGGGGTGAGCGGCGCGAGGGTGACGGCAGCCAGGAGGGCCTCGCGTTCGCCGTCCGGCACGTGCGCCAGGACGGCGCGACCCATCGACGTAGCGACCGCCGGGAACCTGGTGCCGATCTGGATCGCCGCAGACATGATGCGGTGGGTCGCCACGCGAGCCACGTACACGATGTCGGTGCCGTCGAGCACCGCCACCGACGACGACTCCCCGACGTCCTCCGCCAGCTGCTCCAGGTGGGGCTGCGCCACCTCCGGCAGCGACAGGCTCGACAGGTACGCGTACCCGAGCTCGAGCACCTGGGGGCGCAGCGCGAACACCCGCCCGTCGGTCACCACGTAACCGAGCTCGACCAGGGTGTGGAGGAAGCGCCGCGCGGACGCCCGGCTCAGGTCGGCCTCGCGGGCGACCTCGCTCAAGGTCATCCGGGCGCGGTCCGTGCCGAACGCACGGATCACGGACAGGCCGCGCTCCAGCGACTGCACGAACTCGCCCGACCTGGTGCCGGCGTCGTGCACGATCTCCCTCATCCGAGGTCCTCCCTGCCAGCACGCGCGTCCGCTTCGCATCCTCGGCCGGGTCTCCGGCCGCTCCAGCTCGCACACGTGCGACCGGGGGGGTGCGTCACCTGGGCAGCACGCCCGCCCGGAACTTCCCAGGGCCGACGCCGGAACGCATCGTTGAGTTCCGACGTCCGCCCTGGCGACTCTCCGAACGGGTGTGCCGCACGTGAACGTAGCGACAGCCACAGGCCAGGTCAACAGTCGAGTGGCCTGGGTCACAACCGTGACCCGATCGGGATGCGGACTACGTACGGCTAACCGACAGGCGGGCGGGGCCTCGCCACTGTCAGGGCGGCGACCACGTCTTCCGTCGAGCCTCCGGTGCGGGCCAGCTCCACGATTCGCAGAGCGACGTCCCGTACGGCGACGTTCGTGTCGTTGGAGATGCTGCGCAGCCGCCCGAACGCCTCTTCCGCGTCGACGTTCAGGACGAAGGCGATGACTCCCTTGGCCTGCTCGATGGACGCGCGCGTCGCCGACGACGCGCGGATCGACTCGTTCGCCATCTCGTTCGCATGTGCCTTGACCGCTGCGGTCACATCGACGAAGTAGCCGACGAGCGCGCCGACCTGGCGCGTCTCAGGATCGCGGCTGCCCTGCCCGACGACGGTCAGCGTCCGCTCGCGTCCCCGGGCATCCATGATGCGGTGGACGCTGCTGAACGGCTTACCCGTCGCTGCGGCATTCGCCAGGACACGGGACACCCGGGCGCGGTCGTCGGGATGCTTGTGGGCGAGGATGAGAGCCGTGGTCACGACCACCTCGCCGGGCTCGAAGCCGTGGATCTGGAACGTCTCGTCCGACCACCACCACACTTGCGTGGCCAGGTCGTAGCGGTAGCGTCCTACTACGTGGTTCAGCCCGAGCGTGAGAGCACGCTCGATCTCCAAAGGCTCAGCGGTCATCTATGCAGTCCTCCTGCGCTGGTGCGCCGATGAGCCGCGGCCTGACTCGATCCGAGCGTAACGGTTAATCCACTGTCACCGGAACCCGTGGGGAAAATTAGTGCCCTACGAACGACGAAGCCCCGGTCAGTGTTTCCGCTGACCGGGGCTTCGTTCCTGATGTGCGCCCGAAGGGATTCGAACCCCCAACCTTCTGATCCGTAGTCAGATGCTCTATCCGTTGAGCTACGGGCGCTGGTCGTACCACTTGCTACCGGCCTGCCGTTCACACGGCCGACCGACGAGAACATTACCGCCTGTTCGGCGCGGGCCCAAACTCAAACCCACGATTCCCGAGGAGAACTCCGTCACAACCCTCCGGAGCTCGGTCCGCGAGCTGAACCGACGTTCCGAAGCCTCCCACAGAAAAGGCCCCGGGCGTCACGCGCGGCCGGGACCTTCCTGGCGGAGACGGAGGGATTTGAACCCTCGAACGGGTTGCCCCGTTACCACCTTAGCAGGGTGGCGCACTAGACCTGACTATGCGACGTCTCCTCGCGGCGGCCCCGTACACGCAGGGCCATGCCGCGCGGCCCAGGCTACCTGCCGTACGGCGAACTGAGCAAAGCGGAGCGGCCGACGGCGCCCCGATCGGCCCCGCATCGCCGTCATCCCGCCGATTTTTTCATGTGAACACGTTGCCGGCCGAGACGGGTGGAGCACCCGGACGGCTGCCCCACGCCTCAGGGCGCGCGTATTTCACGCAGCGTCAATAGCGAGTACATTCGCGGGCATGGACTACGACGTCTTGGTGATCGGGTCGGGCTTCGGTGGCAGCGTGGCCGCCCTCCGCCTCACCGAAAAGGGCTACCGCGTGGGTGTGCTCGAGGCCGGCCGAAGGTTCGAGGACCACGAGTTCGCACAGAACTCCTGGCACCTCAAGCAGTTCCTGTGGGCGCCGGCACTGGGCTGCTACGGGATCCAGCGCGTGCGCCTGCTGCGCAACGTGCTCTGTCTGACGGGCGCTGGCGTCGGCGGTGGCTCCCTGGTCTACGCCAACACGCTCTACCGTCCGCTCGACCCGTTCTACGCGGACCCTGCGTGGTCCCACATCACCGACTGGAAGACCGAGCTCGCGCCGTACTACGACCAGGCGGAGCGCATGCTCGGCGTCGTCCAGTACCACGGCCGGTCCCCCGCCGACGAGGTCATCCGGAGCGTGGCCGAGGACATGGGCGTCGGCCACACCTTCCGCCCCACTCGCGTAGGCGTGTACTTCGGGCCTGGCGGCGCCGAAGACCCGTCCCCTGGGCGGCCCGCCCCCGACCCGTTCTTCGGCGGCGCCGGCCCGGAACGCACCGGCTGCACCGAGTGCGGCGAGTGCATGACCGGCTGTCGGCACGGTGCCAAGAACACCCTGGTCAAGAACTACCTCTATCTCGCCGAGCGCGCGGGCGCCGAGGTGCACCCGCTCACCACCGCCCACGGCGTACGCCAGCTGCCCGACGGCGGCTACGAGGTACGCACCCACCGCACCGGCAAGAAGTGGGCGGGCAAGCGCACCTTCACCGCGCGGCAGGTGGTCCTCGGAGCCGGCACGCTCGGCACGCAGCGCCTCCTGCACGCGATGAAGGACTCCGGCACGCTGCCGCGGCTGTCGGAGCGGCTCGGACACCTCACGCGGACCAACTCCGAGGCGCTGCTCGGCGCGATGACGCACAAGGTCGGCGCCACGGACTACTCACGCGGCATCGCGATCACGTCGTCGTTCTACCCGAACGAGAGCACCCACATCGAACCCGTGCGCTACGGCCACGGTTCCAACGTCATGGCCGCGCTGCAGCACATCCTCGTCGACGGCGGGCCGTTCCGGTTCGCCCGCTGGATCGGCGAGCTGGGCAAGAACCTGAAGTGGCTGCCCGTGCTGATGGACTGGCGCCGCTGGTCCGAGCGGACGGTCATCGCGCTCGTCATGCAGGCCCACGACAACTCCCTGGTCACGCTCACCAGGCGTTCGCCGTTCGGCCGGTTCATGACGTCGAGGCAGGGCACCGGTGCACCGAACCCCAGCTGGATCCCCGAAGGGCACGACGCGGTGCGCCGCATGGCCGACAAGCTGGGCGACGGCGACGACGTCGAGGGCATCGCCGGCGGCACCATCGGCGACCCGTTCAACATCCCGCTGACGGCGCACATCCTCGGCGGCTGCGCGATCGGGTCCGACGCCGGGAGCGGCGTCGTCGACCCCTACCTGCGCGTGTTCGGCCACGACGGCCTGCACGTCATGGACGGGTCGGCGGTGACCGCGAACCTGGGCGTGAACCCGTCGCTCACCATCACGGCTCAGGCCGAGCGCGCCTGCGCGCTGTGGCCCAACGCCGGGGAGCCCGACGCACGGCCCGCCCTCGGTTCGGCCTACGTGCCCGTGGAACCGGTACGCCCCGCGGCCCCCGTGGTGCCCGAGGCGGCGCCGGCGGCGCTGCGCCTGCCCATCGTGGGCATCAGCTAGCCGTCAGAACCACGAAGTAGAGCGCCTGTCCGGCTACTGCTCGGGTTACCCGTGCAGAAGCCGGACAGGCGCTCTACTTCGCGGTCCTCAGCGGAGGGCGAGGGATTCGAACCCCCGGTGCGTTGCCGCACAACAGTTTTCAAGACTGTCACATTAGGCCGCTCTGTCAGCCCTCCTCGCGCCGCACGTCCCAAGAACATCGGGAAGCAACGGCGCGGCCACACAGTCTAACGTCCAGCCAGACAGCGACGGCGGGCCGCCCACCGGGTGGCCCGCCGTCCGCAGAATGCTGAAGAGTTGCTCAGCCCTGCGCCTGAGCGCCGGACCTGAGCTGACGCATCGCGAGCTGGACCAGCGCGATCAGCGTCTGCTTGGTCGCCGCACGGGAACGTGCGTCCGTGTAGAGCATCGGCACGTGCGAGGGGATCTGCAGCGCTTCACGCACGTCCTCGAGCCGGTGCTTGGCCACGCCGTCGAAGCAGTTGACGCCCACGACGAACGGGATGTTGCGCGACTCGAAGTAGTCGATCGCCGGGAAGCACTGCTCCAGGCGGTCGGTGTCGACCAGGACGACCGCACCGATCGCGCCGCGCACCAGGTCGTCCCACATGAAGAGGAAGCGGTCCTGGCCCGGGGTGCCGAACAGGTACAGCCACAGGTTGCCCGGGAGCTCGACACGGCCGAAGTCCATGGCCACCGTGGTGGTGGTCTTGCGGTCGGTGACGCCACCGGCGTCGTCGACGCCGACCGAGTGCTCGGTCATGGCTGCTTCGGTGTTCAGCGGCTCGACGTCGGAGATCGAGCCGATGAACGTCGTCTTGCCGACGGCGAAGCCACCGGCGACCACGATCTTGACGACCGTGGGCGCGGTGCGCTCGGCCGCGGGCTGAGCACCGGGAGCGGTCTGCGCGCCGGCGTTGCCGGCCGGAGCCTGCTGCATCACCGGCGGAGCAGGCTGCGCCTGCGCCGGACGGGACGCCTGTGCGGTGGGCGCCGGAGCACCGCCGCCACCACCCAGCACGCTCTGGCGCGCAGGCGTGCTGGCGGAAGCGGTCGCAGTGCCGGCGTTACCCGACACCGGGGCCCAGTTGGGACCGCTGCGGGCCCCGCCGTCAGAGGGCGGAAATGCCATTCAGAACACTCTCCAAGACGCTCAGCGACAGGCCCGAGTTCGAGCTGCCGTGGCCTGTGTGGACGTTAACCGGTGTCGAGGTGTGTACGGTCACGTGCCCTTCCTCCTGCATGTCCGCCACGAGAATCCGGACGACACCCAGGGGTAGCCGCAGAAGGGCCGAGAGCTCGGCGATCGACACATAAGTGTGCGCGGCGTGCTGGAGGATCGCGCGTTTCTCGGGTGGCAACCCAAAACTGCTGACAGCGCCTGGCAAAACCTCAACGAGGGCCTCAAGCGGCAGGTCGGAGAGCTCCGACCGTACCCGGCCTCCGGTGACCGCGTAGGGGCGCACGGTGGACGTCTCACGGACGTCCCCCTGCCCCTGGGAACCGAAAGGTGCGTACGTCATGGTCGAGTCCTCATCCCACGCTGGCGGCTCGGGTCTGCCCATCGACCGGGAGGCTGCCACGCATCTCCGAGATCAGCTGCGGCGTGAGCGTGGCTTCGGTGCGGGACACCAGAAGAGCCATCTCGTAGCCGATAAGACCGATGTCGCACGTAGCCTCCGCCACCACGCCGAGCACTGACCCGTTCGAGACATTCATCAGGAAAAGGAAGCCGTTGTCCATCTCGATGATTGCCTGACGGACATTACCGCCGTTGAGCTGACGAGATGCTCCACGCGTAAGGCTTGACATACCCGAAACGATTGCCGCGAGCTGGTCACCGCTCGTCCGGTCCAGCTGGTCGGACATCGCCATGAGCAGGCCGTCCGCCGACACGACCAGCGTGTGCCGGCTGCCAGGAACCGTACGCACGAAGTTGTCGAGCAGCCACCCGAAATTCGTTGCTTCGGTGCTGAGGGTCACTCTCTGTTCCTCCTAGTCAGAATCCACAGACGCGCTTGCTTGTCACCGCGACTGCGGCGCTGAGTCAGGGACATGATTCACGGTCGAGGGTGCCCACGTCGAGTCCCCATCGGCCTTCTTGCCGTTCGCGTTCTCGGTTTCGCCCTCTTCGACGGACTCCGAGCGACCACGGGCGGTGGCCGACTGGAATGCCGAGAGACGTGAGCGAAGCTGCTCGGGATCGCGGTCGATCCGAGCCGAGAGGCGCTCGACAGTGGGATCCGCCCCGGTGCCGGAGGCACCCCGAGTGCGGCGAGTCAGACCGCCGTTGGCAACTTCGGTGCTGACAGCTGCCGGACGGTACGAGTCGTTCTCCTTCACATCATCTTCCTGGAAGGCCCCCCGGCGAAGGAGGCTGGTCATCTCCTCGTAGAGGACCGCCGAAGCCGTCCACTCCGACCGTGCCTCCACCGAGTCCCGCACGTACTCCGGGTCGAGCGGGTCCTTGCCGTCGCCGTCCGTGCCGGCGGCCCGCTTGGCGAGCGGCGCAGGCGAACCGTACGTCGGGTCGTACACGGCACCGGTCGGGTACGGCTCGCTGAACTCGCGGATCGGCTCGCGAACCGGGGCCTCGAAGGACTGCTGCACGGCCGCCATCGGCACGGCCTGGGTGGCCGGGCCCGAGTCGAACGAGGTGGGTGCCCGCTCCGGCGCCGGGGCCGGCGCAGGTGCCGCTGCACGCGGCGCCGCGTCGACGAACGGGTTGCTGCCGTGGGCCGGAGCCGGAACGGTCGCATGCGCCTGGGTGGGCATCGGAACCGTGCCACCCGCCGGAGCGCTCGGCAGGGCAGGCATCGCCGACGTGAGCGACTCCTGGACCGCCCGCTGGTAGCCCTCCTGGTATCCCCGCTGGTAGGTCGGGTCCGCCAGGGGCTGCTGCGGCTGCGCAGGGGCAGGGGCCTGCACCGGGAAGGCCCCGGTCATCGGACCCGCCGCCTGCGGGGCTGGAACGCCCTGCGGTACGTACGGCGCCTGGAAGTCCTGCGGCATCTGCAGATCCTGGAAGTTCTGCGGCGGCAGGCTCTGCCCCTGCAGGTTCTGTGGTGGCAGGTTCTGCGCCTGGAAGCTCTGCGTCTCCACGTTCGACGCACCGAACGCCGGCACGTCCGCCGCAGGGCTGCTCACGGTCTGGATCGGACGCGATGCCGGTCGCTCCTGCGGCTGGTAGGCACGCAGCTCCCCGGTGGCCGGCTGGCCCGGCCTGCGACCGAACAGGCCGCGCTTCTGCTGGGCCGGCTTGGCACCCTGCTGGCTGCCCGAGCCGGACGAACGGCGGCTCGGGAGGTCCGCCATGAGCTCCTCGAACGCGGGCAGCGCCTCGAAGGACGAGTCCGGACCCTGCTGGGCATCCGCGCCGAAGCCGTGCGACTGCTCGTCCTCGCCCTGGAACGAGCCACCGAAGCCCGCCGGCGGTCCACCGAAGCTCCGGGCCGGTGCCGGTGCGGCAGGCGCCTGAGCGCCTCCGGCGGCCGGGAACCGCATGACGTCGGTGTCGGACATCCCCGGCAGCGCGGCCGGGTCCTGCGTCACCGGGTCGAGCTGCAGCGACTGCGGCCCACCGGCGTCGACCGGATCGATCGTGTTCAGCGAGCGGAAGCTCGAGAAGAGCGCGCTGCGCTGGTCGACGTCCACCGCGACCGGCGTGGTCTCCTCGAAGACCGGTGCGACAGGCGCGACCGGCTCCTCCGGCTGCGGCGCACGCTGACGGCTCGGGAGCGAGCTGCCCTCGGACACGTTCGACGGCGGTGCCCACGCGTTGTCGTCACCCTGGTACTCCTGCGGGAGCGACGGCGTCTGGATCTCGGGCAGGACTATCGAGCCGGTCGGCGTCGTCTCCGCCATCGGCTGCGCCGCGGTCGAGCTACGACGGCGGGCCAGGCCGAGCGCCGTCGTGCCGTCCGTCAGGGCGTTGAGGTCGACCGGCTGCGCGACGGGCGCCGGCTGCGCCGCGAAGGCGGCAGCGGCGATCTGCGACGTGCCGGTCGGGACCGGCAGGCCGCCCTGCTGCGGGAGCGAGGTCGTGGCAGGCGACGCCGCCGAGATGGACGAGCCGAAGCCGTTGGCGGGCGCACCGCGCATCGCACCGGTGCCCGGGCCGGTGGCCAGGCCGCCGTTGAACTGCGAGGCGGCCGCCTGCGTGTTGGCCTCCAGCGGGTCCGTGGGCATCGGCAGCGGCATGGCGTTGTCCGGCATGAACAGCACCGCAGGGAAGCGGACCGTCACCTCGGTACCGGTGCCGCCCTCGCCCACGCCGAACTCGACCTGGGCGCCGAGCCGGTCGGACAGACGACCGACCACGTAGAGGCCGAGGCGCTGGGCGCCGACGGCGTCCGACGCGGCGTGGCTGAGAACCTTGCGGTTGGCCTCGGCGACCTCGCCGGGGTTCATCCCGAGGCCGTGGTCGCGGACCACGACGGTGACGAACTGCTCGTCACGCGCGGTGGTGACCTCGACCGGGGTGTGCGGCTCGGAGAACATCGTCGCGTTCTCGAGGAGCTCGGCCAGCAGGTGCGCCGCGTTCAGCGCGTTGTGGCCCAGCATCATCGGGTCGACGACGAGGTTCAGGCGCACCCGGTCGTACAGCTCGATCTCGGAGGACGCCGTACGGATGACGTCGGAGACCGGCATGGGCTGGCGGACGCGACGACCCGAGTCGATGCCCGCGAGCACCAGGAGGGACTCCGCGTTGCGGCGCATCCGGGTCGCGAGGTGGTCGAGGCGGAACAGGTTCGACAGCGTCGAGGGGTCCTCCTCGGAACGCTCGAGGTCGTCGAGGAACGCGAGCTGCCGGTTCAGGAGCACCTGGTCGCGGCGGGCGACGTTGACGAACATCTCGGCGATCGAGCCACGGAGGGCTGCCTGTTCGCGGGCCACGTCGATGGTGGTCCGGTTGACGTCGTTGAACGCGGCGGCCAGCTGGCCGATCTCGTCCGACGACTCGACGGTGATCGGGTCCAGGTCGATGCTCGGGCCCTGGCCCGGCACCGAGACCTGCTCCACCAGGGTGGGCAGGCGGTCACGGACGACGCCGGCGGCCTGGGTGAGGCGGCGCAGCGGGGAGACCAGGCGGCGGGCGATGACGAGCGCCGTGATGATCGAGAAGCCGAGGGCCGCGATCGCGATACCGCCGGTGAGGTACGCGCGGTTCGCGGCGACGTCGGCCCGCTCCTGCGCGAAGGCCGACGCGTCCTCGCGGACGGCGTCACGGACGATGCGCGCCTCGTCGACCCACTTGGCCGACTCCTCGCGGAACGCCTCGCCCTGTGCCGCCTGGATGGACGCGAGGTCACCGCGCGCCACCTGGTCACGGACGGTGCCGTAGATGCCGTCCATGCCGGGGACCTGGTAGTCACCGGGGATGCGGTCGTAGAGGTCCTGCGTCTCGTCCCACTCGCGGTCACCCAGGTTCACCAGGTCCGCCGCGCGCAGCGCCAGGGACCGGGAGGCCTCCTCGCCCTGCGGGTGCTCGTTGAAGATCCCGAGCGTCAGGGCGACGACAGGGCGCTCGTAGGTGTTCGTGAGCATGAGCTGGTCCATCGAGTGGTACGCCTCGAGCCGGGTACCCAGCTGGCGGTCCTCCGACGTGTCCGCGATGGCGTCCATCACCTCGAGGGCGCCGTCGATGTAGCCGCCGTACGCCTCGGTCGCCGCTTGCTCGGTGAGCCGGCCGGCGGCGACCTTCTTCTGCACGTCGGTGATGGCAGCGCGGTCCTCGATGGTCTCTGCGACGGCCGTCTTGACGCGCTGGTCCAGCATCGAGATGTCGATGTCGAGCAGCGCCTCGTCGCGCTCGTCGAGTGCCGTGATCGTCTGCGCCTGAGCAGCTGGAGCCGCCCAGACAGGGGCGCCGTCCTTGATGACCGGCTTGCCGTTGTCGTCGAGCTCCGGCGTCCCTTGGAGCAGAGCGCGACTGGCCTGGGCACCCGAGTCACCGTTGTCGATCATCGCCACGATGTTGAGCGACCGTTCCTGCGCGAAAGTCGTGCCTGCCGCGTCCTGGTACTCCAGCGCGGCGACGAGATCGCTCGTCTGCTGCGCGCGCATCGCGTCGACCACAGACAGGCCGATGATGTACGCCGCTGCGATGACCAGGACGATGGCAGGCGTGACCAGTGTCGCAAGAACTTTCCCGCGCACTCCCAACCTGCGGAACATGCGTACCTCTCTCCATCACTGATCCGGAAGGGGGTGGCGTGCGTCTGCCCGCCGAGCATCCCTCGGTGCTGCGTACAAGTTACCGGCACCCGGTTTCCGCTGGCGACCTTCGTGAGGCCACACGGAAGTAGGCTTCATCGATGTGCGAGCCGTCACGATATCTGGACCGGGCCCATCAGGGAAACTCTCCCTTTCATCCCTGAATCCCCCGATTGCTGGCCAAAGGGACGTGGTGATCACCGTCGCTGCAGCCGGCGTGAACCGTGCTGACCTGCTCCAACGCGCCGGATACTACCCCCCTCCGCCGGGTGCGCCCGACTGGCCGGGTCTTGAGATATCGGGAATTGTGAAGCGTGTCGGCCCCGGCGTGTCGCGATGGCGCGCCGGTGACCGTGTGGTTGCGCTGCTCGAGGGCGGCGGTTATGCCGAGGAAGTCGCGGTCCGCGAGTCGCAGGTGCTCCCGGTGCCCGACGGCGTCGACCTGGTCGATGCGGCGGCACTTCCCGAGGCGGCGTGCACGGTCTGGAACAACCTCGTCGACGTCGGACGGCTGCGCGCCGGGGAGTGGGTACTCGTCCACGGCGGTTCGGGCGGCATCGGCAGCCTCGCGATCCAGGTCGCCCGGGCGCTCGGCGCACACGTGGCCGCGACGGCGGGCGGGCCGGAGCGCGCCGCCCGCTGCGCCGAGCTCGGGGCGGACCTGGTCATCGATCATCGGGAGCAGGACTTCGCCGACGAGATCCGGCGGGCGACCGACGACCGCGGTGCCGACGTGGTGCTCGACCTGCTCGGCGGCGGCGCGCTCGGCGACAACGTCCGGGCACTGGCCAGGGGCGGGCGCCTGGTGGTCATCGGCATGCAAAAGGGGCGCCGGGGCGAGCTCGACCTCAGCGACCTCCTGGCCCGGCGCGGGACGGTCACCGGAACGCTGCTCAGGTCCCGTCCCGCGGACGAGAAGGCGCGCATCGTCGCCGATACCGAACAACACGTCTGGCCGCTGGTAGCGGACGGGCGCGTACGGCCGGTGGTGCATGCCCGCATCCCGTTCGCGGAGGCGCAGTCCGCGCACGACCTGCTGGAGTCAGGGGAGGCGTTCGGCAAGGTTCTCCTGGTGCCCTGATCATCGCGTGCCTATATATAGGCATGGTCGACAATTTCGGCCGCGCCAAGATGCTGCCATGCGGACGACAGGCAATCCGGGCAAGACTGGACTCATGACCGACGAGCGAGCCATCCCCCAGACAGACGAACTGCGCGACGACCGTCGCGAAGAAGCGCCCACCGTGCACGCCCAGGTGGTGACGCCCGACGGCGCCGCGGTGCCGCCGGGACGCAAGCCAGAGGGCGCCGCAGAGGACGCGATCGACGAGGCAGAGGCCGTCGTCGGTCAGGTCGAGGAACCGGCAAAGGTCATGCGCATCGGCGGCATGGTCAAGCGGCTGCTCGACGAGGTCCGCGACGCACCGCTGGACGAAGCCGCCAGGACCCGCCTTGCCGAGATCCACGAGCGCTCGATCCGTGAGCTCGAGGACGGCCTGTCCCCTGACCTCGTCGACGAGCTGCACCGCATCACGCTGCCGTTCTCGGACGACTCCGCGCCGTCCGACGCCGAGCTCCGGGTGGCGCAGGCGCAGCTGGTGGGGTGGCTCGAGGGCCTGTTCCACGGCATCCAGACGGCGCTCGTCGCGCAGCAGATGGCGGCCCAGGCGCAGCTCTCGCAGATGCGCCGTGCGCTGCCGCCCGGCTCGGGGGCGTTCGGCCCCGGCGGCCCTGGCATGCCCGGCGCGCAGGACGAGGAGCCCGGCGGCGAGCGCCGGACGCCCGGCCAGTACCTCTGACTCGCCGGTCCTGACGCGTTCGCCCTGCCGGTCTCCTAGTGGGACCGGCAGGGCGGGTCAAGGGCGGGCACTCAGAGGTCGGAGGGGTCTACCAGAAAGCCATCCTCGTCGGCGATCTCGCCTCCCGCGGCGGCGTGGACGGCGCCGGCGAGCCGGGCAACCAGCTCCGCCGCGCGCTTCCGCGCGACTCGTAGCTCCATGGACGGGAACTCGCGCTGCGACTCGACGAGGTCCTGCGGCTCCCAGTGCACCCAGTAGCGCACGGCGCCCTGCTCGGCCCACGGCAGGCCGCGCAGCAGGCGCGGCAGCTTCTCCTCGCCGGAGATCTCCACCGCGACGATCCCGTCGACGTCGAGGTCCACGATCAGCCCGTACCCGTCGAGGACCCGCGGACCCGTGAGGGCCTTGATGTCGTAGTCGTCGGCGGCCGCGTGCAGCCTCTTGCGCAGCTCGGGGTCCAGGGGGTCGCCGGGGTAGAGCGGCTTGTCGGCGATGCCCCGGGGCGGGCCACCCCACTCCTTGCCCTCCATGTGGAGGCGGGCGCGCGGGTGCACCTTCTGCAGGATTGTGAGCGCGGCCTGCGGGTCGAGCCAGACGTCGGAGTAGACCGTCATGTCGATGGCCGCGCCGGCGTCGGGGGTGAGCACCACGCCGGCGCCGGGCTTCGCCGTCGGGCCACCGGGGGCGTCCCAGAGGCCGCCCACGTCCAGGCGCAGGGAGCCGCCCAGCCGCCGCGCGACCGAGACGAGCCACTCGACCAGGCGGCGCTCCTCGCGCTCCGGCATACCGGCCGCGAAGGCCCGTCCGATGCCGTCGCGGTCGCCCGCCGGGAACGGCACCTCGCCGCGCTCCCGGTGGCAGACGATGTCGAAGGCCATCTCGGCCCCCGGCGGGACGCCGAGATCGAAACCCTCACCCACGGGCTGGTACGGGCCGTTCATCACCGCGTGCCGCGAGACCCGCAGCACGCCGACCTCCTTGCCCTGTGCGCGACGCACCTGCGGTGCACCCGCCACGTTGCCGGGGAGGATGCCCGCGGGCACCACGTCCCAGCGGGTGGCGGAGAAGCGAGAGAGGGCGAGGACCTCGATCTCGTCCAGCTCCACGTCGCCAGGCACTGTCAGCACGTGCCGTGCCTGGTGCGCCTGCGCAACCGTGCGCGGCAGGAGCGGAAGCTGGGGAGCGGCCATCGGGGTCCCTTCTGACGTCCGGGTGGGTGCCCGGTCCGCGCCGGGCACCCGGGAGCCTACCGCTCGGCGCGCGCCCTCGGCGGCGGTGCCCGGCCCCGGCGGTCAGACCTCGGTGCGGTGGAAGTTCTTCGAGGAGCGGGACGCCGTCGGGCCGCGTTGACCCTGGTAGCGGGAGCCGTACAGATCCGATCCGTACGGGTGCTCCGACGCCGACGACAGCCGGAAGAAGCACATCTGCCCGATCTTCATGCCGGGCCACAGCTTGATCGGCAGCGTCGCTACGTTGCTGAGCTCCAGTGTCACGTGCCCGCTGAACCCTGGGTCGATGAATCCGGCGGTCGAGTGGGTCAGCAGGCCGAGCCGCCCCAGGGAGGACTTGCCCTCGAGGCGGGCGGCGACGTCGTCGGGCAGGGTGACCGCCTCGTAGGTGCTGCCGAGGACGAACTCACCCGGGTGCAGCACGAACGCCTCGTCGTTGTCCGCCTCCACCAGGCGGGTCAGCTCCGGCTGGTCGGTCGCGGGGTCGATGAACGGGTACTTGTGGTTGTCGAAGAGCCGGAAGTACTTGTCGAGGCGCACGTCGATGCTCGACGGCTGCAGCATCGACGGGTCGTACGGGTCGAGGACCACACGGTCGGCCTCGAGCTCGGCACGGATGTCACGGTCGGAGAGGAGCACCCCGACACGGTACTGGGCCCCCGTCACCACTGCAGAGGCTTGTGCTTCGCGTCCACCGACCAGTAGCCCTTCCGCATCACGAGGTAGAGGATTCCTTCGATGCCACCCCAGATCGCCGGCACGAACCACGCGTTCCCCAGCGATACCGCGGTGATGAGCAGCATGATCCAGCCAAGGCCCTTGTACCCGAGGTAGAACCGGTGCGCCCCCACCACGCCGAGCAGGATCCCGAGCAGGCCCGCGGTGATGCGGGACTTGCGTCCCGGTACGTGCTCAGCGGGCGGCGTGGGCCGGTCGTAGTCGTACTGCTGCTGATAGTTCGCCGGGGCCGCGCCCGACGGCGATCTGACAGGGCCCGCAGGGGTCTTCGGCGCCTTCATGGCGCGCGTCGCACCGGGCGGTGGCGGAGGGGGCGTCGGCCTGCTCGGCGGACGCGGGGGCAACCGCTTCGTCTCCTGGTAGATCGGCTCGGTGGGCTTCTCGCTGGGATGCTCGCTCACGACTGCTCCGGCTGCTCGGCGACACTCGCTCCGAATCCGGTTCGGGCATCCGGGCGAGGTTGGGTATGATCAGGTCGCGCGCCAGGTTCACGGGCGCTGTTGCGGAACCCTAGCGGGATTCTGAAACAGCAGATACCCGGGCAGAACCGGACGATGCGGGTGTAGTTCAATGGTAGAACTTCAGCTTCCCAAGCTGATAGCGCGGGTTCGATTCCCGTCACCCGCTCCACAGGTTCCGCCCCAGGCCAGAGGATGTTTCCTGACCTGGGGCGGAGTTGTTTCCCGAGGATCCCAGGCTGAGCAGGTATCACCTGGACAGGCCTGCGGTCAGCGGCGACTGTTGCCGGATGAGGCAAGAGGATGTCTGGGACGCAGAGGTCGCCCAGCACTACGACACGCCCGGAACCGACATGTTCGCACCCGAGGTCCTGGGCCCGACGGTGGCACGGCTTGCGCGGCTGGCGGCGGGCGGACCGGCACTCGAGCTCGCCATCGGAACTGGCCGGGTGGCCGTTCCGCTCGCCGCGCGAGGAGTCCCGGTCACCGGCATCGAACTGTCACCGCACATGGTGGAACAGCTGCGCACCAAGGTCGACGAGGCGACGATCCCCGTGGTCATCGGTGACATGGTGACGACGACGGCCCCGGGCGAGTACACCCTCGTCTACGTCGTCTACAACGCGATCTCCTTGCCGCTCACGCAGGCCGAGCAGGTCGAGTGCTTCCGCAACGCCGCGCGGCACCTCGCTCCCGGTGGCCGCTT
This sequence comes from Promicromonospora sp. NPDC050249, assembly GCF_040656015.1. NCBI lineage: Bacteria > Bacillati > Actinomycetota > Actinomycetes > Micrococcales > Promicromonosporaceae > Promicromonospora > Promicromonospora sp. NPDC050249. The sequence continues at coordinate 95,728 of NZ_JBFAKY010000021.1, read as the reverse complement.
CGTGGTGGAGCTCTGGGTGCCCGACCTGCGCAGGCTGCCCCCTGGCCCGACGGCTACCGTCTTTCGGTCCGAGCCCGGCTACATCGCGCTCGACACCTACGACGTGCTGCGCCAGCACGTCGTGTCCCATCACTTCCGGTTCGACGACACCAAGCAGGCAGAGCTGTTCCGCAGCCCACACCGTTACGTCTGGCCCGCCGAGCTCGACCTCATGGCCCAGCTGGCCGGATTCGAGCTGGAGAGCAGGCACGCGGACTGGGACGGCGCTGAGTTCACCGCCGAGTCGCGCTCACACGTCTCCGTCTACCGGATCCCGCCGGACCCGAGCTGACCCGCTCAGCCGGACGACTCGTCCGGCAGCGTCGTCAGGACGGTCAGGGACACGTGCGTCTCGCCCGGCGCGGGTTCGAGGCCGACCAGAGCGAACGCGTCCTCCCCGTCGGGGCTCAGCCAGCCCTGCGCCCACGCGTCGTCCCCCGGCTGCAGAGGTAGCGCGTCCCACCCGCGGGCGCCCGCGAGCTCGTCGTCGTAGGCGACCCGCACGTCCGCCACGTCCACCGCGGTCTCCAGGACCAGCGGGAGGGTGCGCAGACGGTCCCTGTCGACCTGCTCGGCGAGCGCGTAGTAGACCGGGTCCGTCGCGCGCAGGTCCCGGGCGGCGGTGTCGTCGCCGAAGGCGTACTCCTCCGGGACCGTCACACCGTCCGGCATGGCAGGCAGCGTGCCCGGCGGATCGGACGGCGCCCCCGCGCAGGCCGTCATCAGGCCGGCGACCAGGACGACGGTCGGGAGCCAGGCCACAGGGAGCCGGGCTGCCGAGCTCATACCGGAACGTTCTCGGCGACGCTGCGCCGACGGCGATGGGCGAGACCTCATCGCCCCAGCCTGCCCGGTCGGGGTGAACGCGGGACAACGCCGGGCCGAAGAGCTTCGCCGGTTCACCCGCTCCGTGCAGGAGCACCGCAGGCCGGACCCACCGTCGGGCCTGCGGTGCCCGTTCTTGGGGGCTGGACTCAGCCCCGCACCGGCGCGGTCAGGTGCAGCGAGACCGCCAGCCCGCGTTCGGCGGCCGGGACCCAGCCGCTCCAGCACCGCCACACCTGCGGGCCCTGGCTCTCGTGATGCCCGTGGCGCTCGGCCAGGTGGAGCATCTTCGCGAGCCGTACGGCGTCGGGCACCCGTGCGGCGACGACGTCGACGGTCAGCACGCCCACCACGTCGTCCTCGAGATCGAGGTGGTCGACGCCCGCCCGGACGTCCAGGGTGTGGATGTCGAAGATGTGCGCGATCAGCGCGGTGACCCCGACGAGCTCCGCGAGGTGCGCCCCCGGCGTCGGGCAGTGGTCGGCGCCCGGGTCCGCGTCGCAGGAGCCGCCCGTCACGTCGGCCACGCCCGGATCGACCGCGCGGTCCCTCGCAGCTCGGCGTAGACGAACATCTCCATGCCGTTCCAACGGCCCGTCCACACGGTGAAGCCCGGCTTGGTGGCCGGGTAGTCGGTGGCGACGGTGATCCCGAGCTGGGCCGCGATCTCCGCCCCCTCGGCCAGCCGTGCCGGGTGCACGACCAGATGGTCGCGAAACACCTCTACCCACTTGATCCGCGCGTCGCCCACTTCCGCCAGCAGGTCCGCCGCACCGGCCGCAGAATCGGCCAGGCTGCCCGCTTTCGTCGCCATCTTTCCCACCTCTCCGCGCCTACCTCTAGGCGCATAGACAGCCTATTGGGCGCGAACTGGGCACCGCAACCGCTACGCGGAAAAGTTGCGTATACGCACTGGCTGCGGGTTAGGTGGGTTCCGTGTCTAGAGAGGGACGTGTGACTGCCGCAAGCATCGCCAAGGATCTTCGTGCCGCGATCCGCTCCGGGACCTACAAACCGGGCGATCGCCTTCCGAGCGAAGCAGCGCTCATGTCGAACTACGGCGTGGCGCGCATGACCGCGCGCCACGGCCTGTCGATGCTCAAGGACGAGGGGCTGACCGTGACCCGGCACGGCTCCGGCGTCTTCGTCCGCGCCTTCGAGCCGATCGTGCGGGACACCACCGGCGGCAAGGCCGACGGCAGCTCCACGGTCACCGCCGAGATCGACGAGACCGGCGCCGGGCTCACCGTCCGCACGCTCGCCGTCACCGCGGAGGCAGAAGCGCCCGAGAAGGTGCGGGCGACGCTCGGGCTCGCCGACGGCGACAAGGTGACCGTGCGCGAGCGGCTGCACCTGCGCGAGCGCAAGCCCGTGCTGTTCGCGACGTCGTACCTGCCCGCGTCGATAGCTGCCAGAACGCCTATCGCTGCCCAGGAGGTCGGGCCGGGCGGAACCCACGCACGCCTCACCGAGGCAGGGCACGCGCCGGTGCGGTTCCGCGAGGACGTCGTGGGCCGGATGCCGACCATCGAGGAGATCGAGGAGCTGCGGATCGAGCCCGGCACGCCGGTGCTGTCGGTCACGCGCACCGCGTTCACCGAGGACGGCACGCCGGTCGAGGTCAGCTACGTGGTGCTCGACGCCGGTGAGTTCATGCTCCGGTACGACATCGACGGCTGAGGCGCTCGGGCCGCCGCGGCCGGTCAGCCACGGCGGCGCCGAGCGCCCCGGTCTCACACGAGCCGGAGCCGTCGCTCCGCGACCCCGATCCGGACCTCCTGTCCCCACGACACCTCGAGCCGGTCGCTCTCCATCCCGTCCCCGAACACGACGAGCCGGTCGGACTGGACGGTGACCACGAGCTCGCCGTCCTCCCCGAGCGTGCCCTCCGTCATCGTGACGCCGGTCGCGGGCGACGGCCAGGCCTCCCGGACGAACCAGGCCAGCGCCTGCTCGGTGGGTGCGGGCAGCCGTCGTCCGCCACGATCGTGCGCGATCGAGGCGGACCACCCGGTCGCGCCGGTGCCCGTGCTCACGATCAGGCCCGACGACGACTGCCGCTCCGCGCCCCCACCGACGGCCAGCACGTAGCGCGCCGACTGATGGCTCACGTGCCCCAGGAACAGCTCGTTGACTGCGCGCAGCTCCTGGCCGTCGTCGAGCCGTGCGCGCGCCATCGTGAGCTCGTCGCACCGCACGACGGGCGGCGGATCCCCGGCCCTGCCCTGCGGGTCCGCCAGGCCGGCGATGATGTCCGCGACCCCGTCGACGTCGTGCCGTACCAGGACGCCGAGGATGGCCTCCGGCTCCGGGTTCACGCCGATCACGAGCTGCCGGTCCAGGTACTTGGCCGCGTTGGCGACCAGGCCGTCCTGGCCCACCACCAGCACGACGTCCTCCGGCGCGAAGAGGAAACGGTCCAGGTCGGCGCGCTCCACCTCCGCGAGAGCCCAGTCGGACGGCACGCTCGCCGCGACCGCCCGGCGGGCCGACGCCGCGGCCTCGTGCCGGGCCTCGACATCCGCCAGGGTGCGGCCGCGGGTGCGGAGGAAGAACTCCGCCTGGCCACGTGTGGCGTGCCGGTCGAGCAGCTCGTCGAGCTCGGTGCGGCGGTGCACCAGCACCGCCCGGGTGCGCAGACCCACCTCAGCGCTCCGCGGCCGGTACGCCATCCGACGCCGGTGCACCGGCCGCAGGTGCGGTCAGCGCACCCAGCAGCCCGCTCACCAGATCCGGCGTGACGGTCAGCGAGCCCACGTTCGGCAGGTGGGCCGCGGCGTCGCGCAGGGCGAGCGCCGCGAGCACGTCGCGCCCGACGTTCGCGTAGATCTTCATGAGCGCAGCCTCCTTGGCCGCCTCGGCCTCGCCGAGCTGCCGCAAGGAGGCCGCCTGAGCAGCCGCCGCGATCTCGCGCCGCTCGGCTTCGGACCTGGCCGACACCAGGGCGGCCGCCGCGGCCTCCTCGGCCTCCCTGCGCTTGTTCGCGCCCTCCTGGGCGACGAGCTGCTCGCGCCGGGAGGCGAGCTCGATCTGGCTCGCGAGCTCGTTCTCGGCGATCTTGCGCTCCCGTTCGACGGCGACGGCGCGCCGCTCGTAGGTGGCGCGGTCAGCCTCGGACTGGAGCCGCTCGCGCACGGGCGTGCGCAACGCCTTCTCCACGTCGCCCTCCGGCCGGACCGCCAGCACGCGCACACCCAGCACCTCGATGCCGGTCGCGACCAGGCGTGCGTCGTCGCCGAGCCCGCCGAGCGCCGTCCGGACCCGTCCGATGCCGGATGCGAGCGCGTCGGCGAGGTCCAGCGTGGCGATCAGGTCGACGGTAAGGCTCTGGGCGAGCTGGCCCACGATGGCACCCACCTGCTGGCGACCGCTCGCCTCCTGGCCCGCGCCGTGGACGGGGAAGATGCCGAAGTCCAGCCGCTGGGAGGCGAGGACGGGGTCACCGAACCGGTAGGTGACGTTCGCCTGCACGCTCACGTCCTGCTGGTCACGAGTGACCGCGTGGAAGAGGACCGGGAGCTCCTGGTCGGTGGCGGGCACCTCGCTGAGCACCGACGTGTCGGGGCGGAACCAGAAGGCCTGTCCCACACCCTGGTGCCGTACCTGGCCCTTGCTGAGGTGAACCACGTAGTCGCTCGGTGAGCCCAGGAACTGGCGGACCCAGGGGTAGCGCTTGATCGTTGCCATCGTCGACCTCTCATCGGGTTATCGTCAAATTGACGATAACCGGCCCCTCGGCTTTTCGTCAAGGTGACGAGAATGTACGGTCGATGCATGGCCCGAACATCACCCGCTCGCACCGACGTACCCGACACGGCGGGCTCCTTCCCCGTGACGGTCGACGTCGTGGCGCTCACCGTGCGTGCCGGAGCGCTGCACGTGCTCGTCGTCGACCGGCTCCTGGAGCCGTTCCGGGGGCAGGCCGCACTGCCGGGCGGGTTCGTTCTGGCCGACGAGACCCTGGAACAGGCCGCGGGGCGTGAGCTCGAGGAGGAGACAGGCCTGACCGTCCCGGCCCAGGCGGCCGGAGCGGGCCCGTGGCACCTGGAGCAGCTGCGTACCTACGGCCCGCTCGGCCGAGACCCTCGCGGGCCGGTGCTGTCCGTGGCCTACCTGCTGCTCGCCCCCGCCTTCGGGCTCCCGGCGGCCGGTGGCGACGCGGCCGAGGCGCGCTGGGTCCCGGTGATCGAGGAGGGCAAACCGCTCGCCTTCGACCACGACCAGATCCTGGCCGACGGCGTCGAGCGCGCCCGGGCGAAGATCGAGTACTCACCCCTCGCCGCAGCGTTCTGCCCGCCCGAGTTCACGGTCGCGGAGCTGCGCGGAGTCTACGAGGCGGTCTGGGGCACGCAGGTGGACGCGCGCAACTTCCACCGCAAGGCGACCGGCACGCCGGGCTTCCTGGAGCCGACCGGCCGCCTCGGCGGGGGCGGCCCCGGGCGGCCGGCGGAGCTCTACCGGCTTGCGTCCGGCGTGGACCCGGCGGCCGCTGTGCTGCACCCCCCGCTGCTGCGCTCCGTCAGCCCTGGCCGGGTCGCGCCCTCGGCTTGAGCCGCAGGTCCGGTAGCGCCGGTGCCCGCAGCGGCCCGCTCGCGTAGCCCTGGACCTGGCCGAACCGGCGTCCGGTGGCACCCGCGGCATAACCGGTCGGTCCACCGTCCGGTCCCGAGGGATCCAGCTCGGCGACCAGCGCCATCCAGTCGTCGCGGGCCCGCGCGATGTCCTCGTGCGTGCGGCCCATGAAGTTCCACCACATGATGACGTCCTCGGCGAAGGGCAGACCGCCGATCAGCACCGCTCGCGCGGGTGCGCCGGCGGCGGCGCGCACCACGAGGGTGGACCGCCCGGGCGCCGCGTAGCCGAGGCCGGCCGGCGGCACCGCGCAGCCCTCGAAGGTCACGTCGCCGCTGTCCACCAGCAGGGCGTGCTCGTGGCCAGGGTCGACGTCGAGCCGGAGCTCCGCGCCCGGCTCCAGGTCGATCTGCGCTCCCACGAGCGGCGTGTACGTCGTCGCGGGCGAGTCCAGCTGCTCGCCGGCCACCGCCAGCCTCCCGATGAACACCTGCACGACGGCGCCGTCGTGCCGCGCGACCGGGAGGTCACCGTGGTGCTCGAAGTGCGGGTCGATGCCGAGGGCCGATCCGGGGAGCGCCGTCCACAGCTGCACACCGTGCAGGAGGGGCGGACGCCCCTCGGGCGACTCCTCCGAGTGCGAGATGCCCACCCCCGCCGTCATCAGGTTGAGCTCGCCCGGACGGACCGCCTGCAGCGAGCCCACGGAGTCGCGGTGCAGGATCTCGCCCTCGAAGAGCCAGCTCACCGTCTGGAGGCCGGTGTGCGGGTGCGGCGGGACCTGCATGCCCTCGCCGACCGAGACGTCGTCGGGGCCGTAGTGATCGCTGAAGCACCACGCCCCCACGAGGGACCGGGCGCGCTGCGGGATGGTGCGCCGCACGTTCATCGCCCGCGGGCCGCCCAGCGGGACGTCGCGCGGGCTGAGGAGCTCGATGCCGTCGCCCTGCTCGCCCGCCGCGCAGACCTGTTCGGCAGGCCGGGTCTCGAGGTTGCTCATGCGCCGAGCCTAGACCGCGGCCCTCCGTCCTGGACCTCCCGTCCCGGGACACGGCCAGGGCCCCCGGGGCAGGCCGGGGGCCCTGGCGCAACCGCGCACCCGTGGTCCACCCTCAGTGAGGACCAGGGCGCCGTGTCGACGTCACGGCCCCGAACCACCCGTCAGACCCGGGTCACCGGGCCTGTTCTCCACGGACGTTCGGACGCGGGCGGTCTTCCGGCCCCGTTCAGGACCTGTGGCGTCATCCACAGCCCGCACCGCGGTACGGGACGTCCTGTCGTTCTCCGGTCAACCATGTGTTCGATGCCCGGGCCGGTCGGTACTGCTGCAGCGCACCGAATCTGCACCCGAATCGTCGAACCATTGCCACGTTTCTATCCGCGTGTCGCACGGGCGGCAACTGCTCCACCGTTGTAATTTTCACCCCGTCTTTACCCACAGTTCTGTCCACAGGAACAGGCGCGGATTTCCCGCACCGCCCACAGGGCTGTGGACAAGATCTGTGGATAACTAAAGGGCGATCAAACCCAGGCACGCGAACCCGGGGCGCCGCCTGCTGTCGGGTCGCTGCGCGCGTCCAGCTCCTCCGACGCGGTGATGAAGCCGCCCTCGTCCACGAGGATCCCCCCGATCCTGCTCTGGAGCGCCACCGCGAGCCGGGCGAGGGAGGCACGCATGCGGGCCCGGGCGATGACGTGCAGTCCGGACGCCTGCTCGAGCTCGAGCTCGTAGGGGTCGGCGGGGGCCCAGCTCAGGCGGTAGGCGAACGGCCCGTAGCTGCGCCAGTCCAGCGCACCGAGCGCACGCGGCACCCGGTCGACACGTTCCACGTCGACGACGAGCGCGCCGTCGTACGCGGTGCTGCCGGCAAGCGTGTAGCGCGGCGACCCGTCCGGTGTGACCTGCTCGGCGGAGACGTCGGCGGTGGCGATGAGCGAGCGCAGCATCGGCAGCACGTCGCCCGGAAGGAGGACGTGTGCCGCGTAGAGCGCCACGTTGACCGAGGCGGCAGGGTCCGGGACCAGCGGCTGCCGACCGTCCACGAGCACTCCGCCGGCGGACTTGCGGGCGGCCGCGACCATCCACTGCACGATGCGCAGCTCCTCACCCTGCGGCAGGGCGTGCGGGAAGGCGCGGGCGATGCCGTCCCGGTCGCCGTACGACGTCGGAGCCGCGCCGCGGACGTCCCGCAGGCCGTCCGCGCGGGCCACCGAGTACGCCTCGGCCTTCGTCGCGGAGATGTTGAGCTCGGCGAGGTGTGCCTCGCCGACCTCGAACGGGCCGGTCGCCACGTGCCCTTCGCCCAGACGCATGACACCAGGCACCAGCGCGTCCGGCTGCGCCATGCCGCGGAACCGGGCACCGGCCATCCGTCGAGAACCTGAGGCGCGGGTCGGTTCTCGGAGCCACTCGATGTCGGAGAACCACGCGGCAGCAAGCTCGCTGACGGTGACGGGGCCGTTCGTACTGGGCAGGATCAGAATGTGACCCGAGGCGTGTTCCCCTGGAATCACACCCGCCAGAAATGTCATGCGCGCACTTTACTGCTGGTCACTTTCCGCGATGATGCAGGCATGTTACAGAGAGGAAACACGTTCGTGACAGCGGGTGCGGTTTATTTGGGCAGCGTCCGACATGTATGCCTTTGGATATTCACTGGCGACTGAGTCTCAGTACAAGAGCATGGAAATTCCGTCCTCGGCCTCCGAAAGGACGATGTACGACGGCTTAGCACCATCGTCACCACGAAGCCCCTCTCTGCTGCCGCTCCGGACGGGTCCGTACGACGATCCTGGGTTCCAGTTACCTGACGACGCGGGCATATGATGTCAGCATGCCCAAGATCATCGGGAAGAGCCTGCACGAGCACCGGCAGATGACCAGGCACAAGCTCTTCACCGCTCTGTCCACGCTCATGGCGGAGCGCGGGTTCGACACCATCACCCTGGCCGACATCGCCGCAGCGGCGCACGTCGGCCGGACCGCTGTCTACAACCACTTCCACGACAAGGAAGCGCTGCTCCTCGGGTTCATCACCCACGAGACGGAGCAGTACGCCCACACGCTGGAGCGCGCGCTCGACGGCGTGGACGACCCCGTGGAACAGCTGCGCACCTACATCCGCCAGCAGGCTCAGCTCACCCGCGTCTTCCACCTCGCCCCCGGCCCGGACCTCCGGACGGTGCTGTCGCGCGCCACGCAGCAGCGCCTGCGCGAGCACGCCGACATCGTCGAGGCGATCCTCCGCCGGATCCTCACGGCCGGGATCGAAGCGGGCACGTTCCCGCCCCAGGACATCGAGCCGACGGTCCATCTCGTCAACGCCTGCCTGTCCGGCCGCCTCATTCCCGACGAGCCCCTCGCCCGCGAACGCACCATCCGCGCCGCGGAGTCGTTCGTGCTGCGCGCGGTCGGCGCCCGGGAGCGCGTCCCCGCCTGAGCCGGAGCGGCACCGCAGGCTCAGGCGGAACGGGTAGAACCTGAGCCGGTACCCCCGGCGGCCGCGAGCCTGACGCTCTAGATCCAGCGCTTCCAGCGGAAGACGCCGAACAGGCCGACGCTCACGGCCAGCATCGCCACGAGGGCGACCGGGTAGCCGTACGCCCAGTCGAGCTCCGGCATGACCTCGAAGTTCATGCCGTAGACCGTGCCGACGAGCGTCGGGGCGAACAGGATGGCCGCCCAGCCCGAGATCTTCTTGACCTCCTCGCCCTGCCGGATGCTGACCTCCGACAGGTGCTTCATCTCCTCGTTCTGCCGCTGCGCGACCAGCGTCGCCGCGACCGTCAGGATGTCGCGCAGCGCGGCCCGGAAGACCTCGATGCGGTCGGCGGCCTCGGTGAGGTGGTCCGCGACGTCGCGCAGGTAGGCCTGCAGCTCAGGGTCCACGCCGTACTTGTCGGCACCCTTGGCGAGCGAGGCGCACAGCGCCTGCTCCGGCCGTACCGCCCGCTGGAAGTCGATGACCTCGCGGGACAGCTCGTAGATGCGCCGCGACACGTCCGGGGCGCCGCCCCAGACGTCGGACTCGATCTCGTCGATGTCGTGGTCCAGCCCCGCGACGACGGGCGCGTACCCGTCCACGACGCTGTCGAGGATCGCGTACAGGACGGCCTCGGGCCCCCGCGAGAGCATCTCGCGGTCCGACTCCAGGCGGCTCCGTACGGCTGCCAGGTCCGGCGAGGCGCCGTGCCGCACGGTCACCACGAAGTCGGGGCCGACGAAGACGTGCAGCTCGCCGAACTCGACCTCCTCGGCGTCGTCCAGGTAGCGGGCGGCGCGCAGCACCACGAACAGGGTGTCGCCGTAACGCTCGATCTTGGGGCGCTGGTGCGCCTGGATCGCGTCCTCGATGGCGAGGGGGTGCAGGTCGAACTCACGCGCCAGCGACGTCAGCTCGGCCTCGTCCGGCCGCTCCAGCCCGATCCAGGCCATGCCGCCGGGCCGGGAGCGGAGTGCGCTGAACGTCTCCGCGAGGTTGTCGTAGCCGGCGGTGCGGATGCCGTCGTCGTAGATCGCAGCGGCGACCACCGACGAGCGGGGGGCGGGCGCGACGGGGCGCGGGGCGACGTCGGGCACCACGTCGACGGTACGGCGCGGACGCCGGACGCCGAGCAGCGGACGAGAAGGGCGGGAGGGCAGGAACGTAGCCATGGGGAACTCCTGGGGGTCGAGCGCAGGAAAAAGGACTGCGAACGGACACCGCAGCGGAGACGGCCGAACGACCGGTGGACCTCACGCCCGAGAGGGGCGGAGCGCACCGGTGCGCGATGACCCGCGGAAAGGCGGGAGGGGAACCGTCAGCTCAGCTGCGGTTCGGACTACTCGGAGGCTCGCTACGTGTCATGCGCGCCACCTCCTTGGTCCCAGCGGCGGATCGCCGCGCCGTACGTTCTCGACGGGGGCCAGTCTAGCCACGTCGAGGCGCAGAATCGAACCCTTTCGAGAGCAGGATCACATAACTCGTCACCAGGCGTCGTGGGGACGGTGGTGCACGCCGGGCGGAGTCTGGAACTCGTGCGGCGTCGGCGACAGGTAGGCGCGTGCGAACTCCAGCGACGCGGCCAGGTCGTCGTGCCGCTCGGCGGCCGTGCGCGCAGCGCGCGTGGAGATCTCCACGCAGACGTCGCCGCTCCAGCGCCGCGCGACCAGCTCCTGGAGCACCTTCTCCGCCTGCATGCTGCCGCGGCCGGGCACCAGGTGCTCGTCCCGGGCGCCGAAGTTGCCGTCCGCCAGGTGCACGTGCCGCAGGCGGTCGCCGAACGTGTGGAGCAGCGTCAGCGCGTCCTGCTGCGCCACGCTCGCGTGCGACAGGTCGAGGGTGACGGCGTCGTAGTCGTGCTCGGCCGGGTCCCAGCCCGGCAGGTACGCCTGGAACTCGCGCTTGCCGCCGCGCCACGGGTACATGTTCTCGACGGCGATCGTGACCCCCGTCGTCTCGCTCAACGCCCGCACCTGCTCCTGGAACTGCCTGGCGTACTTGTACTGCCAGCGGAACGGCGGGTGCACCACGACGGTCCCGGCACCGAGCTCGAGAGCCATCTCCGCGGTCCGTTCGAGCTTGGCCACCGGGGACCGGCCCCAGACGCGCTGGCTCACCAGCAGCGTCGGCGCGTGCACCGAGCGCACGGGCATGCCCGTGTCGGCAGCCAGCTTCGCGAGGGACCGGGGGTTCTGGGTCACCTCCTCGGACCAGACCATGACCTCGACGCCGTCATAGCCGAGCTCGGCCGCCGACTCGAAGGCCAGCGGCACACGGCGAGGGAAGACCGATGCCGTCGAGAGCGTGACCTGCACGTCAGGTGCAGCGGGCTCGTGCGGTTCGGTCCGAATCGGTTCGGGCATGCGGGCCACCTTAAAGCGCCTACGTGAGTGGGATGTGACCAGGGGGTTCAGATCGGTTGAAGTGCGGGTTGAAGTGCGGGTTCAAGTGAGCAGACGTTCCTGGACGACGTCGCGTGCCGCCTGCGCCGTCGAGCACTCGAGCACCGTCCGTGCCAGCTCGACGCACTCGTCCCGGGACACGCCTGCCAGGGTGCCTGCGACGTCGGCCAGCGCGCGGGGGGTCATGGACAGTGACGTTACGCCCAACCCCACCAGGACGGGAGCGAGCAGCGGATCTGCCGCCGCCTCGCCGCACACGCCCACGGGAGCACCATGCATCGCGCCGCCTTCACACGCCACTCGGACGAGCTGCAGGACGGCGGGCTGCCAGGGCGTCGACAGCGCGGCGACGCCGGCCAGGTCGCGGTCCGCCGCCATCGTGTACTGCGTGAGGTCGTTGGTGCCAAGGCTCGCGAACGACACCTCGGCCAGGACGTGGCGTGCCTGGAGCGCGGCGGCAGGCGTCTCGATCATCACGCCCGACTGCTCCAGCCCGTGTGCCGAGCAGGCGGCCGCGAAGTCGCGCGCCTCGTCGACCGTCGCGACCATCGGCGCCATGACCCAGACCTCGGCGGTCTCGGCGGCGGCGGCCTGCGCTATCGCGTCGAGCTGGCGGTCCAGCACGTCCGGGTGCGCGACGGCGGTGCGCAGCCCGCGCACCCCGAGCGCCGGGTTGTCCTCGTGGTCCGGGGTGAGGAACCGGAGCGGCTTGTCGGCGCCGGCGTCGAGCGTACGGACGACGACCCGGCGGCCCGGGAAGTGGGAGAGGACCGCCCGGTAGGCGGTCACCTGCTCCTCGACGCTGGGCTCCTCGCCTCGCCCGAGGAAGCAGAACTCCGTGCGGAACAGGCCGACGCCGCACGCACCGGCCGCAGCGGCCGCCTGGGCCGCCGCGGGGTCCGCGACGTTCGCCACGAGCTCCACCTCCGACCCGTCGCGCGTGACACCCCTGCCGTCGAAGGTCGCGGCGGTGATGCGGCGTCGGGCGCCCTCCACCTCCGCGGGGGACGGGGCGCGCAGGACGACGCCGACCGTGCCGTCGACGACTATCTCCTCGCCGTCGGTGAGGTCGCCCGCTCCGGGCAGAGCCACGACCGCCGGGATGCCGAGGGCACGGGCCAGGATCGCCATGTGCGAGGTGGGGCCGCCGCGTGCTGTGACGACCGCCGTGACCACCGCCGGGTCCAGCATCGCGGTGTCGGCCGGGGCGAGGTCGCTCGCGACCAGCACGAACGGGTGCCCCGGGTCGGGCACCCCTGGCGGGGCCGCCCCCGTGAGCGCCGCGACGATGCGGTCGCGGACGTCCCGCACGTCGCGGGCGCGCTCCGACATGGGCGGGCCGAGGGCCTCGAGCTGGTTGGCCACCGAGCCGGCCGCGTCCCACACCGCACGCTCCGGGGTGAGCCGGTCCTCCCGGACCCGCCGGGCCGCACCGGCGGCGAGCGTCGGGTCGGCGGCCATGGCGGCGGTGACCGCGAGCACGTCGGCCGCGGTGCCCGACGCGCGGCTCGCTCGCTCCGCGAGGTCGGCCTCCACGCGGGCGGCGGCCTCCTCGACGGCACGAACGGCTTCGTCGGCGGAGCCCGACAGGCGGGTCGTCCTCGGCTCGGGCACGCGGGCCGGCATCCGGACCACCGGACCTGCTGCGCGCCCCGGGCTCGCCGGAACCCCCGTGAGCCTCTCGCTCGTCATCCGTACGCTCCCCAAGGCTCGTCGTCGCGTGCGCTCGGAACGTTACACGCGAGCGCCCCGCCGGGCGAGGCTCGGTTCTCCGGGAGGAGACCGCACCTGGGGGAGCCGGCGGGACGGACGTGCCGGGCGGAAGCGCAGGCCGCACCGGCAGGACCGCCAGGACAGGCAAAGGGCTGCTCTCGTGGAAGTCCGCGGTCTGGCAAGATGAAACCATGGCCGAGGCCCTGATCGTCGGATCCCCCGTCGCCGGACGGGTGGTCGCGATGCGCGACGTGCCCGATCCGGTCTTCGCAGAGAGCATCGTCGGCCCAGGACTCGCCATCAATCCCGACCCCGAGCTCGGAGGGCGCGTGGTCGCACCGTGTGCCGGGGTGGTGGTCAAGCTGCACCCGCACGCGTTCGTGCTGCTCGTGCCGTCCGCCGAACCGGCGGAGCCGGCAGGGCCGGCCGCGCCCGCCAGGCAGGTCGGTGGCCGGGGCGTGCTGGTGCACCTCGGCATAGACACGGTCCAGCTCAAGGGTGCTGGCTTCGACCTGCTCGTCGCGGAGGGCGACACGGTCGCGGCCGGGCAGCAGCTGATCGCCTGGCCCCCCGCCGAGGTGTCCGACGGCGGCCGCTCGCCCCTGGTGCCGGTCGTCGCCCTGGACCTCGGGCCGAAGGGCCTCGAGGAGCTGGTCCGGCCGGGCGCCCGGGTGCAGGCCGGTGACCCGCTGTTCCGTCTCCCGTAGCCGGCCGAGCGACCCCAACACGCTGCACGGGACCATCGGCGTGTCCCGTGCAGCGTGTTGGGGTCGCTCGGGTTGCGTCCTAAGGTCGGGCGCATGGTGCGCACAGTGGTGTTCGACGTCGGCGAGACGCTCATCGACGAGTCCCGGATCTGGCTCGGCTGGGCCGCGCGGCTCGGCGTCCCCCCGCTCACGTTCCTCGGCGTGCTCGGCGGCTGTGCCGCGCTCGACCTGCCGCACCAGGACGCGTTCGAGATGCTGCGGCCCGGTCTGGACCTCGAGGCCGAGATCGCCCGCTGGGCCCTGGAGGACCCGGACGGCCTGCGCAACGGGTTCGATGCCGACGACCTCTACCCCGACGTCCGGCCGGCCCTGACCGCGCTGCGCGAGGCGGGCTTCGACGTCGTCATCGCGGGGAACCAGCCGCCCGAGGCGCGCGCCGCGCTGGAGGCGATGGACCTGCCGGCGAGCGCGATCCGGACCTCCGACGAATGGGGAGTGCAGAAGCCGGAGCCCGGGTTCTTCGCCCGGGTCGCCGAGCTGTCCGGGGTCGCGCCCGAGGAGATCGCCTACGTGGGCGACCGGCTCGACAACGACGTCCTGCCCGCCGCCGACGCCGGGATGCGGCCGATCCTGCTGCGCCGCGGCCCGTGGGGCCACCTCCACGCGCTCCGGCCGGAGGCCGCGCGCGCGACGGTCATCGACTCGCTGACCGAGCTGCCCGGGGTGCTGGCCGTCTGACCCAGCTCCAGCTCAGCCGCGGAGCGGGAGCGTGAGCCCGGCGTCGCCGTCCGGCACCACGCGGACCGGGACGCCCCAGTCCTGCTGCGCCAGGTGGCAGGCCGGGAACACGTCGGGGTCGGGCTCGCCGTTCGGCAGAAGAGGCACCTCGTCGCACGACGCCGCCTTGGCCGTCACGTGCAGCACGCCCTCGGCCACCTCGGGGTTGATCACCAGGTCGCGGAACAGGTCGGTGCCGTTGCCGGCCCCCGACAGCAGCAGCTCCGGCGGCGTGGCGCTGACCTGGAGCGACGTCGACGGGCCCCACCGGTCGTCGAGCTTCTGGCCCGGCGCGGGCGCGAACGGCACGTCGAGCCGGAGCGGTCCGGCGCCGACGTCGGTCGCGGGCCGGGCCATCCGGTGCGCACCGCCGTCGAGCACCTCGCCCGCCAGGCTCGCCGGGAGCGCGATCCGCGTGAGCCGGTGGGCCGCCGACTCGACGACGACCAGGTGCACCGCTCCGTCTGCCACGTCGACGAGCACGTCCGACGGCTCCGCCAGGTCCTTGGCCAGGGTGGTCACCTCGGCGGTGGCGGGGTCGTACCGGCGCAGCGCGCCGTTGTACGTGTCGGCGACGACGACGGAGCCGTCAGGCAGCGTGGCCACGCCGAGCGGGTGCTGCAGCAGCGCCTGGTCGGCGGCACCGTCGCGGTGCCCGAAGTCGAAGAGGCCCTGGCCGACGACGGTCCGGATCTCCGCGCCGCCGTCGCTCCCGGGGGTGATCCGGCGCAGTGCCGACGTCTCCGAGTCCGCGAGCCAGACTGACCCGTCCGTGGCTCGCGCGAGGCCGGAGGGCTGCGCGAACCACGCACCGGCGCCCGGCCCGTCCTCGAGCCCTTCGTTCATGGTCCCGGCGAGCAGGCGCACGCTCCCGTGCCCCTCACGCGCGACGGGGTCGAACGCCCAGAGCGTGTGGGTGCCGGCCATGGCGACGATGAAGGCGCCGAGGTCGGGCGACCACTCGACGTCCCACGGCGAGGAGAGGTTCACGATGCGCGCGGGACAGTCCTCGCTGGTGTCGAACGGCATGGCCGGACCGTCCACGTCCGGGACGAGCCGGACGCCTGGTACTGGCGGGTTCTCGTCGATCTGGCCGGAGCGCAGCACGTTCTCCTGGCCGCCGACCATGAACTGGCGGCCGGTGCCCGCGACCGTGAAGACGGCACCGTCCGCGAGGCGCACGCCGCGCAGCGCGTGGTTGACGGTGTCGGCGACCACCACGTCGTAGCCGAGGCTCGCCGTGAGGTCCTCCGGC
Source organism: Promicromonospora sp. NPDC050249 (assembly GCF_040656015.1). NCBI lineage: Bacteria > Bacillati > Actinomycetota > Actinomycetes > Micrococcales > Promicromonosporaceae > Promicromonospora > Promicromonospora sp. NPDC050249. Next base: position 79,956 of record NZ_JBFAKY010000021.1, on the reverse strand, counting down.
ACCAGGCAGAGCCCGTTCGGCTCCGAGAACCGCGCCTCGCCGGGACCGCCGTCGACCAGACCGCGCTCGCCGGACCCGATGCGCCGCACGAGCGTCTCGCCGTCGGGCGCGAGCTCGGCCAGCGAGTGGTGCCCGGCGTCCGCGACCAGGAGGTTCCCGTTGGACAGCGTCAGAGCCTTCGCGGGGAAGCGCAGCGTGCCCGACGCCGGAGCGGGCGGCACGTACGGCCCCGCACCGCGGTGCAGCGTGCCCTTGGCCGAGTGCTCGGCGATGAGGTCGGTCACGAGGGCGGCGATCGCGGAGCCGTGCCCCTCGCCCGCCATCTGCGCCACGATGTAGCCCTCGGGGTCGATGACCACGAGCGTGGGCCAGGCCCGCGCGGTGTACGCGCCCCAGGTGACCAGCTCCGGGTCGTCCAGGACCGGGTGTCGCACCTCGTACCGCTCGACGGCGGCCGCGAGCGCCTCGGGGTCCGCCTCGTGCTCGAACTTGGGCGAGTGGACGCCCACGATGACGAGCTCGTCGCGGTGCTGTTCCTCGACCTCGCGCAGCTCGTCGAGGACGTGCAGGCAGTTGATACAGCAGAAGGTCCAGAAGTCGAGGATCAGGACACGGCCTCGAAAGTCTGCCAGCGACAGCTTCTTGCCGCCGGTGTTCAGCCAGCCGCGCCCGACGAGCTCGGACGCGCGGACCCTGGGAAGATTCTGGACTCCTGTACGCACGGGCCCATTGTCACTCTCGGGGTGGGCTGTCCTGCCCGGTGTCCGGCCTGCGGGCACGCCACTGCTCGACGAGTGTCTTGTCGGCTCGCCGGCGCGTGAGATCGCTCTTGCTGGAGTGCACTGCCGCCCGGTGCGCGAGCAGAGCGGCGCGGTCCCGCTCGAGGGCCCACATGAGGGCCTGCCGCACGTCGGCGCGGGTCACCCGCACGCTCCGCGTCTCGTCCATCGTCCCGATCATTCTCGCCGTTCCGTGTCTGCCGGCGTCCAGAGCGGGCACCGCCAACGATTCAGGAGGCTTTCCGAGGATGTTTTGTGACATCCCAGGTCTTCCTGGCTTTCACCCAGCCGTGGTTGGGTGGTAGCAGAGGAACGTACCGCGCAAACCTGGCGGGGCGATATCCGCCTATCGGATGACTTTCTGGGGCAGACCGGCGTGTCGCCCCCGTGGGGGCCGTGTGTGTTGGTGGGTGAGGAGAGGATCAGGGCATGGACCGCGACCAGGCCAGGAAGATGAAGGAGCAGCTCGCAGCCTTCGCCCGAGAGCTCGCCGAGAAGCATGGAGTAGTGGCAACACCGCGGTCCCTTGGCGCGCAGACGGAGTCGGAGGCTGCCGACGTCGTACGCGCTCCCACGCTCGCCCTGGGCCTCGTGCCCCAGGCGGGGGGCGGCTTCGGGATCGCCGTCCGCTACCGCCTGGGGATTCCCCGGGCCCGCTCGATAGTGCGCAAGGTCTCTGCGGAGATCGGCCCCGAGGCCGACGTCCGGCGGACCGGGCGCATCCGCCCCGTGAGCGAGCTGGGTCCGCGCCCGCCCGCGCCGACGTCGCAGGCCGACGGCGACACGGACCGGCGCCGTCCGCTGCGGCCGGGCATCTCGATCGGCCACGTGGGTGTGACGGCCGGGACGCTCGGCGCGTTCGTGACGCGTGCGATGCCGGGCGGCGGTGACCGCGCCGGGGACGACCTCGGGGACGGTCAGCTGTACGCGCTCTCGAACTACCACGTGCTTGCCGGTTCCCCCGAGGCCAGGCCCGGCGACGTCGTCCTGCAGCCCGGACCCGCGGACGGCGGGCTGGCACCGGGCGACCGGATCGGCGAGCTGACCCAGGTCGTGGACCTGGACGCGCTGGAGCCTGCCTACACGGACGCCGCCATCGCGCGCCTCGACCGGGTCCCTGTCGACTTCGACTACCCCGTAGGACGCGTGGTCAAGACAGCGCGTGCCCTCGGTGGCGAGATCGTCGGCAAGGTGGGCCGCACGACGTCGGTCACGCGCGGGCGGGTCACCGCCATCGAGCTGGACGACGTCATAGTGGGCTACGAGGATCTCGGCGCGCTCAGCTTCGACGACCAGATCGAGATCGAGGGCCTCGACGACCAACCGTTCTCACGGGGCGGCGACTCGGGGGCCCTCGTGTACCGGGAGGACGGCGTGGCGCTGGGTCTCCTGTTCGCGGGGTCGGAGTCCGGCGGGCCCAGCGGCAAGGGGCTCACCTATGCCAACCCGATCGACCAGGTGCTCGAGATCCTGGGGGTCGAGCTGGCCCGGGAGCCGCCGGGCCCCTTCGCATGATCTGGACCCCGTTCGAGGGCGTTCGGTATGCGCACCAGCGTTTCCCCTGCCGGGCGTGTCGGTCCTGCCGGCCGGGGACGCCGGCGTGTCCGCGCGGCGCGTCGAGCGGCGCGAACCCGCTGACCTGCGAAGGCGCTGCGGACCTCCTGAAGGGTGGCTCGACCGGCGGGGAACGGCGAGCGAGGGGGTAGACACGGGGGACACAATGGATGACCAGGAGGTGATCGGGATGGCAACACTCGACGAGGCTCGGTCCGCAAAAGCCGCATTACGGCAAAAAGTGACCGGGTTCGACGGTGTGATCGGAGTTGGCGTCGCCCCTGAGTTCACGACGTCCCTCGGGCAGCCCCCGCGTGAGTACCCCGCACAGAAGCATGCGAAGTCCGGCACGTCCGGTAGATCATCGGTCGAGGTGCTGGCCGAGGAGGTCTCGGTCGAGCAGGTGACCGGATCCGGCGGAAGCTGGGTCCTGCAGGTCAACGTGACGGACCCCCGCCTCGTGGACAAGGTCCCGGAGGAGATCAACGACGTCGCCGTGCGCGTGCGCGTCGTCGGCGCGGTCCGAGCGGGCTGAACCACCGGCATGCCGAGGTAGAGCGTCTGTCCGGACGCACGCTCTACCTCGGTGGCCCGAGGATGCACGGCCGGACAGACGCTCTACCTCGGCATGCCTGTGCTCGGGTCAGCCCAGGGTGGTCGGGAGGTCCTGCGGCTCGCCCAGGACCTGCTCGGCCAGGAAGGCCGAGACCACCTGGTACCAGACCTTGGCGTTCTGCGGCGTGAGCACCCAGTGGTTCTCGTCCGGGAAGTACAGGAAGCGGTGCTCGGTCTCGCCGTCGTCGGAGGCGGGCAGACCCGACTTCGTCAGCAGCTCGAACCACAGGCGCAGACCCTCGCCGATCGGGACGCGGTAGTCCTTGTCGCCGTGGATGACCAGCATCGGGGTGCGGATCTCCCCGACTGCCAGGTGCGGGCTGTTCTCCAGCGCCATCTCCGGCGTCATCTCACGGGCCCAGTAGTAGCCGGCGTCCGTGGTGGGGCCGAACTGGTCCAGCGCCCACAGGCTCGCGTGCGTCACCACCGCCTTGAAGCGGTCGGTGTGCCCGGCCACCCAGTTGGCCATGTAGCCGCCGAACGAGCCGCCCATGGCCGCCGTACGCGTCTCGTCGATCTCCGGCAGCCCCTCGGCGGCGTCGGTGATGGCCATGAGGTCCGTGAAGGGAGCCCCTCCCCAGGCGCCCCACCCGCGCTGGATGAACTCCTGGCCGTACCCGGTGGACAGCGCCGGGTCGGGCAGCAGCACCGCGTACCCCTGGGCGACCAGCAGCCACGGGTTCCAGCGCCAGCTCCACGCGTTCCAGGAGCCCAGCGGGCCGCCGTGGATCCAGAGCAGCAGCGGCGCCTTGGCCTCGGGCCCGGCGTCGGCAGGCAGGGCCAGCCAGGCGCGCACCCGGGAACCGTCCTCCGCGGTGGTCTCGATCTCGGTGAGGCGGCCCGGCAGCGCGGGAGCCGCCACGGGCGAGCGCAGCAGCGTGGCGGCGACCGGCGTCCGCTCCCCCGGTGCGCCCGAGGCGAGGAAGCCCGCCAGGTCGATCCGCACGGGCTCGGCCGGGGCCGCGTAAGAGGCGCGCAGTGCGAACAGCGTGGCGCCGTCGGACGTGACGGAGAGGTCGGAGAAGACCGCGTCGTCGGCGGTCAGCTTCTCGACGGTGACGTCGCTCCCCGGGAGCGCCGTCGAGAACGTGAGGACGAAGACCGGCCCGCGGCCGTCGTCGTCGGCCTGGACCAGGAGGCCACTGCCGTCCGGGAGCCAGGTGGGCCGGCCGGGCCAGCGGTCCCAGTCGTCGGCGAGGACCACCGGCTCGGCGGAGCCGTCGGTGGGCACCAGGGCCAGGCGGACCACGGGGGCCTCGGTCGGGGACGAGATGGACTCGGTCACGTAGGCGACCCAGGCGCCGTCGGGCGAGATGCTCGGGCCGCCCGCATCGGCGTCCGGGTCGTCGACGAGCACCCGGCGGTCGCCGGTCACCGTGTCGACGACGACGAGCGTGCTGCGGGTCGCGGCGCCGGCGTCGGGCACGCTCCAGGTGGTGACGAGCGTGGTGCCGTCGGCCGACAGGTCCGCCGAGTGCTCCTCGAGGTGACGGCCGGGGCCCGTGACGTCACGCAGGTCGAGGTGCTTGCCCGACGACGGGTTCTCCTCCTCAGCGGCCTCGTCCTTGGCGCCGGTGGTCCCGGGCGCGTCCGGCAGCGGCGACGCCGGCTCGTCCGTGAGCGTCGTGAGGTCGCCGGCGAAACGCCGCACCTGGTCGGGTCCGAGGTCGTGGTCCCAGAACCGCACGGGGTAGCCCGTGTGCAGGATCGCGGAGACCTTCTGGTCCTTGCGGGCCTTGCGGAGCTCGGCGTCCTGGGTCAGCCCCTTCGCGGAGGGCAGGAGGCTCGTGGCGATGCTCACCGTGTCGGTGTCGCGCGCGGCGAGCGCCCCCGAGACGCCACCGGGCGGGGTCGCGATGACGCGGGCCTCGCCGCCGTGGGCGGGCAGGAGCCAGAGGGCCGACGTCGGCTCGGTGGCCGAGCCGGCCGGGGCCCCGTCCGGGTCGGGCCTGGCCGAGGTGAAGAGGAGATCGCCCGAACGGGTGAAGACGGCGGACGACTCGCCCTTCGTGGAACGGGTGAGCCGCCTGGCCGGCGCCTCACCCGCCGGGTCGAGCTCCCAGAGGGCCGTGCGGTAGCCGGTGCGCTCGCCGTCGAGCGTCTGGACGGCCGCGACGACGCGGGTGCCGTCCGGGCTGGCCGTGAGGCCGGCGAGGCGTGGGATCGCTACGTAGTGGTCGAGGTCGTGGAACGGGGTCTGCGGGGATTCGCTCACCGGACACGTCTATCACGCACGCCTCTGGTTGTGGGCGCGATTTTCCGGCTCCGCGCCCGTCTTGGCACGGCGGCGATCCGCCCGCGTCCAGGAGGTCAGGAGTCGCGCTCCTGGGTCGCCTGTCTGGCTTTCTGGGCCAGCATCTCGTTGTACGCATCCAGCTCGGCGTCGCCGTCGCGTTCCGCCTTGCGGTCGTTCCGCTTGGCCTCACGCGCGTCGGACCGGGCCCAGGAGATCGCTACACCCACCGCGAGCAGCAGGGTCGGCAGCTCACCGATACCCCAGGCGACGGCGCCACCCTTCTGCTGGTCCTCGATCGCGCTGAGTCCCCAGGGGCGGCCCATGAGCCCGAACCAGTCGGGCACGAGCAGGGCGGTGCCGGAGGTGAGCGTGACGCCGAAGAAGGCGTGGAACGCCATGGTGGCGAACAGGAGCACGAGCCGCAGGGGGTATCCGGGGCGGGCCGGCCCGGGGTCGACGCCGACCAGGGCGTTCGCGAAGAGATACCCGACGAGCGTGAAGTGGGCGATCATCCACAGGTGACCGGCGTAGGTGGTCAGCGACAGCTCGAACAGGGGCGTGAAGTAGAAGGCGACCATCCCGCCCGCGAACAGGACCGCGGCCACCACCGGGTTCGCCGCGAACCGGCCGAAGGCGGAGTGCACGAGCACCAGCACCCACTCGCGGGGCCCGCGGGAATCGTCCTTGCGGGCGGGGACCGCGCGGAGGAGCAGGGTGACGGGCGCGGCCAGCACCAGGAACAGCGGCACCACCATCGCCAGGACCATGTGCTGCACCATGTGCCCGCTGAACAGGACGTGGCCGTAGGCGGCAGCGCCGCCGTTGGTGGCCCAGAACAGGACAAGGATGCCGAGGCACCAGGAGACCGTGCGACCGACGGGCCAGGCATCCCCCCGGCGCCGCAGCCGCAGCGTCCAGCGCACGTACACGAGGACGGCGGCCGCACACGCGAACGCGACGATGACGTCCCACTGGAACTCGGTGAGCCAGCGCAACACGGTGGGCTCGGGCGGCAGCGGGTGGCCGGTGACGAGCTCGGCCGGGGTCGGGTCGGCGATCTCGTCGTCGGGCACGGGCGGCGCGGTGGAGCCGAGGGCGACCGCCACGCCGGACACGGCGCCCATCACCCCGACCTCCACGGCGGCGAGCCGCCAGAACAGGCCGATCGCCGCGTTCCTGGTGGTGGTCGCGGCGGAGAGCCGGGCGACGACGGTACTGCGGTGCAGGTACCCCAGGCCGCCCAGGACGAGCAGCAGCGCGGCCTTGACGACGATCAGGACCCCGTAGTCGGTGCTCAGCCCGTCGAGCGAGCCGATCCGGAGCCAGGCGCTGACGATGCCGGAGACCGCCACGGCGGCGAAGCACCAGAACGCGATCTCCGAGTAGCGCCGGATCACGTCGGCGGTGGCGGCATGCCGGAGGCCGACGAAGGCGATGGCCGCGAGCCCGCCGATCCAGAGAGCGGCACCCCCGAGGTGCAGGAACAGCGCCGAGATGGCGACGTCGTGGCTGGCGGCCCCGGCGGCGTGGCCCGTAGAGGACTGCATGCCGAGAGCGAGCAGCGGCAGCGCGATGGTGCCCAGCGCGCCCACCGGGCCACGGACCAGCAGCGCGACGGCCGCCGTCAGCGCGGCGACGATGACTATCCCCAGATATGTGCGGCCCACGGAGATGGTCGTCACGTACTCGATCAGCGCGGGGCCGAACCCCTCCGCATCCAGCGGCAGGTACCAGGACCACGAGAACCGCAGCACCAGCTGCACCAGCGCCGCGAGCGTCCAGACCCCTGCGGCGACGCCTGCGACGCCGAGGGCCCGATCGACCAGCGGTCCGCGCGGCAGCACGAAGGCCGCCAGCGCGAGGGCACCGACGGTCAGTGCCACGGCCAGCTCGGTGATCACCGTCGCGACGGGAGCGCCCCAGCGCACGAGGGCGCCCGGGTCGGTGAAGTTCGCGAACGCGGTGAAGGCGCCCGAGAACGTGCCCGCTGCGAAGAGCGCGGCGAGCGCCACGAGGCCCGCGGCGGGGAGGGCGGTGACGAGCCACGAGGGACTCGTCGGGCCGCTCGCTGTGCTCGTCCGAGCAGGTCTGCTGGTCCTGTTCCGGGCGTCGGTCGGCGTCACGCAGACCAGCCTAGGCGCGGTCCGTAGCGGTTCGGACCGTCCGCGGATGTCCGGTTGACCGCGCCATGACCCCGAAAACCGGGCAATTCGACCGAGTTCAGGAAAAGTTCGGCGGATTTGTGCACCAAACCCAACCCTTTAGCCCTCCTCTGCGTTGTGACCAGTGTGGACCTCGCGAACATCATCACCGAGACCGACGACTCCGTGCCGTGCTCGGAACAGCCCGAGCTCTGGTTCGCGGAACATCCCGCGGACCTTGAGGAGGCGAAGCGCGCGTGCGCTGTCTGCCCGCTGAAGGCGCAGTGCCTCGCGGGCGCGCTCGCGCGCCGCGAGCCGTGGGGTGTCTGGGGCGGCGAGATCGTCGTCGACGGCACCGTGCGCAGCCGCAAGCGTCGTCGCGGCCGGCCTCGGTCGATCGGAGGGATGCGCGTGGCGTGACCGCCACGTGACCAGAGACTTTTCCTGAGGCACGGCGATCGAGTCCATTCGCCGTGAGATACCGGAGCAGTGCGCTCTCCGCACCGAGGATCTCCCAGACGGATCCGGACGAGCGCACTGCCCCGGTCGTACTACGAGTCAGACCCCCAGGTCACCCGACCTGGGGGTCTGACTCGTTCTCGGCTCAGCTCGGCTCAGCTCGGCTCAGCTCGGCTCAGCTCAGCTCAGCTCAGCCCCAGACGAGGCCGTGCGCCGGCTCCTCGAGCACGCGGGCGACGTCCTTGATGAACCGCGCGCCCAGCTCGCCGTCGGCCAGCCTGTGATCGAAGCTGAAGCTCAGCTGCGTGACCCACCGCGGCTTCACCTTGCCCTTGTGCACCCAGGGCTGCTTGCGGATCGCGCCGAAGGCGAGGATCCCCGCCTCCCCCGGATTGAGGATGGGCGTGCCCGTGTCGATGCCGAAGACACCCAGGTTCGTGATCGTGATGGTGCCGTCGGACATGTCCGTGACCGACGTACGTCCGGCTCGTGCGGTCGCCGTCAGCCCGGCGAGCGCCTTCGCGAGGCCGAGCAGGTCGAGCGTGTGCGCGTCCTTGATGTTCGGCACCACGAGCCCGCGGGGCGTCGCCGCGGCGATGCCCAGGTTCACGTAGTGCTTGTAGACGATCTCCTGCGCTGCGTCGTCCCAGGAGGCGTTGATCTGCGGATGCCGCTTCACGGCGAGCAGGATCGCCTTGGCCGCGACGAGCAGCGGCGTCACCTTGACGTCCGCGAAGTCACGGTCCTCCCTGAGGTTCGCGACGAGCTTCATGGTCTTCGTGACGTCGATGGAGTGCAGCACCGTCACGTGCGGAGCCGTGAAGGCGCTGGCGACCATCGCCTCGGCGGTGCGCTTGCGCACCGACCGCACCGGGACACGCGTCTGACGCCCGTCCGGTGAGACCACGCCGGAGGCGAGCCACGGCTCGTCGTCCGGGTAGTGGGTGAGGGTCCGCACCGACGAGCGCTCGGCGTGGGCGACCACGTCCTCACGCGTCACGATGCCGCCAGGACCTGACGCGTGCACGCCCGCCAGGTCCACCCCCAGGTCCTTGGCGAGCTTGCGGACCGGCGGCTTCGCCAGCACCCGCGCCCTCGCGGCGGTGGTGGTGCCGGTGTCCGACGCCGGAGCCGCCGCCCGTGCCGGAGCGACGGCCACGGGGGCCGCCGCCGGTGCGGCTGCGCGTGTCTCGGCCACCGCTACGGGTGCCGGCGCGACCGGTGCAGGGGCGGGCGCGCCCGCCTGGTGCCTGCGACGACGTCCGCTGGCCTTCGCCTCTACCGTGCCGTAGCCGACGAGCACCGATCCGGAGCTCTCGTCCTGCGCGCCCCCGGCTGCAGGGGCGCCGTCGGAGCCGGCCGCCGAACCGGACGGGGCCGACCCGACTGAGTCTCCGGTGTCGGGCACGGTGATCTCGATGATCGGGGTGCCGACGTCTACGGTGGTGCCCGCCTCGACGAGCAGGGCGGACACCGTCCCCGTCCACGGCGACGGCAGGTCGACGAGCGACTTCGCCGTCTCGATCTCCACGATCGTCTGGTTCACCTCGACGGTGTCGCCGACGGCGACCTGCCACTCGACGATCTCGGCCTCGGTGAGTCCTTCGCCGACGTCGGGGAGCGGGAACCTCTGGGTCTTCAAGCTCACTCTGGGCTCACTCTCAGCTCATCCAAACAGCTCATCCGTGGCTGGTTCATCTCTCGCTCACGGTCAGTGCGCGAAGGCGCGGTCGACGGCATCGAGCACACGATCCACGCTCGGCAGGTACTCGTGCTCGTGCTTGGCCACCGGGTACGGGGTGTGGAAGCCGCCCACGCGGAGCACGGGCGCCTCGAGAGCGTAGAAGCACTCCTCGGTGACCCGGGCCGCGATCTCGGCACCCGCGCCGAAGAACACCGGCGCCTCGTGGATCACCACGCAGCGTCCGGTCTTGCGGACGCTCGCCACGATCGCCGCCGTGTCGAGCGGCGAGATGGCGCGCAGGTCGAGCACCTCGGCGGAGCGGCCCTCCTCGGCGAGCGCGTCGGCGGCCTTGAGCGCCGTCGCGACGGACGGGCCGTAGGCGACGAACGTGACGTCGGTGCCCTGGCGGACGACGCGTGCCGAGTTCAGCGTGTCCGTGCCGACGGGAGCGCCCAGGTCGACCGCGCCCTTGCCCCAGTAACGGCTCTTGGGCTCGAAGTACAGCACCGGGTCCGGGGAGGCGATGGCCTCCTGGATCATCGTGTACGCGTCCTGCGGGGTGCTCGGCGAGACCACGCGCAGGCCCGCGGTGTGCGCGAACAGCGACTCCGGGCTCTCGCCGTGGTGCTCGACGCCGCCGATGCCACCGCCGTACGGGATACGGATGACGACGGGCATCTGCACCGCGCCCCGCGTGCGGTTGTGGATCTTCGAGAGCTGCGTGGTGATCTGGTTGAACGCCGGGAAGACGAACCCGTCGAACTGGATCTCGCAGACCGGCCGGTAGCCGCGCATGGCCAGGCCGATGGCGGTGCCGACGATGCCGGACTCCGCCAGCGGCGTGTCCACCACCCGCTGCTCGCCGAACTCGGCCTGGAGCCCGTCGGTCACCCGGAAGACGCCACCGAGCGGGCCGATGTCCTCGCCCATGAGCATGACCTTGTCGTCGTGCCGCATCGCGGCACGCAGGCCCTCGTTGATCGCCTTGCTGAACGAGAGCGTCTGGATGCCCGACGCCGGTTCCGGGGCGCCGGACGTGGTGTGCGTGCGTTCCGCCATGGTTGTCATCGTGCGCCTCCCTGCGCTGAGTCCGCTGTCGCGTACTGCGGGGCCGGCGGGTCGCCGGCGTCGTAGGCCTCGTACCAGGCACGTTCGGCGGCGACGGTGCCGTGGGGTGTGGCGTACACGTCGTCGAACATGCTCGAGACGGCCGGGCCGCCGTCGAGGGCGCGGACGCCGGTGCGCAGCTTTGCGCCCAGCTCGTCGCCCTGTGCCTTGATCTCGGCCTCGAAGTCGTCGTCGAGCGAACCCTCGGCACGCAGCAGCGCGCCCAGCCGGTCGATCGGGTCGCGGCCCCGCCACAGCTCCTCCTGCTCGGAGGTGCGGTACCGGGTCGGGTCGTCCGACGTCGTGTGGGCGCCCATGCGGTACGTGAACGCCTCGATGAAGCTCGGGCCCTGGCCCGTCCGGGCGCGCTCGAGCGCTTCCTGGGTGGCGGCGTACACCGCGAGCACGTCGTTGCCGTCGACCCGCAGGCTGGGCAGGCCGAACGCCTCGCCCCGCTTGTACAGCGGGGTCTTGGTCTGCCGGGTGGTCGGCTCGGAGATGGCCCACTGGTTGTTCTGCAGGAAGAACACCACCGGCGCGTCGTTCACCGCCGCGTAGACCATGGCCTCGTTGACGTCGCCCTGCGAGGTGGCGCCGTCACCGAAGTAGGTGATCACGGCGGTGCCGTCGTGCTTGTCGAGCGGGGTGTTGTCCCGCTGGACGCCCATGGCGTAGCCGGTGGCGTGCAGGGTGTGCGCGCCGATCACGATCGTGTAGACGCTGGTGTTGTGCTCGGTCGGGTTCCAGCCACCGTGGTCGGAACCACGGAAGAACCGCAGCCGGTCGACAGGGTCCAGGCCGCGGACGTGCAGCACACCGTGCTCCCGGTAGGACGGGAACACGTAGTCCTGCGGCCGCAGCGCGTAGGCGCTGCCGACCTGCGCGGCCTCCTGGCCACGAGCGGGCGCGAACAGGGCCAGCTCACCCTGTCGCTGGAGCGAGGTCGCCTCGTCGTCGAACCGACGAGTCAGGACCATGTCGCGGTACATGCCACGAAGGTCTTCCGTGGTCAGGGCCGCAGCGCGGTCGCGATACCCCTTGGACCCGCGCGTCGTGACGCGGTTCCCTTGGGGATCGAGTAGCTGCAACGTCGGGATCGCCTCGTTGGAGCCGTTGGTCGTAGTCACGCTTCCTCCTTCAACTGCGGACGCGAGCGCCCGCTGTTGCGGAGACGCCCGGCCCGTCCCGGGGACCTTTCCATCCTGGCACGGGTCCGGCCGGAAATTTAGCCGATCCGCAACCTACGCTGTCGTAGCCTACGCAAGCGTAGGCTACGGATCCGTAGGTAGGTCTGCCGCGATGTCGCCCAATCTCTCGGGTGACCGTTTGTCGGAACCCACCAAGGCCCGCGACGGAGTCTCGGCGCACGGACCTCGGCGGCCTCCGCGCGGCGTCTGCGTCTCGGTCGTGGACTCCGTCAGCGCGCGGCGCTGTGCCGGGCGACGCGGTGGGCCAGCAGCGCGAACACGACGGCGCAGGCCGCCTGGGCCACGAGGGCGGCCACCAGGCCGACCGCGAGACCCGACCCCGAGCCGGTGGCGTCCGCTGCGGCCGTCCCGCCGGTGGGTCCGCTCGCGGCGTCGGCCACCGCGTGGAAAAGCCCGCCGAGCAGTGCGACGCCCAGCCCCAGGCCGAGCTGCTGCAGCGTGGTGAGCAGGCCGCCGGCGACGCCCGCCGCCCAGGTCGGCGTCCGGGACAGCACCGTCTGCAGCGCGGGTCCGAACATCATCGCCTGCACGGCGCCCAGTGCGACGAGCAGCGGCTGCAGCGCCAGCGGGGCATTCTGCCCGCCGTCGACCCCGATCACCAGGGCGATGCCGAGCAGCACCACAGCCTGCACCGTCGCGGCGTAAACCATGATCCGTGGCCCGACTCGCCGCAGGATCCGGGGCAGCACCAGCGCGGTGACGACGAAGGCCCCGCCGAAACCGAGCAGGAGCACGGCGGTGCCCCACCCGTCGGTGCCCCACACGGTCTGCGAGTACTCCGAGATCTCGTAGAGGAACGCGCCATAGGTGACGAAGAAGAGCATCGTCATGACAAGGCCGATGCGGACCACCGGGACGCGCAGCACGCTCGGTGGCACCACGGGCAGCAGGCCGCGGTGCTCGGCCCGCAGCTGGGTCACCACGAACACCGCGAACATCCCCGCGGACGCGGCCAGCAGCCCGAGCGACCACGCGGGCCAGCCCGCCGTCGGGCCGATCGTCAGCGGTACGACGAGCGCCATCAGCCCGCCACCCAGGAGCGCGGCGCCGGGCAGGTCGAGCGCGAGCGGCGCGTCCGACCGGGACTCGGGCACCGCCCGCAGGCCCAGCAGGGCCGCGAGCGCGATCGCGGCGGTGACGAGCTGGACCGCGCGCCAGCCCAGGCCCTCCGGGAGCGCGACGACGACGGCGCCCGCCACCACCTGGCCCGCGATCGTGGCCACCGCGGAGGCCGCGGTGAACATGATGATCCCTCGGGCGCGCAGGCCGTCGGGCGCGGTCGCCTGGATGGTCGACAGTACCTGCGGCGTGAACAGCCCCGCCGCCAGGCCGAGCGCGGCCCGCAGCACCACGAGGTCGACGAGGCCCTGCGCGAGCGCGGTGAGCGCGGCCAGCACCCCGAAGCTGACCAGCCCGACCGTGAAGAGCCGGCGCCGGCCGTACCGGTCGCCCAGCCGACCGGAGACGACCAGGCCGGCCGCGAACGTCGTCGTGTAGGCGGACAGCACGAGCTGGCCGCCCGACGGCCCGGTGTCCAGGTCGGCGGTGATGGCGGGGACCAGCAGGTTCACCGCGCCGAACGTGAAGTTCACCGGGAGGAAGCCGAGCAGGAGGACGGCGAGGCCGGCGCCGGTCAGGGCTCGTGCCGGGCCGGCGGCGGGCGGGGCCGCTGCGGGTGGGGCGGGTGCTCGCGTGCCTGCCGTGGTGGCCGGGTGCGTGCCCTGGTCGACGGCGGCGGGGAGGGATGGCGTCATGCTTCGACGATGCGGGTACCGCGATCCTGGTACCAGGAGCCTGTTCATACGGGTACCGGCACCACCTGGTTACGCGGGCGCGGCGGGGTGACACTGGTCCGGTGACCAGAACGACACCGGAGCACCAGGCGCTCGGCGCCTTCCTGCGCGAGCGTCGCGGGCGGGTGACCCCGGCCGACGTCGGGCTGCCGCAGGCCGGTCGCCGCCGCACCCCGGGGCTGCGTCGCGAGGAGGTAGCGCAGCTCGCCGGGGTCGGCGTCACCTGGTACACGTGGCTGGAGCAGGGGCGCGCGCCCAACCCGTCGGACCAGGTGCTCGATGCCGTGGCGCGGGCGCTGCGCCTGCGGTCGGACGAACGGCGGCACCTCATGCTCCTGGCCGGGCGGACCGCCGACGTCGGGCCGCACGCCCAGAGCCCGCTCATGGAGGTGCGGCCGGAGCACGTGGCGATCCTGGAGCGGCTGCTGCCCTTCCCCGCCGCGATCCAGACCGCCGCCTACGACCTCGTCGCGGCGAACCGCACCTATCGGTTCTTCTTCGGCGACCTCGACTCGGTCGACCCCGTCGACCGGAACTGCGCATGGCTGCTGTTCACGCACGAGGAGTGGCGCGCCTGCCTCGTGGAACCCGAGGCGGTGCTGCGCGACCTCGCCGCGCGGCTGCGCGCCCGGGAGACCGAGTTCCCGCAGGACCCGCGATGGCCGGGCCTGCTGGCCGGCCTGCGCGAGCACTCACCCGAGTTCGTGCGGTACTGGGACGAGTACGAGGTGCGCGGCGACCGGACGCAGCTGCGGCGCTACCAGTCGTCGCGGGTCGGCAGGCTCGACACGGTCTTCCAGAGCCTGTGGCTCGACCGCGAGCGCGGCGAGCGCATCGTCGTGCTGACCCCCGCCGACGCCGCCTCGGCCCGCCGGCTCGAGCGGCTCGACTCGCTGGTCGGCGCGGCACCGTCGTGGACCGCCCGGGACGGCGTCCTGACAAACGCGATGATCGGCTGAAGATTCCGGTGGTCGGCAAAAGGTCAGGTGATCGGCAGTCCGAGCTACCGATCACCTGACCTTTTGCCGACCATCCGGCCGAGTCAACGCCAGGCGGACGCGACCGTCAGGAACGCGTCGTTCGCCTCCGGGTCGCCGATGCTCACCCGGATCCCGTGGCCGGCGAACGGACGCACCAGGACGCCCGCCTCCTTCGCCTCGGCGGCACGCTGCATGGTCGGCTCGCCCAGGTCGAACCACACGAAGTTCGCGTGCGTCTCCGGCAGCACCCAGCCCTGACCCCGGAGGCTCTCCACGACGCGAGCACGCTCGCCGACCAGCGCCTCGACGTGCTCCATCAGCTGGCCCTGCGCCTCCGGCTCCAGCGAAGCCAGCGCGGCGGCCTGCGCGACGTGCGAGACGCCGAACGGCGTGGACACCGCACGGATACCGGCGGCGAGGCGCGGCTCCGCGATCGCGTAGCCGACGCGGAGCCCCGCGAGGCCGTGCGCCTTGGAGAGGGTGCGCAGCAGCAGCACGTTGGGGTGGCGCGTGTACACGTCGAGACCGACCGGCGCCTCGGGGTCGCGCACGAACTCGAGGTACGCCTCGTCCAGCACGACCAGCACGTTCTTCGGTACTGCCGCCAGGAACGTCTCCAGCTCGCCCGCGTGCACCGCGGGGCCGGTCGGGTTGTTGGGCGAGCAGACGAACACCACTCGGGTGCGCGGCGTGACGGCTGCAGCCATCGCGGGAAGGTCCAGCCGGCCCGTGCCCTCCTCGAGGGGCACGGTCACGGCTTTGCCACCGGACACGGCGGCCGCGATCGGGTAGGCCTCGAACGAGCGCCACGGGAACACGATCTCGTCCCCGTGATCGACGACGGCACTCAAGATGTGCGACAGCAGCGCGACGGACCCGTTGCCGACCACCACGTTCTCGACGGCCACGCCGCTGTGTGCCGCGAGCGCCGCGACGAGCTCCTCGGCATACATGTCGGGATACCGGTTCACCTCGGCCGCTGCGCGCGTGATCGCGGCCTGGACCGACGGCAGCGGCGCGTACGGGTTCTCGTTGGACGAGAGCTTCCATGCCGGTGCGCCCGCGCCGACGCGCGCGCCGGGAACGTAGGCGGGGAGTGCCGACACGGCCGGGCGGAGCGGTACGAATGCTTCTTCCACGGGGGTCAGCATGCCACGATGGCCAGATGAAGCTCGTGGCGCGCATCCTCATCACCGCACTTGCGATCGGGCTGTCGGCCCTGATCCTCGGCTCCCACATGAACATCGTCAGCAACGACACCACCCTGGGCACGATCCTCGCCACGGTGATCATCGCGGTGATCTACGGCCTGGTGCACATGATCGTGAAGCCGATAGTCCAGCTCATCTCGCTGCCCCTCTACATCCTGACGCTCGGCCTGGTGTCGCTCTTGATCAACGCGTTCATGCTGTGGATCACGACGCTCATCACCAACCAGTCCTGGTTCTCGGACCAGCCCAACTGGGGTCTCGAGGTGACCGGCGGCTTCTGGTGGTTCGTGCTCGCGGCGCTCGTGATCTCGGTGGTGCAGACGGTCCTCCTGGCGGTCCTGCCGAACAAGGTCACTGACTGAGGTCACTGACTGAGGTCACTGACCGAGAGGTCACTGACCGACCCGTTCCGCGCGGTAGAACGTGGTGCTCACCGTCGTGCCGTCCAGTCGCGGGCCGATCCGGTCCGCCACCTCGGTCACCCTGGGGTCCCCGAGGCTGATGGCCAGGTCGAGCGTGCGGACGTGCGTGCTGACCGAGTGGGCGCGCGCCACGTCGCCCGACGCCGCGCGGTCGTCCGCGTCGGCGGAGTCGCGAAGCGACCGGACGACCGTCACCCGGTCCCGGGTGCGGGGGTTCTCCGAGGCGGACCGGCCGTCAGTGTGCGAGACGAGCTCTTCCGGGGTCTCGAGGTGCAGTGCCGGGATACCCCGCGGTGTGCTCAGCAGGCCCGTCGGTGACCCTGCTGTGACGAGCCCTCCGATCCGGTAGCGCTCCGTGAAGCCTGCCCGCGACACCAGCACCGCCGCGGCGATCCCGCCGAGGCTGTGTCCCACGAGGGTCACCGGCTCGTCGGGGCCGACGCCGGAGTCGGCGAGCGCACGCTCGACCGCGGCGGTGGCGCCGTCCGCCTGGCCTGCGACGAGCTCGACGTCGGTCCGGCCGTCCCACGGATGTTCCGCAGGCAGCGCCGACTGGGTGCCGGGGATCAGCACGGTCCACGAGACCACGCCGTCGGGCCCGGTGACCTTCTGGACCGCGACGGTGCCCGGCGGCGCGCCGCCCGTGGCCGGGTAGAGGCTGTCGATCCTGGCCACTGCCTCCTGCACGGACCGCGCGCCGGTGTCAGACCAGGCCGGGGGTGAGCCGTCCGCGAAGTCCTCCGCGGTGATCCGCGTGACCCGGACCCCCTGGTCGTCGTTTCCCAGCAGCGGAAGCTCCCGGGCCGCGTGCGCGAGCACACCTGCCCCTCCCGCGATGCCGGGATAGCCGTTGGCGAGCCCCGGCTGCGCCTGCCCGACGCCGCTGCCCAGCCCGGCGAACACCTCGTCCGAGTACGGGGCCAGGTCGCGCACGGCGGCCGAACCGAGCCGTCCGCTGACCGCCCAGGACGCGCCTCCGGTGACCAGTCCCCCGCCCATCCGACCCGCCAGATCGCCCGCGGCCAGGATGCCGACTCCTGCCAGCCCCAGCACGCCCTGGCTGCCGAGTGCCGCTCCCGTTCCGAAGGTTCCTGCGGTGACCAGGGCACCGACCACGCGCTCCGCCGTCGACTCCGCTTCCTCGTAGAGCCCTGCCGCACGCAGCAGGCGCCAGCCCAGCAGGTCGCACAGGTCGGCGTGCTGGACGAGGCTTCGTGCCACATCGAGCACAGCCTCCTCCAGCGCGCGGGCCACGGGGGCGAGCGCGGCGAGAGGCCGGCCGAGACCGTCGTCGGGCTGCCGGGACATTGCCGCTCCGGCGACGCCGGGCAGCACGACGTCCTCGCTCGCGGCAAGGCACAGTCTCGTGGCCGACCGCAGGTCATCGGCGGCGGCCGCCACCCGGGCCGCTGCTCGGCGCACCGAGTCGGACTCGACAGCTGTGACCCCCGCGCCCCCGAACACCGTGATGGTGTCCGGCGGCAGGCGCCGGCCGTCCGGCGGCACCGTCACGGATGCCGTCATGCCGGCCCGCCCGCGACACGCAGGACGGCGACCCGACTCATCGCCTCCTTCAGCCTCGAGATATCGCGTGCGACGGCGAGCGCCGCCTCGGCGACCTCTGCCCGGTACAGCTCCGCCGCGGGTGCCTCCCAGTCCACCTCGACGGCGGCGGCCAGCAGCTGGTCGTTCCCCCGGACCAGGAGCTCCACCGCGGCCGCGAACGCCGCCGTGGGATCCCCTGACCCGGGTAACGGCGATCCGCACGTGCCGGTCACCGACTCCTCCTCGTCGCTCGTCCTGCTGTGCCCATTCCTCGTGCTCCCCGTCCGGTGTGTCTCATCGGTCACGACGCTAGGCGCGGGCCGGGCACCGCCGTCGACCGGGGACGACCGCCTGTGCACAGGTCGCCGAAACGGTCGGGTGTGGTCGGGCTCGCAGCGGTGCGGCGCCGTCCTGCGGGTCTGTGCGGGCCCCCCACGGATCTCGCGTGGGAGAATGGAGAACGTGCCTGAGACGACCGCGCCCGCCGCCAGCCTGACCAGCCCCGCCACCCGCGTGACCCTCGCGGAGGTGAGCCCGGCCATCGCGCTCGGACCGCTCGACGGCCGGTATCGCAAGGCTGTCGCCCCGCTCGTCGACCACCTGAGCGAGGCCGCGCTGAACCGGGAGCGCATCCACGTCGAGGTGGAGTGGCTCATCACGCTGTGCAACGGCGCGTCCGGCATCGCGGCACCGGTGGTCCCCGGCGCACCGACCCTGTCCGCGCAGGAGATCGACTACCTCCGCGCGATCCCCGCCACGTTCGGCGCGGACGAGATCGCCGAGCTGGCCGAGATCGAGCGCGAGACGGTGCACGACGTCAAGGCCGTCGAGTACTTCATCAAGCGCCGCATCGCCGTAGCGCCCGAGGTCCTGGGCACGACCAGCCTCCCAGCGGCGAGCGAGCTCGTGCACTTCGCCTGCACCAGCGAGGACATCAACAACCTGTCGTACGCGCTGATGGTGCGGGGCGCGGTCCGCGACGCCTGGCTCCCGGCCGCGACCGCCGTCGTCGACCAGCTCGCGGGCATGGCGCGCGAGCACGCGGCGGCCCCGCTGCTGTCGAGGACGCACGGCCAGCCGGCGACGCCGTCCACCCTGGGCAAGGAGCTCGCCGTGCTGGCGCACCGCCTGCGCCGTCAGCTGCGCCGCATCGAGGGCGCCGAGTTCCTGGGCAAGCTGAACGGCGCGACCGGTACCTACGGCGCGCACACGGTCGCCGTCCCGACCGCCGACTGGCCCGCCGTGTCGAAGGCGTTCGTCGAGGGCCTCGGGCTGGACTGGAACCCGCTGACCACGCAGATCGAGTCGCACGACTGGCAGGCAGAGGTCTACGCCGACGTCGCGCGCTTCAACCGGATCCTGCACAACCTCGCGACCGACGTGTGGACGTACATCTCGCTCGGGTTCTTCACGCAGATCCCGGTCGAGGGGGCCACCGGCTCGTCCACGATGCCGCACAAGGTGAACCCGATCCGGTTCGAGAACGCCGAGGCCAACCTCGAGATCTCGTGCTCGCTCCTGGACACGCTCTCGGCGACGCTCGTGACGAGCCGCCTGCAGCGCGACCTCACCGACTCGACGACGCAGCGGAACATCGGCCCTGCGTTCGGGCACAGCCTGCTCGCGATCGACAACGTCTCGCGCGGCCTGGACCGGCTCGCCGTGAACGAGACCCTGCTGCGCGAGGATCTCGACGCCAACTGGGAGGTGCTGGGTGAGCCCGTCCAGTCCGCGATGCGCGCGGCCTCGGTCGCGGGCGTGCCCGGTATGGAGAACCCGTACGAGCGCCTCAAGGACCTCACCCGCGGCCAGCGCGTGGACGGCGCGCGCATGCGCGAGTTCGTCGCGGGCCTCGGCCTGCCGGACGACGTCGCCGCCCGCCTCGCCGCGCTGACCCCCGCCACGTACACGGGGCTGGCCGAGCAGCTGGTGAAGGACTACCTGGACTGAGGCGGAGGTGCAGCGCAGGGTGGGGGCCGAGGAACGAGGCACCCGCCCGGAGCGGAACCGCAGTCTCAGCCAGGTAGGTAGAGCCTGACCCACGGCTGAGCACGGACACCTTCCATACGATGGCTGGATGAGCCGCTCCACCCCGCCCAGCACCGCCTATCTCGACCACCTGGTCGCCGAGACCGCCGGGCGGCGGGAGGCGCTGGCCGGCGTGGCACCCGCAGGTGGCACTGACGCCGTCGGTGGGCAGGACGCTGCGCTGCCCGACGGCGGTGCGCCCGCCGCGCTCCACTCAACGATCGAGCGGGCGGCCGAGCGGCTGGAACCGGAGCTCGCCGAGATCGTGCGGCGGCTGCACGAGCACCCCGAGACCGCCTTCGAGGAGCACCGCAGTGCGGCGACGCTGATCGAGGCGCTGGCCCGGCACGGCGTCGAGGCGGAGCCGGGCGCCCACGGGGTGCCGACGGCGTTCCGGGCTGAGGTCGGCGATCCCGCCGGACCGACCATCGCGATCTGCGCGGAGTACGACGCGCTGCCCGGCATCGGTCACGCCTGCGGCCACAACGTCATCGCGGCGTCCGGCGTCGGGGCGTTCCTCGCCCTGCACGAGGTCATGATCTCCGGCGATGCGCCCGCCGGACGGGTGGTGCTGCTCGGCACACCCGCGGAGGAGGGGCACACGGGCAAGGAGGTCCTGGCCCGGAACGGGGCACTCGAAGGCATCGATGCCGCGATCATGGTGCACCCGTACGGGCTCGACGTCGCCGATCAGGTCTGGCTCGGTCGCCGTCTGCTGACCTGGACCTTCACGGGCCGGCCCGCGCACGCCTCCGCCCAGCCGTACATGGGCCGCAACGCTCTGGACGCCGCCAGCCTGGCCTACCAGGGCATCGGCCTGCTGCGGCAGCAGATGCCGCCGGTGGACCGGGTGCACGCGACGATCGCGGAGGGCGGCACCCGGCCGAGCATCATCACGGAGCGGGCGGTCGTGCACCTGTACGCCCGGTCCAAGTACGCGGACACCTTGCGCGACCTGTCGCGCCGCCTGGACGACATCGCGTACGGCGCCGCCCGCATGACGGGCACAGATGTCGAGATCACCTGGGACGACGGCGCACACCCGAGCCTGCCCGTACGCACCAACCGACGGCTCACCGACCGGTGGGTCGCGGCTCAGCGTCGCCGTGGGCGTGACCCGCTGCCCGCCGGTGTGCTCTCGGAGACGCTCGCGGCGTCGACCGACTTCGGCAACATCTCGTTTCGCCTACCCGGGATCCACCCTCTGGTGCAGGTCTCGACCCCGGACGTCGCACTGCACACCGCCGAGTTCGCCGCCGCGGCGGCAACCCCTGCAGCGGTGTCCGCTGCGGTCGACAGTGCGGCCGGGCTCGCGTCGACGGCCCTGGACTACCTGTACGACGCCGGGCTGCGGGCCGCGGTGCACGCGGAGTTCGCCGAGGAGGGCGGCGCCGTCGACGTGCCCGCGTACTTCGACTGACTGTCGGCTCAGGGCCGAGATCGACCATGCACCTGCTGCCAGCTTCTCGCGCGGCCTGGCAGCAGGTGCATGGTCGTCTCACGCTCGGACGCTCTTCGACGAGCCGAGACAGCGG
Source organism: Promicromonospora sp. NPDC050249 (assembly GCF_040656015.1). Lineage (NCBI taxonomy): Bacteria > Bacillati > Actinomycetota > Actinomycetes > Micrococcales > Promicromonosporaceae > Promicromonospora > Promicromonospora sp. NPDC050249. Next base: position 58,659 of record NZ_JBFAKY010000021.1, on the reverse strand, counting down.
CGGAAAACAGCGCGCTCCGAGACAAGGGTCGATCGTATGGTCGGGCCATGACGATGCCCGAGATCGCACCTGTCGACACCTGGCTCGCCGTCACGCGGGAGGACGGCGAGACCGTTGGCTACCTCGAACCGCTGACCGACGACTACGCCGACGTGATCCCCCGCAACCGCCTCGGGCATGCCGTCGGCGAGGCACACGACTATCACGCGGCCGAGGAGCTCGTGCTCGAACGCGGCCTGGGCGAGCTGGCGGAGTACTGGGCGCTCGACGGCGAGGGTCCTGAGCTCACGGTCATCGAGCTCTCGCCCGAAGGAATAGTGCTGCGCGACGCTTTCCTGTCCAAGGCGCTGGAGCCCACCAAGCGGGTGCACGTCCCGTGGCCGGACACGGCGCAACGCCTCCGCCGAGCCCAGCCGAGATAGAGCTCTGGCGAAGTAGAACTGGGGCGAGATGGAACCGTAGATGCTGCGGTTCCATCTCGCCCCAGTTCTACTTCGCCAGGGTTCTACGTGGGCCTCGTGGCCGGAGTCAGGCCGTTCGGAGCAGCTCCGCGACCCGGACCGTGCGCTGTCGCGCCACCGTGATCGTCGTCACCGCGAGCCCGGCGATGGCCCACAGGACCACCGAGGCGACCACCAGGCCGACGCTTCCCGTACCCGGTTCGACGAGGCGGCCCAGCCCGACGATCGCGGGACCGACCGGCAGGAACGCCGCCAGGCCTTCGAGCACCCCCGGAACCGTCGACACGACACCCGTCGCGATGACGAGCACAGCGATCAGCAGGCTGATCCCCCGCCCGACCTGTCCGAGCGCCGCTGCGAGCGCCTGGTTGACCGCGACGAAGGCGATCGAGACCAGTGCGCCGACGCCCATGGTCGCCGCCCATCCGCCGGCGTCGAGATCCTCGATCCCGGCCAGGACGGCGCCCGCCGCGAGGCCGGTGACTAGTCCGACCGCCGCAGGGAGGGCGAACGTCTCGAGCGTGAGCCGCAGCGCGCCGCGGGTCGACCCACGGGCGTGCAGCGGAACCGGCGAGAACACGATCATCAGCGCGAGCGCGCCGAGCCAGAGCGCAAGGACCGCGAACATCGGTCCGGTCGCGCCGGTGTCGAGGTCGGTGACCTCGCCATCGGTGGCGACCGGGTCGGCCACCACGGAGGCGAGTGACTTGCGCTCGTGCTCCGTGTAGGACGGAATCTCCTCGGTGGCCTGCCCAAGACCGTTCGACAGGTCCTTCGCGCCGCTGGCCAGCTCACCGACGCCGGTGGCCAGGCCGTCGACACCTGTCGCGATCTGATCGGTGCCCGTACCCAGCTTGCCGACGCCGGTGGCCAGGCCGTCCACGCCGGTCGCAATCCGGGTCGAACCCGCTCCCAGCTTGCTGACGCCGTCGGCCAGGCCATCCGCGCCCGTCGCGATTCGGTCCGAACCCACGGCTAGCCGACCAGCGCCGTCGGCGATTCGTGTCGCGCCGGAGGAGATACCACCGGCCCCGGCGGAGAGCTCGTTGGCCCCGTCCGCAAGACCGGAGACACCCGAGGCCAGCCGCGAGGAACCACCGGCCAGCTCTGTCGCCCCGGAAGCGAGCCGGACGGAGCCAGACTCCAGCTGACCGAGTCCGGCTGCGAGCTGTTGGTTGCCTGTCGAGAGCTTGTTCGCGCCACCCGCCAACTGCTCGGCGCCCTGGGCGAGCTCGTCGGCACCACCAGAGAGCCTGGACGCACCGTTAGCGAGCCCGTAAAGGCTCTGCGCACTCGTCTTGTCCGACATTGCCAGAAGGCCGTTCCTAACGGCATCCGTGGTTGCGGGAAGCCCTTCGTACTCCACGAGGCCGGCACAGAACTCGGGAATTTGGAGGGCGACCTCGGCGTCCGCGCAGATCTGCTTGGCATCCGCCAGCAGACCCTTCGCGTCCGACGAGACACCTGTTGCCACGCCCGCGAGCTCCCCGGCACCGTCCGCCGCGCCCACGGCACCCGCGGCCAGCTGGTCCGCGCCGGCAGCCAGATCATGAGCGCCGCCGGACAGAGCGGAGACCCCGCCCGCAAGCTGAGCGGCACCACCAGCCAGATCCCGTGCGCCATCAGCGCTCTGCCCCACGCCGTCCGCGACGTGTCCGGCCCCGTCCGCGAGCCCCGCGGCCCCCGAGGTCAGACCGGCAACGCCACTGGATAGCTGATCGGCACCCGCGGACCACTGGTTCGCTCCAGCGGCCCACTGGCCGGCCCCACCAGCCAGGCCGCTCGCTCCCTGGCCAACCCCGGCCATGCCGGCTGCGGTCTGGTGAGCTCCGTCGGCCAGCTCCTTCGCGCCGTTCCCGGCCTCGTTCACACCTCCGGCAACCTCGTGCGCGCCGTCGGCCAGCTCCTTCGCGCCATCACCAGCCTTGTTCGCACCATTGGCGAGTTCGCCGGCACCGTTCGCGAGCTTCTCTGCGCCCTTGCCCGCCTCGTTCGCGCCGTCGGCGAGCTGGTCGGCGCCGTCGGCGGCCTTGCCCAGCTCCTCCGAGAGCGTCGAGAAGCCGACGAGGACGTTGTCCACATAGGTCTCGGTGAGGGTGCTGCCGAGCACACCGGTAGCGGTCTGCGCCACGATCTGCGCGAGGGCGTCGTCGAGCACACGGCCGTTGGCCGGGGTCGCGACGTCGATGGTGGCCTGGCGCGCCTTCGTCGGGTCGTCGCCGCCGAACGACGTGGCCGCGGCCGAGAAGCCCTCGGGGATGGTCACGACCGCGGCGTACGTACCGTCGGCGAGGCCGTCGGCCGCGCCCGCCTCGTCCGTGATCTGCCAGTCGTAGCTCGCGTCCGACGCGGGCACCGCCGCCGCCTCTCCGGCCTTGGCGTCCGCGGTCTCACCGCCGCTCACCAGACCCGCGGCGAGCTGACGGCCGAGCGGAACGGTCTGACCGTTCACCTTCACCGGCTCGTCGAGGTTCACTATCGCTGCCTTGACGGTGTCCAGCCGGTCCTGCGGGTTCCACAGGGCGGAGATCAGCAGCCCCAGGATCATCAGCGGTAGAAGCGCCACGGCGACTGCGCGCCACGGGTTGCGGAACGGCTCGGGCCGCAGCCATCTCGTTGCGGTGCTCATGCCCGCACCTCCTGCTCTGTCATGTTGGTCGGCTGGTCACGTGGCTGGTCACGTTCTGTAGTGGAGGAATCGGCGCGCGCGCCCGCACTGACGTCCAGCACCGGGGTGCCGGACGGCGCGAGGTCGCTCGCCGCTGAACCCGTCGAGCCGAGCAGCACCGCGACGCCCGCACGCTGCGCGCCGGCCACCGCCTGCGCCAGCTCGGCCCGTGCCGTCAGGTCGCCCACCGTCTCGGTGGCATCCACGACGAGCACCCGAGGCTTGTCCCGCAGGGCGCGGCGGACCGCCTCGGCGGGGTGTCCGCCCTCGGCGGCCGAGTCGATGACGGCCACGTTGTGCCGCACGGACGACGCTCGCTCGGGCAGCACCAGCCCGGCGGTCTTCGCCACGCCCCCCGTCACGCGGAGCCGGCCGGACACCGCGAGCAGGAAGGCGCTGACCGGCGCGGTGGCGTCACCGCGGACGAGCAGCGTGCCGCCGTCGGGCACCCGCACGCTCACCGGGCCGACGATCAGGCCCGACCGGCTGCTGACCTCGAGGTCTCCGGTGGCCACCGCGTCGGTGGCACCCGGCTCGGGCCAGTCCGTGAGCGACAGCTCGCGGGTCAGACCCTCACCCTCGACGTCGAACGACGGCAGCACCCGGTCGAGCCACTTCGGCATGTACCAGGCCTTCTCTCCCAGCAGCGCGAGCACCGCCGGGACGAAGACCATGCGCACGACGAAGGCGTCGACGGCCACACCGACGGCGAGGCCCAGGGCGATCGGTTTGATGTTCATGTCGCCGTGCGGGACGAACGCCACGAAGACCGCGATCATGATGATCGCCGCCGCCGTGACGACCTTCGCCGAGCTCTGGAACCCGGTGATGATCGCGTGCTTGGCGCTGCCGCCGTGCACGAAGTCCTCGCGCATGCGGGACACGAGGAAGACCTCGTAGTCCATGGCGAGCCCGAACAGGATGCCCATGAGCACGATCGGCATGAAGCTGATGACCGGCCCGGAGCGGGTCACGTTGAGCGCCTCCCCGAAGACGCCGTGCTCGAACACGAGCGAGACGACACCGAACGCCGCGCCCACGGAGAACAGGTAGCCGATGGTCGCCTTGAGAGGCACCGCGATCGAGCGGAACACCATGGTCAGCAGGATCAGCGACAGGCCGACGACGACCAGGGCGAACGGCAGCAGGGCGGCACCGAGCTTGTCCGACACGTCGATACCGACCGCCGTGAAACCGGTGACGGAGAGGTCCACGCCGTACTCGTCGAGGAAGTGGTCGTGCTGCGCGCGGATCTCGCGCACCAGGTCCTCGGTCGCGGCGGACGTCGGGCCACCCTCGGGGATCACCTGGATGATGCCGGTGTCCGCCGTCTGGTTCGGTGTCGCCAGCGGTACGTCGGCCACACCCGGCAGGTCCTCGATCTCCGCCCCGAGGTCGTTCATCAGCGCTACGGGGTCGGTGCTGGTCACGATGGAGCCGGTGACGATCAGCGGTCCGTTGAAGCCGTCACCGAAGTGCTCGGAGACCAGGTCGTACGTCACGCGCGCCGGGTCCTCCTTTGCCATCACGCCCGCGTCCGGGAGCGCGAGGCGCAGGTCCGTCGCGGGGAAGCTGAGCGCTCCCATGGCGACGATGACCAGCACGACGGTCAGCGCGGGGACCTTGGTCACGAGCCGGACCCAGCCGGCGAAGAAGCGGTTCGGCTTCTGCTCCGGTGCGGTCACGACGTCCGCGCGATGGCGGGTCACCTCGGCCTCGTCGCCTGCCGCGACGGCGGCAGCGGCCGCCTCGGCGGCAGCCCGCCGGGCGCGCCGTGACGGCTTGGGGCGCAGCCGCTCCCCCGCGAACCCGAGCAGCGCAGGCAGCAGTGTGAGCGACACCAGCACGGTGATGCCCACCGTCACCGCAGCCGCCACCCCCATGGTGGTGAGGAACGGGATACCCGCCACACCGAGGCCGATCAGCGCGATCATCACGGTCAGGCCGGCGAACACGACCGCGGAGCCCGCGGTCCCCGTCGCCCGGGCGATCGACTCGTCGGCCCCGAGCCCCGTGCCGAGCTGTTCACGGTGCCTGGACACGATGAACAGCGCGTAGTCGATACCGACCGCCAGGCCGAGCATCACCGCCAGGAGCGGCGTGGTCGAGTTGATCGGGCCGAGCGCGGTGGCCGCGAACAACAGCGCCATCGAGATGACGACGCCGAGGAGAGCGTTGAGCAGCGGCAGGCCCGCGGCCACGAGGGAGCCGAGCGTCAGCACCAGCACCACGAGCGCGACCAGCAGGCCGATGCCCTCGGTGAGCGTCATCTTGGGGAGCTCCGACGAGAACAGCTGCCCACCCAGCTGCGCCTGCGCACCATCGGGCAGGGCCTGCGCGAGCGCGTCTGCCTCCTCGTGCAGCGCGTCCTTGGTCGCGTCGGTGATGGACCCCTGATCACCGTCGAGCTGGATCGTGAGGAGCGTGGCCTGCTCGTCGTCGGAGATCGACGCCGGCATCTGCTTGTCGTACGGCGAGGTGACCACCTCGACCTGTGACACGTCCTCGAGCGCCTCGACACCGTCGGTGATGGCCGCCCGCATCGGCTCGTCCTTGATGGACCCACCCTCGGGCGCGACCACTATCACCTGGGCAGAAGCGCCGCTGACCTGCGGGAACGTCGTCGCGAGGCGGTCGAGCGCATTCTGCGACTCGGTGCCAGGGATCGTCACCGCGTTGTCGAGGCCCTGCTGGAGCAGGCCGGCGGCGCCGCCCACGAGGAGGAGCACGACGACCCATCCCGCGACGACGAGCCGACGAGCGCGGACGGCCCAGCGGCCGAGTGAATAGAGAACGGAGGACACGCAGGCTCCAGGGGAGAGGCGGGAACGACGAAGGCGGTTCGATGCACCACTGTATCCGATACATCGGTGCATCCAATACACCGATGTATTGATAGACTGGTCACTTGACACCCCAAGGAGCTTCTGTGACATCTGAGCGTGTAGGCGACGACGGCCCCGGGTCGTCCGTCGAGCGTGCGTTCGCGGCGGCCCTGACCCCCCGCCGCGAACGGACCCGCGAGCGTCTGCTCGACGCCGCCTTCACCGTCTTCGCGCGCCACGGCATCCGTGGCGCGTCCATCGAGGCCGTGTGCGAGGCCGCCGGGTTCACCCGCGGTGCCTTCTACTCGAACTTCAACAGCAAGGAGGAGCTGTTCCTCGCGCTCGCCGAACGGGCGATGCGCAGGCAGCTCACCTCGCTGGATACCGTGGGCAAGGATCTGGAGCCGGATCTCGTCCGCGACGGCGCCGTGGACTACGACGCGATCCGCAGCATCCTCTCGGTCGTGGTCACGGATCCGGGTGACGCACGGCAGTGGGCGCTGATGCGCGCCGAGCTGGAGCTGCTTGCGATGCGGGACCCCGCGGTCGGTCGCCCGTTCCTCGCCCAGGAGGAGAGGCTCCGCGCGGAGCTGGGTGCGGCGATCAGCCGGATCCTGGACAGCTGCGGCCTGCGGTTCAAGGTCGGCGAACGCACAGCCGTGGACCTCTTGCTCAGCATCTACGAGTCGTCGGCCCGCGCCGCCGTGGCCGCGAACCCCACGCCGGAGGACGGCGATGCCGCACCCGACACCGCCGTCCTGACCGAGCTCGTCAACCTCCTGGTGACGACCACCGACTGAGCGCGCCGCTCACCAGTGGGCGTTCGCCGCGAGCTCCAGTGCGATCTCCTGCCACCACTGCCCGGCCGCGGGGCCGCCGTTGCACGCGCCGTCCGACTCGCCCGGCAGCTTGACCCACAGCAGCGCATCGAGAGCGGTGCCGTCATTCACGAACCGGGGCCGCTCACCGAGGGCGCGACCGCGCGGGTTGCACCACTCCCCGTTGGAGCCGTTGCCGTTGCGCGACGTGTCTATCACATACGGCCGACCGCCCACCTGCGATGACACCTGTTCGGCGTAGGCCTGGGTGTTCGCCGTCGTCTGGTAGTTCGACGTGTTGAGCGCGAAGCCGACGGCGTCCGTGAAACCGATGAGCTGCAGCCGCCGCGCGGCCTCGCTCGCGCTGAGCCACCCGGAGTGCCCGGCGTCGATGTAGACGCGCGCACCGGCGTCGGCCAGCGATGCCGCCGCGTACCGCAGGTAGCCGACGCGGTCACCCTGGCCGTTGCAGTCGCCGAGCTGAGCCAGCGCGTCCGGTTCGAGGACCACTACCGGGTTGCCCACGATCCCGGAGGCCACCGTGTCCACCCACCGCGCGTACTCGCTCTCGGGCACCCCACCGCCCGAGTGATTGCCGCAGTCGCGGCCCGGGATCGCGTACACGGTCAGCACGCCGGTCTGCCCGGCGGCCGCCGCACGGCCCGTGTAGTCCGCGACCTGCTGGCGGGTCTGGTCGGCGCCGGCCCAGTCGCCCACCCAGTACGACTGCGGCGTCAGGGCGATCTTGGCGAGCAGATCCTTGTTCGTCCCGCTCGCCGTCTGCCAGGCGGCGTACGCCTGGGTGGTGGGGTCCACATAGAGGTCCGCCGCCGCAGGGGATGCCCCGAGGCTGGTCACGCCGGCCGTGGCGCTCTGCGATACCGCGATGGTGCCGGTGGTCATGAGGGCGAGGGCAGCGGCCAGGGCCGCCGTTCGGGTACGACGTCGTACGCGAGACATGGCGCTCTCCGTTCGGTCGGGTTCAGCCCGGCCGTCCGGCCGAGGTGTACCCCTGTGACGCTAGGAAGCACCAGGCTGCCCCGGTAGCACGCGAATCGTTTAGGCGTTGGTCGAGCTCGGCAGGACTTGGGTCCCGCCGAGCTCGACGAACGAAGAGACCTCGGCCAACAAAGAGGGCCTCGATCGACGAGGGGACCTGGTCAGGCGAGGGCCTCGTCCACCAGGGTCTTCGCGGCCTCCTGCACCTCGGTGAGGTGCTCGGCGGACACGAACGACTCCGCGTAGATCTTGTACACGTCCTCGGTGCCGCTCGGCCGCGCGGCGAACCAGGCGTCCGCCGTCGTGACCTTCAGCCCGCCGATCTTCGCGCCGTTGCCGGGCGCCTCCGTGAGCTTCGCCGTGATCTCCTGCCCGGCGAGCGTGGTGGAGGTGACGTCCGACGGCGACAGCGCGCCGAGCCGGGCCTTCTGCTCGCGTGTGGCGGCGGCGTCGACCCGGGCGTACCAGCTTGTCCCGAAGCGCTCGACCTGCGCGGCGTGGTGCTCGGAAGGTGACTTACCCGTCGCCGCCAGAATCTCCGAGGCGAGCAGAGCGAGCAGGATCCCGTCCTTGTCCGTGGACCAGACACGCCCGTCCTTGCGCAGGAACGAGGCGCCGGCGGACTCCTCGCCGCCGAACCCGACCTCGCCCGACAGCAGGCCCGGGACGAACCACTTGAAGCCGACCGGAACCTCGAGGAGTCGCCGGTTCAGCCCGCCCGCTACCCGGTCGATGAGCGCCGACGAGACGAGGGTCTTACCGATCGCCGCATCGCTGGGCCAGCTCGGCCGATTCCCGCCGTAGAGGTACTCGATGGCGACCGCGAGGAAGTGGTTGGGGTTCATGAGGCCATCGGCCGTGACGATGCCGTGCCGGTCCGAGTCGGCGTCGTTCCCGGTGGCGATGTCGAAGGGCACCTGGCCGCCGACGCCGGTCCCGCTCATCTTCTCCACCAGCGACGCCATCGCGTAGGGGGAGCTGCAGTCCATGCGAATCTTGCCGTCCCAGTCGAGCGTCATGAACGCCCAGCGGGGGTCGACCTGCGGGTTCACGACCGTCAGGTCGAGGTCGTACCGCTCGGCGATGGCGCCCCAGTACTCGACGGACGCCCCGCCCAGGGGATCGGCGCCGATCCGCACGCCGGACGCGCGGATGATGTCCAGGTCCAGCACGCTCGCCAGGTCGTCCACGTACGACGACAGGAAGTCGTGGCGGTGCGTCGTGTCGGAGGCCAGCGCGGCGTCCAGGGACACGCGCTTCACCTGCCCGACGCCGGTGCGCAGGATCTCGTTGGCCCGGTCCGCTATCCACCCGGTCGCGTCGGAGCCGGCAGGCCCACCGTGCGGCGGGTTGTACTTGAACCCGCCGTCCCGGGGCGGGTTGTGCGACGGCGTCACCACTATCCCGTCCGCGAGGCCGGCGCCGGCGGCCGCGAGGCCAGGCGTCCCCTCGGCGAACCGCGTCTGGTTGTGCAGCAGGATCGACTGGCTGACGGCGGGGGTCGGCGTCCAGGAGTCGCGAGCATCGACCATGACATCGACGCCTGCGGCTGCGAGCACCTCCAGCGCCGTCTGCCAGGCAGGCTGGGACAGCGCGTGCGTGTCACGGCCGATGAACAGGGGCCCGTCGGTGCCCTGGCCACGTCGGTACTCCACGATCGCGGCCGTGATCGCGACGATGTGCGCCTCGTTGAAGGCGTGGTCCAGGCTCGACCCGCGGTGGCCCGAGGTGCCGAACGCCACCTGCTGCCCGGGGTCGTCAGGGTCCGGCGAGAGGTCGTAGTAGGCGCCCACCACCTGGTCGACGTCGATGAGGTCGCTGGGCTGGGCGGGAGTTCCGGCACGCGCATCCATGCAGCCGATACTGCCAGGTACCGGGCAGGTCCGTCGCCGCCGGAGCGCCGGCGGCGCCGTCGTAGGCTGGAGGCATGTTCCAGCCGATGCTGCCCGAGGTTCCCTCGGTCCACCCCACCGAGCTCGACCCGACCTCTCCCGTGCCCGACGGGTCCGTGCTCCTGGACGTCCGCGAGCAGGACGAGTGGGACGCCGGCCACGCCCCCGGCGCCGTGCACATCCCGCTCGGCGACCTGCCCGCGCGGTACGGCGAGCTGGACGCCGACGCCCAGGTCCTGGTCATGTGCCACTCCGGCGGACGCTCCGCACGCGCCACGCAGTGGCTCAACGAAGTGGTGGGCTTCGAGGCGACCAACCTCGACGGCGGCATCGTCGCGTGGCAGGGCGCCGGGCTACCTGTCGAGCGCTGAGGGTCGGCTCACCGGGGGCCCGGGAGGGGGCCCACCCGGTGGGACGGCGCCTATCGGGTGCCGCGTGGGCGGCTCGGCCCGGTCTCGTTCCAGACCCGGTCCAGCGCGGTGACGACGTAGGTGTAGTCGGTACCGGATGCGGCAGACGTGTCGAGCCACGACTGGACGCGCCCACCCACCGAGCGAAACGTCCCGATGAGGTGCGCGGGGTCGTCGACGTCCACGGAGCCGACGGTCCCGGTCACGCGGTACACCGCGAACGACGTGGCCCTGGCGGACCTGGTACCGATGTCCGCCACATGGATCCGGACGCCGTCGCGCGCCCTGCGGACGTTCGCGAGGACCGGCGCGATGACGGGCTCCGCGGGCAGGTGCGGCATCGGCGGCACCAGGGCCGGGCTCTGGTAGTGGTCCGCGACGACCTTCGACATCCCGCCCTGTGCGTCGAGCGGCACGTGCTTGGCCGAGTAGTAGACGTTGCCGTGGATCGGCCCGACGTCCCGGCTGACCTCTCGGCACAGGTCGATGTGGTTGGTCATCTCGGCCGGGTCCGTGAAGACCCCGCTCGTCATCTTGTACAGGCCCTCGCCGATGTAGAGCTGCGTGCCGGACCGCGCGGCGACCTCCGCCCACCACGGGACGAGAGCCGCGTAGTCGGCGACCGCAAGGCCGATCTGCCAGTAGATCTGCGGGTTGACGTAGTCGAGCCAGCCCTCGAGCACCCACTTGCGGGTGTCAGCGAACTGGTCGTCGTACGACTGGGAGCCCCTGGTGTCCGAACCCAGCGGGTCGGTGCCGGAGTTCCGCCAGATGCCGAACGGGCTGATCCCGAACTTCACCCAGGGCTTGGCCGCCTTGATCCGGGAGCTCATCGTCTCGACGAAACGGTCCACGTTCCCGCGGCGCCAGTCCTCGATGGAGTCGAAGTCCTCGCCGTACTGCTCGTACGTCGCGGCGTCGGGCAGCGTCTGGCCGGCCACCGGGTACGGGTAGAAGTAGTCGTCGAAGTGGACGCCGTCGATGTCGTAGCTCTCGACCGCATGCAGGATCGCGCGCTGAATATGCTCCGCCGCCTCCGGGATGCCCGGGTCGAAGTAGAGCTTGCCGCCGTACGCCCACACCCAGTCCGGGTGCTGCCGCGCCGGGTGGTCGGCGACCAGCTGGGCCGGGTCGGTCTGCATCGACACGCGGTATGGGTTGAACCAGGCGTGCAGCTCGATGTTGCGCTTGTGCGCCTCCTCGACCATGAACGCGAGCGGATCGTAGCCCGGGTCCTGGCCCTGCGTACCGGTGAGGTACTGGGACCACGGCTCGTACGGGCTGTCGTACAACGCGTCGGCCGTCGGCCGCACCTGCACGAACACGGCGTTCAGCCGGTTCTCCTCCGCGACGTCGAGCCAGTGCAGGAACTCGGCCTGCTGCGTCGCGGCGTCGAGCCCGCTCGTCGAAGGCCAGTCGATGTTGGCCACCGAAGCGATCCACATGGCACGCAGCTCGCGCTTCAGGCTCAGGGCCGACGACGGTTCGGGCGTGGCGTTACCCGTCATGGCAGGAGCACCGAGTGCCGTGGCCGGGTCGAGCGCCGCGATGGTGACGCTGATCGCGGCTGCCGCCGTACCCGCCGTCGCCATCGTGAGGAACTCACGGCGCCCGATCCCCGACATCACCCCCGACAGCCTTGCCGGCGGAAGCGACGTGGTGCGCGCATAGGCGGGCATGTGTGTCGCCTCGCGGCGGACGGGGTGCCTCACGTACTTGACCTCCGGTAATGGCTGCTGGGGGTTGGTGCCGTGGTGCGTCGTGTTGTGTTGTCGCCCTGCTAAGTTGGCCGGCGCCGATCCGGGAAACACTGAGGTGACGAACAATGCCACCGGGCGGCGCCGTGAGGAAACTCTCGCACATGTCGCGCCGGATGTGAAGTTTGCAGCGCGATCGAGATTGCGAAATTTACTTTCACCCACCGCGGGGCTCGACCCACATGCCTCAGTCCGCCGCCGGCTGGCGCAGCAGGTCGTCGTACTCGGGTGCGTGCTTCTTCACGTAGGAGCGGATGTAGGGGCACAGCGCGATGACCTTCCCGCCCGCCTCGCGCACCATGCCGAGCGAGGCCTTCGCGAGCTGCCCGGCCAAGCCACGGCCCTCGTACTCCTCGAACACCTCGGTGTGCACGAAGACGACGGCACCGCTGTCGATCTCGTAGGCGGCGAAGCCTGCCAGAGCTCCGTCCACGCTCACCTCGAAACGTGACTTCTCGGGATTGTCGGCAACTGTCACCAGTGGTTCATCGGTCATGGGGGCAATCGTGTGCCATCGGGACCGCCGCCTGCCACCCCTGCTCGCCGCTCGGCGGAACCCGGCCGCCCACCAGAAACAGCCGGACCAGTGTCAGTGGCCGGTGGGACACTCGACCCGTGCCACAGACTGCTGCCTCACCCCGTTCCAATCCCTACGCAGCGGTGCTCCGCACCCCCGGGACGCTCAGGTTCTCCGCGGCCGGAGCGCTCGCCCGCCTGCCGATGTCGATGGTCGGGATCGGCGCCGTCCTGATGGTGCAGGGTTTGTACGACAGCTACGCCATGGCGGGCCGGGTCGCGGCGGTCCTGGGGCTGGCGCAGGCGTTCCTCGCCCCGCAGCTCGCGCGCTGGGTCGACCGGCGCGGTCAGCGGACGGTCCTGCTGCCCGCGCTCGTCGTGTCGGTGATCGGCCTGGGCGGCCTCGTCACGGCCGCCGTGCTCGGCGCGCCCGAGTGGGTGCTGTGGCTGTTCGCCGTGCTCGCCGGCGGCAGCCAGGGTTCCTACGGCTCGATGGTCCGGGCGCGCTGGAACCATGCGCTCGACGACCCGCGTCGTCTGCACACCGCGTACTCGCTGGAGTCCTCGATCGACGAGCTGGTCTACATAGTGGGCCCTGTGCTCGCCACGACGCTCGCGACGGCGGTCGCGGCGCCGTCGGCCCTGGTGCTCGCCGGGGTGGCGGCGCTGGTGGGCGGCCTGCTCTTCGTGGTGCAGCGGGCGACGGAGCCGCCGGTCGTGGTGCCCGACGCCGAGGCACGGCACCGCCCGGTCGTCCTGATCCCCGGCATGCCCGTGATGGTGCTGATCTTCGTGGCCATGGGCGTCATCTTCGGCTCCGTGGAGGTCACCACGGTGGCGTTCGCCGAGGAGCTGGGCAGCAAGGGCCTGTCCGGGGTCGTCCTGGCGGTCTTCGCGCTGGGTTCGCTGGTCGCCGGGCTCGCCTACGGCGCTCGGCACTTCACCAGCCCAGCTGCCCGCCGGTTCGTGTTCGGCATGGCCGCGCTCGGCCTGGGTGTTTCCCTGGTCCTCCTGGCGCACTCGCTGTGGACGCTGGCCGCCGCGATGTTCGTGGCCGGGCTCGCCATCGCTCCGACCGTCATCACCGGGAACGGTCTGGTGCAGGACATGGTCGGCAAGCACCAGCTCACCGAAGCGCTGACCTGGGTGGGCACCTCGATAGGCATCGGCACCTCGCTGGGCGCCTCGATCGCCGGAGCACGCGTGGACGACGCGGGGGCGGCCGCGGGCTTCCTCGTCACGGTCGGCGCGGGCTGGTTCGCGACGCTCCTGACCCTCGCCGCGAGCCGAACTCTCCGGCGGCAGTCGGCAGCGAGGAACTGACCACCGAGCTACCCAGCTGAGTGCTGGGTCAGGGTTCCGGGTGGCGGGCGTCGTAGCGCCAGAAGCGTGGCGTCAGGCGGACGATCAGCCAGAGGAGCACCAGGCACGTGAGACCGCCGACGACGGCCGCCCAGCCCTCGCCGAACCACGTCGCCTCGGCCCCGAGGACCATCTCCCCGAGACGTGGTCCACCGGCCACCACCACGATGAACACTCCCTGCAGCCGCCCGCGCATGTGATCGGGCGTAGCTGTCTGCAGGATGCTCTGCCGGAACACCGACGAGACGCTGTCGGACCCGCCGGCGAGGGCCAGCGCAACCCCTGCCGCGACGACCGCCCAGACGATCGGGCCGTCCGGCGAGCCCCGTCCCACGAGCACGAGGACCAGCCCGAAGGCGGCGATCGACACGGCCCATGCGGTGATGGCCCAGATGATCACCTGCCCCTGCTTGCGGATGCGCGTCAGCCCGCCGGAGAACACACCCGCGAGGATGCCGCCGGCGGCGAAGGCCGCGGCGAGCAGGCCGGTGGTCGCCTCACCGCCGCCGAGGTAGATGACGCCGGCAGCGGGCCACAGGACGCGCGGGAACGACAGGACCATCGCGCAGATGTCGACGAGGAAGGTCGTGCGCACGTTGGGCTGGGTCGCGAGGTAGCGCAGGCCGTCCAGCACCGAGCGCAGCCCGACGACGCCCGTCCGCCCCCTGCCGCTCAGGGTCCCGGCGGTGAGCTCGGTGCCCTCGGGCGGCACGGGCGGCAGCCGGAACACGGCCCAGAGCGCCGCGAGGAACAGCACCATGTCGAGCGTGTACGCCCAGGCGTAGCCGAGCTGGGAGACCAGCAGCGCGCCGATCAACGGCCCGCCGGTCAGCGCGACGTTCCACGAGAGCGTCATCAGCGCGTTGGCCGCCGGCATGAGCTCCTTGGGGAGCAGCCGCGGGATGATGGCCGACCGTGCTGGGTTGTTGATGGCGAAGGCCGCGCTCTGCACCGCGACCAGCCCGTACAGCAGGTGCACCGACTCCAGCTCGAACCACGCCTGCGCGGCGATGCCGGCCACGACCACCCACAGCACCAGCGACGACAGCAGCGACACCTTGCGCCGGTCGTAGTGGTCCACGAGCGCCCCGCCGTACAGGCCGAGCACCACGAGCGGGACGAGAGAGAACAGGCCCAGCAGACCGACGGCGAGCGTCGATCCGGTCAGGGCGTAGATCTGCAGGCCGACGGCGACGATGGTCACCTGCGTGCCGATGTTCGAGACCGAGAGCCCGAACCAGAGCCGCCGGTAGTCGGCCGACACCTTCAACGGTGTGGTGTCGGCGAGCAGATGGCGCATGGTGCTCCGATACTAAGCCTCGCGCGGACGGCGTCGCGCAGACGACAGAGCGGGCGCTCAAGACACCCCCCGATGTCCCGAGCTCCCGCTCTGTGCTGTCCTGGTCCGCGGGCCGGGGCGCCCCCCAGCGGCGCCCCGACCCTACGAACCTGCCGACCCGGGTGTTGATCGGCCCTCGGTCATGAGTCACCGTGATGGCTCATGAACGCTGACCGCGCCCGGATCGTTGTCAACCGGCGAAGCGTGGTCTAGCCACGCTTCATCGGTGACGCGTTCGGAGCGCCGCGATCCCCAGCCCCAGAAGGAGCGAGATCAGCGAGAGCTGCCCCGTGATCATGTGGCCCGGCTCGGGGACGGTGCTGTCAGGCACCATGACTGGTGCCGCCTCCGCCTCCGCCTCGGGCTCTGTGGTGACGTTCAGGTCCTCGCCCAGGCCCCCGGAGAGGTAACTTCCCTCGTAGGTCCGCGGGGCCGGGCCGGACTGGTCGCCCCAGCCGATGTCGACACCCGCGCCGGGGTGGTCCCGGCCCGTGTCCGACCCGGCCGTGTCGTCGTCGACGCTGGACGTCGAGCTGGCGCCGACGCTGGTGCCATACCCGCCTCCGACCGTGACGCTGCCGGTCATCTGGCCGTATCCGGCTCCCGGTGTGGGGACGTCGGAACCGTCTGTCCCATACCCGCCGGTGCCGGGACGCTCGGTGCGCGGACCGCCCTCGTCGCCACCGCTACCCGGTCGGCCCGTACCGGAGCCGCCCGTACCGGGGCGGTCGGTTCCAGGTCCATCGGTTCCAGGTCCGCCGGTTCCGGGCTCCTCAGTACCAGGCTCTTCCGTACCGGGCTCCTCGGTTCCAGGCTCCTCGGTTCCAGGCTCCTCAGTACCGGGCTCCTCAGTACCGGGCTCCTCAGTTCCAGGCTCCTCGGTCCCAGGCTCTTCCGTACCCGGCTCCTCCGTGCCCGGCTCCTCGGTCCCAGGCTCGTCGACGCCACCCGTCAGCAGGTCGTCGACCAGCCCGTCCTCGCCCAGCGCCCCGTCGACAACCCCTGCGACGTCGGCATCCAGGAGCGATCCGATGATGCCCTCGCGGCCGACGAGGTCGCCGACCAGGCCATGGTCATCGGTAGCGGCACCGGCGTCCGCGGCATCGGCTCCTGTGCCCGCCGGGGCGCTCTCGACCGCGTCGAGGTCACCGCGCGCGGCGGGCTCTTCCTCTACCGAGTCGATGGCTCCCTGAGTGACTGGATCCACCAGACCTTCCTCGGCGGCGTGCGCGGAGGAAGCGCCGACGACCATGAGGCCGCCCGCAACAAGTGCCGTGTAGAGCACGCGTCGGAAGTTTTTGTCCATGGGTCTCTCCTTGCCTGGCGTGGAGCCGACGGCAGATGCACCGTCGGGCGGTGCCGCACGCGAAGGCGCGGCCCAGCCAGGTCAGGCAGGAGAGACAGGGATATCCGTGTAGCTGCTCGAAAGCTTCGCGCGCGCCTCGTCGGTCGCGACGCGCCAGGAGCGGGCCCGGAAGACCAGCAGGGCGGAGAGCGCCGCGAGGAGCTCGCCGCCGGGCACCTTGAGCTGGGGTGCACCGCCGCCGAGGAGGCCTGCGGTACCCGCGGCCACCGCGTTGCCGACGCCACCGGCGCCGAACGGGAGCTCCGCGCCGAGAAGGCCGGCGCCGCCCGAGTGGACGACGTCCGCCGTCGCGGCGCTCGGCGCCACGGCCGATGCGGCGGCGCCGACGGGGGCGCTCACCTGCATCAGGTCGAGCATCGCGTGCTGGACCCCCGCAGAGGTCCAGACCACGACTGCGACGTCACCGGGAGCCTGCAGCGACCCCGGGTACGTCGACTCGGTGCCCTCGGCCTGCTCCGCCGGGACCACCGTGCTTGGGTCGCCCGGCCGCGAGGGCTCGGCGACAGGAGGCTCCGGCACCACGACACCCGGCACCGGAACGGTCGGCTCCACGATCGGAGTCAGCGGCTCGACGATCGGAGTCAGGGGTTCGAGGATCGGAGCCACCGGCTCGACGATCGGAGCGACGACCTCGACGACCGGCGTCAGGACCGGGTCGAGAAGATCGGTGACGGGGGCGGTGACGGGCTCGAGCGCCCCCACGATCGGAGTGGTCACGCCGCCCACGATGTCGGTCACCGGGGAGACCACGTCGACGACGGGCGTCAGCAGGCCGCCGGTGACGGGAGCGAGCGACTCGGTCACCGGCTTGACGACCCCGCCGACCTGCTCGGTGACCGGCTTGAGGACCGGGTCGAGGATCGGGTCGGAGACCTGCCCGACGATCTCGGTCACCTGCGCGACGGGCTTGGTGACCTGCGTGACCGCGTCGCCCACCGGCTTCGTCACCGCGTCGCGGACGGGCTCGGTCAGCGGCTCCAGCACGCCGCCGGTGACCGTCTCGACCGCACCCTGGACGGTCCCCGTGACCGGCTCGGCCACTGTCCCGGCAGGTTCGGGCGCCGGCTTCGGTGCCGGGACATCGGGCTCCGTCACAGCGGCGGGCGCCTCGTGCGGCTCTGCCTCGGCGGCCTGGCCGGACGTGGGAGCGGTCGGCTCCGGCGCGGGCGGCTCCGTTGCCGCCGAGGGGCTGTCCGCCGTGGCCTGGCCGGCCACGGTCCTGGTCAGCCCGAGCAGGTCGGTGGTCCGCGTGACGGTCTGCGTCGTCGCCTCGACCGTGTCGCTGAGAACGGCATCGAGCGGGCCGCGTTCAGCGGCGCTCGAAGGGGCCGCGAGAGTGACGCCGAGCGCGAGGCCCGCCGCACCGAGGGCCACGGTTCCGACGGCGCGCGCGACAGCACGACGGAGGTGATCCCCCGTGCTCGTCAGCGCGTCCTTCGACATCGGTCTCCCGGCTCTCCGGCCCCTGGCGGGCCGCTGTCAGAGATGCATGCACATTCAATCTGGTGGGGGTTCCAGACATCGGCAACTGCAGACCTGCGGTTTGCAGATCGCGACTTTTGTGCTTAGGAACTGCGACATGTCAGGAGAGGCGCGCCATCTCGCCCTTCCCGTGCTTATCCACACTATTGGAACACGGTAGAAGGACCCTGGGGGTGAACTCTCAAATCACCCCACAGTGGCCCCGAAGACGAGGCCGAGCACATAGGTGACGCCCGCCGCCCCGAGGCCGATGGCGATCTGGCGCAGCGCCCGCGTGAGCGGAGAGGTACCCGACAGCAGCCCGACGACGGCGCCCGTCACCAGCAGCGCGAGCCCGACAAGAGCCGTGGCGACGACCACTGCCGCGAGGCCGTCGAGGCCGAGCAGATAGGGCAGCACCGGAACCACCGCGCCCGACGCGAAGAAGCAGAAGGACGAGAGCGCCGCACCCCACGCGGTCCCGTGCGTCTCGAGATCGTCCACGTCGGCCGCGGGGTCCGCCGCACGCTCCTCGGTCGGCGCCTCGTGCACCCGCAGGAGCGGTCCCTGCTGCTCCGTGGGTGTGACCGCGAGCCTGGCGAGCACCGCGTCGGCGTGCGCCGTAGCGTCCTCGATGTTCATCCCCCGGGCGCGGTACACGAGTGCCAGCTCGTTCGCGTCGACGTCGAGGTGCGGCAGCGCGGCGTCGGCCTCGGCCGACGGCGACGACGCCTCGAGCAGCTCGCGCTGCGAGCGCACCGACACGAACTCCCCCGCGCCCATCGAGAGCGCACCCGCGAGGAGGCCGGCGAGCCCGGACAGCAGCACGGTGCTCGTCGCCACACCGGACGCACCGATGCCGAGCACCAGCGCAAGGTTCGACACGAGCCCGTCGTTCGCGCCGAACACCGCGGCACGGAACGTGCCGGAGAGCCGGTTCCGGCCTCTGGTGGCCAGCGCGCGCACCACCTCTTCGTGGACCTGCTCGTCGGCGGCCATGGTCATCGTGGCATCGGCGTCGTGCGCGTACGACGACCTGGCCTCGGCGCGCTGCGCGAGCGCGAGCACGAAGACGCCGCCGAAGCGGCGCGCGAGGAACCCGAGCGCACGCGTGCGCAGGTCCCCGCGTACCGGCGTGCCGACGTCGGGGCCGAGGAGGTCGAGCCAGTGCGACTCGTGTCTCTTCTCCGCGCGGGCGAGCGCGAGCAGGATCTCGCGCTCCTCGCCGGCGCGCCGCCCGGCGAGGTCACGATAGACCGCTGCCTCGGCACGTTCGTCGGCGAGCAGCCGGCGCCACCGCCGGATGTCGGCTCGGGTCCGACGGCGGGAGGGGTGCAGCTCCTGCGCGCGCTCGGCGGGCGTCGGAGTGCTGGCGGACGGGCGTCGGGGCGGGTCGGACGGTACGTGAGGCACTACGTCATCATGCCCACGGATCACCTGCCGCGGGTTTCGTGGCTCCAGTGCGCAAGATTCGCTCCGCCGAACTCTGCGCGCGGCCGGGTCCGAACGTGCCGTTCCCCGGCCTGCCGTACGGATTCTCGGGCAGAAGGAGGCACAATGGACGCCGTGATCATCGTCAGCACGCACGGGTCGGCCGCACCCGGCGGCGCGATCGGATGGGCGTGGATCAACCACGCGGGCGGTCAGTTCGACTCGGGCGGCGCTGCCCGGGGAAACGACCAGGTCGCAGCGCTCTCAGCCCTGCTACGAGCCATCGAGGCGCACCCCGGTGACGAGCCCTTGCTCGTGGAGTCGGGCTCGCAGTACGCCATCCGATCAGTGTCCGAGTGGTCCGAAGGATGGAAGCGCAACGACTGGCGCTCCCCGTCCGGCGACCCGGTCCCGAACCTCGACCTGGTGCAGGGCATCGACCGCGCCGTCACGGAACGCACGGGCCCGGTCCGGTTCCACTGGGTACGGGGACACGTGGGCAACCCGTACAACGACCGCGTCGACCAGCTCGCCGGCTTCGCCGCCGAGGAGTGGGACGCGGGGCGGGGCGGCGTCGGCGAGATGCTCGTACCCGACGCCGGGATGATCCCCGACGCCGAGCTGCGCGGCGCCGGCTTCACCGCCGAGCCGCCAGAGGCTCCCGTCCGGGTGACGCCGCCCGCCCCGGTCGGGACGAGCGCCGGGCGGACCTGGGTGGCGGAGACCCTGTTCGACTGAGCGATGTCCCCGGACGCGACAGACCCCCAGGCCACCTCGGTGGCCTGGGGGTCTGTCATGTCCGGGCGTCGGCCGATCAGAGGCCGACGAGCAGGAGGTCCTCAGGGGTTCGAGCGACGCGGGCCATCCGGTCGGAGTCCGGGCCGATGTCCGAGTCGGAGTCGATGTGGATGCCGGTGTCATGGATGCCGGCGTCCGTGGCGACCGGGTCGGCGTCGCCGCCGTCCTTGGTGGCCGTCTCACGCAGGAAGTACGGGACGGGCTTGGCCGTGCGGGCGCTGAACTCGAGCCGGTCGGCGACGGCGCGCGCGTGCTGCGCCATCTCGAGCGCGATCGCGACACTCTCCCCCAGGTACGCGCGCGGGTCGATCAGCCGCCGGATCTCGTCCCTGTCGAAGTAGGCGCTGACCGTCGCGTTCCGCACGAGCAGGTCGAGGAACTGCGCGTCGCCGCACGCCGACTCCTGCGCGACCTCGTACACGACCTCGTGCGCCTTCTGCCGGCCGATGCGCTCGCCCAGCTCCATCATGAGCGACTCGGAACCGATGAGACCCTCGCTGAGGGCGAGGTTGGCACGCATGCGCTGCTCGTCCAGCTCCAGGCCGTCGAGGATCACGTCGAGCCGGGTCAGGATGTCGCCGCCGAGAACGGTGGCCCGCTTGACCGTCTCCTCCAGGAGGTCGGTCATGCCACCGTTCGCCTCGTGGTCGTGCTGCATCGCCTCGAGCGCCGGCGCGGCGAGCGCGCGGAGCTGAGCGCTCATCGACAGGAGGTCGAGGGCGAGCTGCGGGTTGCGCTTGTGCGGCATGGTCGAGCTGCCGACGGTGCCGTCGGGGATGGGCTCGAACGCCTCGCCGAATTCCGGCTGCATCATCGAGTAGATGTCCTTGCCGATCTTGCCCGCGGTCCCGGCCACCTGGCCGAGCACGAGGACGAGCTCGACGATGCCGTCGTTGATCGCCCGCGACGGGACCGGCATGGTGCCCAGCCCGAGGTGGTTGGCGACGCGGCGCTCGACCTCGCGCCCGGCGGGCCCGAACGACGCGAACGTGCCGACGGCGCCTCCCATGAGGACGCGGAACAGCCGGTCCTCGAGACGCTCCAGGCGGTCGGTGTGGGCCGTGAGCTCGTCGATCCAGACCGCCACCTTGAAGCCGAAGGTGATCGGGACGGCGTGCTGGCTGTGCGTGCGGCCCGCCATCGGCACCGCGGCGCTGGCCTCCGCCTGCTTCGACATCCCGCGCAGCACCTTGGCCAGCAGGTCCTTGAGCGCCCGGTGCGCGTCACGCAGCACCAGCACGTCGGCGGTCTGCGTGATGTTCTGCGTGGTGGCGCCCCAGTGCACCCAGCCGCCGTGCTCCCGCCCGACCACGCGGGCGAACTCCTCGATGAGCGGCATCAGGGGGTGGCTCGCCGACACCGTCTCTGCGGCCACGCGGACGAGGTCCAGCTTCTCGATCTGCGCGGCCTGCGCGATCGCCTCACCGGCGGGCTCAGGGATGAGGCCTACCTCGGCCTCGGCCAGTGCGAGTGCGGCCTCGACGTCGAGCCGCGCCTGGAATCGGTTCTCGACGCTGAAGAGGTGCGCGATCCCGGCATCGGGCACGCGTCCGTCAGTAAAGTGTCGAATCGATTCGTCATTCATCCCTGGGTTCCCCACTCAGTTTTCGTCGCCGTACGTATCTGGACTTGCTCCGGCCGGCCTGCCCCTCGCGGGACCGCGCGGCGGCGAGTTCCTACTCCACGTCGTACCGACCGCTGCGGGGCCTTGCCCGCATGCCGAACTCGCTGTACCCACCTGTGTGTCGCATCAACCTGCTGTACCGAATTGTGGAAGAAGATGCTTGTCAAGGCTACCGGAATTGTTTCCGGAATGTAACGCCAGTGAGGTCCGTCACAGGATCCGTTCCCGTCGTAGCCGCCCAGACCGGCAGGTCTGGGCGCCGGCTCGAGCGCAGCGGGTGAACTTTGGGCAACCCTGCCCTTGTCTCGCATGATGGACGACACCGACGCAGAGAGCCCGGCCGCACCCACCACGAGGGGGCGTGCGGCCGGGCTCGCTGTCGAGCACCAGCTGTTCGGCGCGAGCGGGCTGCGGTCAGCTCGCGGCGGCTTCGTCGGGGGCTTCGCGGTCCTCGCGTTGCGACCCATATGTGTCGCTGACGCTCCGATGCAGGAGCGTGATCCGGCGAGGGTTGGCGATGGAGTGGTACTGAGCGTCGTCGGCGTCCGTCATGGTCCTCCTCCGGTGCAGGCGTACAAGCTACGGTGCACGTGGTTCTCCGCTGGTGTGCGGGTCTACCAGTTTCGTTGATACCGAGTCGCGGCGTCGACCGAAGAAGCTGTGACATCGCCCTCACCGCACCGTCGCAACTTATGTGCGGGCGCGATCGTTGCGGCTACCTGCTCGTTCCTGGCGCACCGGTCGCGCCCGCGGCGAAGGGGTGGGTGCGGTAGGTGGTCGGGAAGAGCTGGTAGCTGCCGGCGACCAGGCCCCAGAGGCCACGGGGCGCCAGAAGGACCACCGCCACCGCCACCGCACCGAGCACCACGAGGTACCAGGTGCCGAGTGGCGCCAGGACCTGCTGCAACGCCCAGTAGAGGACGGCACCGACGAGTGGGCCCTCGATGGTCCCGATACCGCCGACCACCACGATGAAGATCATCGCGGCGGTCCAGTTCACGGAGTAGATCGACCCTGGCGTGACCCCGAGGGTGCTCAGCGCGATCAGGGCTCCCGCGAGCGCAGCTCCGCCCGAGCCCGCGACGTACACGAGGCGGCGCCCGCGGTCCACGGCCACACCGAGGCTGCTCGCCGCGACGCGGTCGTCGCGGATCGCGGTGAGCCCGAGTCCCACGCGAGAGCGCATCAGCAGGTACGTCCCGAGCACGACGGCGGCCATGAGCCCCAGCGCGAACCAGTAGACGAACGCGACGCGCTCCACCCGGTCGGTGCCGCGGAAGGCGCTCAGGGACAGTCCCGCCCCGCCGCCGAGGCCGTCGATCCGCATGGTGACGAGGCGGAACACCTCCGCCACCACCCACGTACCGATGGCGAAGTACCCGCCCGCCAGACGGAACACCAGGTAGCTCGTCGGCAGGGCGATCGCGGCGCCGATCAGGCCGGCGACAGGCACGGCCAGCCACGGCGGTGCGCCGACGGCATCGGCGAGCTGGATCAGGGCGTAGCCGCCCACCCCGACGTAGGCCTGCTGGCCGACGCTCACCATGCCGCCGTATCCGGCGAGCAGGTTCCAGGTGGTACCGAGTATCACCAAGGCGAAGAGCATCACCAGGCTCGACAGCGCGCCGAGGGTCACCACATAGGGCACGACGGCGGCGAGCAGCACGACGACGAGCAGCAGGATGCCACCGCCGATCAGGGATCCGCGACCACCCCGGGTGACCGTGGGGTTGCTCATGCCTGCACGCTCCTCGGCATCAGGCCGCCCGGCCGGACCACGAGGACGGCGAGGAAGACCAGGTGCCCGGCGAGCACCCCGGACTGCGGGTCGATCTGCGCGCCGATCGTCTGGGCCAGGCCCAGGACCATGCCGCCCGCGAGGGTGCCCCACAACGAGCCGAGGCCGCCGATGATCACCGCCTCGAACGCGAACAGCAGCACGAGGTCTCCGTAGCCCGGCGAGAACTGGGTGCTCATGCCGACGAACACACCCGCGAGCGCCAGCGTGGCGAAGGCGAGGGCGGTCGCCACCGCGTACAGGTGTCTCGGGTCGACGCCCGACATGGCGGCGGCCTCGGCGTCGTCGGCGACCGCGCGCATGGCGCGGCCGGTGGTGGTGCGGGCCAGGACGAGCTGGACCGCCGCGATGACCGCCACCGCGACGGCCAGGGTGATCAGCGGCAGGACACCCACCGAGAGACCGCCGACGGGCAGCCCCGCCGAGGCGAGATCACCGGTGGGAATCTTGCGGGTGTCGGCGCTGAACACCTCCTGGAGCAGGTTGGTGAGCGCCACGGCGACGCCGAACGACACGAGGAGCGGCGCGAGCTCGCCCGCCCCGCGCGCCCCATCCGCCGCGCCGACCTGCGCGAGCGCCGGGTTGAACAGGCCGCGCTGCACCGCGTAGCCGAGCGCGGCGAACACCGGGACCACCACGACGACCGCGAGCCACAGCGGCAGCCCCTGCTGCACCAGGACCAGCGAGAGGTACGCGGCGAGCACCGCGAGCACGCCGTGCGCCAGGTTGACGATGCGCATCACGCCGAAGATCAGCGACAGGCCGCAGGCCAGCAGGGCGTACTGCCCGCCGAGCAGCACACCCTGCACGCTTGCGTTGAGCCAGTCCATCAGGCCTCCGGTCTCTCGCCCTGGTTCTACTTCGCTGCGGTTCTACTTCGGCGAGCCGTGGCTGATGCCGAAGTAGGCGTCGGCCACGGTCTCGCGGTCGAGGCCGGCGGCCGGAGCCTCCAGCACGGTCCGGCCGCCGAGGAGGCACTGGACCCGGTCGGCCACGCGCAGCGCCTGATCCAGGTCCTGCTCGACGACGAGTGCGGTGGTGCCCGCCGCCGTGATCCGCCGGACGGCGTCGTAGAGCTGGGTCACGACGGTAGGCGCGAGCCCGAGCGACACCTCGTCGAGCAGCAGGACCCGCGGGTTCGTCAGCAGCGCCCTGCCGATCGCCACCGCCTGCTGCTGGCCGCCGGACAGCACGCCGCCTGGCCGGTCCCGCATCTCTGCCACCAGCGGGAACATGTCGTACACGGCGGGCAGGTCCCACGGTCCGGAGCGCTTCGGGTAGCGGCCCATGAGCAGGTTCTCCTCGACGGTGAGCGAACCGAAGATGCGCCGCCCCTCGGGGACCAGCGCGACTCCGCGCCGGACGCGCCGGTGGGCGGGCACCCGGGTGACCGGCTCGCCGTCGAGCAGCACGCTGCCCGACGTCGGAGGGTGCGTCCCCGCGAGCGCCGCCAGCAGCGTGGACTTGCCCGCGCCGTTGGCACCGAGCACCGCGAGGGTCTCCCCCTCGGCCAGGGACAGGGACACGTCGTCCACCGCGAGCAGGTCGCCGTACCGGACCTCCAGGCCGGTCGCCTCCAGGACGTTCATGCGGTCCCCGCGTCGACCGTCGAGCCCAGGTAGACCTCGATCACCTGAGGGCTCCGGATCACCTCGTGCGGGTCGCCCTGCGCGATCACCTCGCCTCCGGCCAGGCACATCAGCCGGTCGACGACGTCGAGCAGCGCGTGCAGCACGTGCTCTATCCAGACGATCGCCACGCCGTCGTCCCGCAGGCGGCGCACGAGGCTCACGACGTGTGGCAGCTCGCGGTCGGTGAGGCCTCCGGCGATCTCGTCCAGCAGGAGCAGGCGCGGACCGGCCGCGAGCGCCCGTGCGACCTCCAGTCGCTTGCGGTCGAGCAGGCGCAGGCTGCCCGACGGAGTGTTGGCCGCCTCGGTCATGCCCGTCACCTCGAGCGCATGCCAGGCCTGCGCGTGCGGGTCTCGTGCCGGACCGCCCCCGACGTGCCGCCGCCCCGCGAACGACGCCCCGACCAGCACGTTCTCGTACACGGTCAGGCCACCGAAGGGCCGTGGCACCTGGTACGACCTGGCGATCCCCCGGTCGGCGCGGGCCGCGGCGCCGAGCCGGGTGACATCGCGCCCGTCGAGGACCACCGTCCCGGCGTCGGCCCGCAGCGTGCCCGCGACGATGTCGAGGAGGGTGGTCTTGCCCGCGCCGTTCGGGCCGACGAGGCCGAGCGCCTCGCCGGCGGCGACCTCGAAGGACACGTCGCGGGCGGTGACCACGCGACCGAAGCGCTTGGCGACGGCCGACACCTCGAGCAGGGGCATCGCACTCCTTTCAGGGTCTCGACTGGCTCGACCGAACGGGGACGGGGGTTACTGGAGCGGCTCGACCTGGCCGCCCGTCGGGATCTCCGGGGCCAGCTTGTTGGAGACCACGACGAGCTCGTACGGGTGGCCGCCGTCGCCGTCGTCCAGCCGCCACTGGCCGCCGACCAGCGGCGTCTTGGCGACGTACGGCGGGACCGTGTCGTCGGCACCCCAGGCGATGTCGCCGACCACCGTGGAGACCTCGAGCGTGGACAGGGCCTCGGTGATCGCGTCGGGCTCGGTGGACCCGGCCTCCTCCACCGCGGCGACGGTGATCTCGAAGAGCGCCTCCGCGAAGCCGAGCGGCTGCGTCCACTGCTTGCCCGTGTCTGCCTCGTACTGGTCGGCCAGCTCCTGCGCCGTCTGCCCGGTCAGGGAGGAGGAGAACGGCGCGGTCGGGTGCCACCACACCTCGGAGGTGAGACCGTCGCCCGCGTTGCCCAGCGCTTCGACCGCCGAGGGGAAGAGCAGCGCCTTGCCGATCGTCGCGACCTTCGGCTGGTAGCCCTGCTGCCCGGCCTGCTGCCAGAAGGTGGTGAAGTCCGGCGGGATCGGCACGCCGACGAGGATGTCGTGGCCCTTGAACGCGGAGAGCTGCGCCGAGAAGTCCTGGGTGCCGTTCGGGTACAGGCCCGGGTCGTCGATGGTGACGCCCGTGTCCGCGGTGAGGGCGGGGAAGTTGGCGCTCCAGGCCTGGCCGTCCGGGTCGTTCGGGAACAGGCCCGCCGCCTGGGAGTTGGTGTCGACCTGGCTCCAGATGTCCGCGTAGACCGCGGAGACGTCCTCCAGACCCCAGAACGCGTGATAGCTGTACCTGAGGTCGGCCGGCTGGTCGCCCTCGCGGATCGCGAAGGGCTGCCAGGGCGCGACGGTCGAGATGCACGGGACCGAGTTGGCCTCGCACTGCTCCGAGACGGGGTTGGTGATGTCCGGCGTGGACGAGGTGAGCACCAGGTCGACGCCGTCGGTGTTGATCAGCTCTGCGGCGACCTCACCCGCTCGCGCGGAGCTGGACTGGGAGTCCTTCACGATGATCTCGACCGTGTGCTCGCTCCCGTCGACGGTGACCGGGTTGTCCGCGAACCACTTCTCCATCGCCTCGATCACGTAGGCGTTGGCCTCGCCGAACGGCGCCGACGGACCCGTCTCGGTCGAGACGAAGCCGATCTTCAGTACGTCGTCGTCCCCGCCGTCACCGCCGATCGTCCCGCCGCCGACGCCGCCGCAGGCCGCGAGCGTTCCCGCGAGCACCGCCGTCGACGCCCAGGCCGCTGTCGCCCTGGCCGTCCGGACCCGTCCGTTGCGAACCATCGTCGTCACTCCAAGTCAGTAGTTGTACGTGCTACGTCGGTGGTGCCGTGACTCTGACTTTCTGGTGGTGCAGGTAGCGCGAGTGGTGCAGGTGGTGCGGGTTACTCGCGTGGGGCGAGCACCATGTCGAACCGGGTGCGCGACCACGTGCCCTCTACGGCGCGGCCGTCCGGCGTCGGCGTGCCGGCCGGCAGCTCCTCGAAGTCCATGACCAGCGAGTCCTTGACCCCGAACACGGAGTCCGAGGCGAGCTGCTCGTCGCCGCGCACGAAGATGTGGGTCACCAGGGTGCGCAGGTCCGGCGCGGTCACCATGAAGTGCAGGTGCGCCGCGCGCATGGGTGACCGGCCCGACGCCGCGAGGAGCGCGCCCACAGGCCCGTCGTGCGGGATCGGGTACGGCGTCGGCGTGATGCCCCAGAACCGGTAGCCGCCGTCGTCGTCCGAGTAGAGGTGTGCGCGGCCGGCGGTGCGCTCGTCGCTGTACTGGACGTCGTAGAAACCGTCCTCGTCGGCCTCCCACACCTCGATCCGTGCCCCTCGCACCGGCCTGCCGGACGTGTCGGTGACGGTGCCCTCCACCCAGCAGGGCTGCCCCGTGGCACCACCGGCGATGTCGCCGCCGTTCTCGATGCGCGGGGCGTCGTCCACGAAGAACGGGCCGAAGACCGTTGCCTCCGTGGCGTTCGCGTAGGCCTCGTTGTTGATGGCGATGGTCTGCATGGAGGCGCCCAGCACGTCGGACAGCAGGATGAACTCCTGCCGCTTGTCGTCAGTGATGTGCCCGGCGGCCGTCAGGAACTCGATGCCCTTGTTCCACTCGTCCTCGGTGAGGCGCACCTCGCGCAGGAACGCGTGCAGGTGCCGGGTGAGGGCCTGCAGGACGGTCTTCAGCCGCTCGTCGCCCGCGCCGTCGAAGGACGCCGCCACCCGGTCGGTAAGCTCCTGCTCCCGGGCGGCCTGCTCCTGGGCTGCCTGCGCCCCGGCCTGCTCCTCCGCCTGCTCAGTCATCGTGCTCGCTCCGCCCGAGCACCGTCCTGAGCGCGTCGCCCAGCGCACGCGCCGGGTCGTCGGCGAGAGTCTGCGCGCGCCACGCCACGTGCGAGTCGGGGCGGACCAGGATCGCGCCCGACTCCTCGACGCCGCGCATCTTCGCCCAGTCGTAGTAGGTGTCGATGACCTCGCGGCCCGGCCCGATGACCACGGACCCGAGGGGCACGCCGAGCTCCTCGGCGACCTTCGCCGCGGCGTCGGCCCAGGCC
Organism: Promicromonospora sp. NPDC050249; assembly: GCF_040656015.1. Lineage (NCBI taxonomy): Bacteria > Bacillati > Actinomycetota > Actinomycetes > Micrococcales > Promicromonosporaceae > Promicromonospora > Promicromonospora sp. NPDC050249. The sequence goes on along the minus strand of NZ_JBFAKY010000021.1, from coordinate 30,185 downwards.
TCGCCCGCGATGCCGGTCACGAGCGTGAACTGCCCGTACGGGACCAGGTCGTGCGTGGAGCGCTTGTGACCGTCCGGGTCCGCGACCCACACGTGCGGGAACCGCGCGCCCGGGACCGTGGACTGCTTGTAGTACAGCTCGGGGTCGCGCTCGTCCACAGGCTGGGGAGAACCGTCGGGGACGATCGCGGCGGACTCGTAGAACTGCCCCATGTCCACGCCGTGCGCGTTGAACTCGTAGTGCTTGAGGTCCATCGCCTCCACGAGCGCCGCACGCTTGGCCGCCCCTGCCGCGGTGTTCGCCTTGCGCTCGTCGATGGCGGCCTGCATCGCCTCGGGCGTCTCGGCGTCCAGGACGCCCAGCACCTCCATGAACCGGAACTCGCCGCCGGACTTGTTGGCCCGCAGCACTATCTGCTCGGCGACCGGCGCGCGCTCGGTCGAGTAGGTCTCCAGCAGGGACGGCGCCGCGTAGCCGTTCAGCACCGCGGCGATCTTCCACGCCAGGTTGTACGAGTCCTGGACCGACGTGTTCGAGCCCAGGCCGTTGCTCGGCGGGTGCCTGTGCACGGCGTCGCCGGCACAGAAGACGCGGCCCTGCTGGAGGTGCGTCGCGTACATCTGGTTGTTGCCCCACAGGGAGTAGCCGGTGATCTCGACGTCCAGGTCGTCGACGCCGACGAGCTGCCGCACGATGTCGGCGGCCGCTGCGTCGTCGAGCTGCGGCGGCTCGCCGGAGATGTCGTAGCCCCAGACGATCAGCCACTCGTTCCACGGCCGGACCATGCGGACCAGGCCCGCCCCGATGCCGCCGACGTCGGACCCGGGCTGCAGCACCCAGTACAGGACCGACGGGCGGTGGCCCACGAGATGCGTGAGGTCCGCCGTGAACGTGATGTTCATGGAGCCCGCGATGTCCATCGCGCCCTCCATGGGCAGGCCGATGTCGGCGGCCACCTGGGAGCGGGCGCCGTCGCCGCCGATCAGGTACTTCGAGCGGATCGTGTACTCCGTGCCGGTGACGCGGTCGAGCACCCGGGTGCTGACGCCGTCGGCGTCCTGGGTGTGGCTCAGGTACTCCGTGGAGAACCGCGACTGCGTGCCGCGCTGGGTCGCGTTCTTGACCAGGATCGGCTCGAGGTAGGTCTGCGGGATGTCCACGGTGAGCGACGGCGAGGCGAGCCGCGCGTCCGCCTCCCGGGCGGGGTGCGTCTCCCAGGTGAGGATGCGGCCGATCTCCTCGCCCGCGATCGTCGTGCAGAACACCGTGTCGCCCACCAGCTCGTGCGGTGTGGCGTCCGCGAGCACCTGGTCCTCGATGCCCAGGTCGCGGAAGATCTCCATGGTCCGCTGGTTCGTGATGTGCGCGCGCGGGGTGTTCGCCGTCCAGCGGTACTTGGTGATCATGATGGTGCTGATCCCCAGGCTGGACAGGAACAGGGCGGCGGAAGCGCCCGCCGGCCCCGAGCCCACGACCAGCACGTCGGTCTCGACGACGACGTCGGTGGGCGTGGCGCCGGCAGGGCTGCTGGGCAGTGCGGTCTCGGTCAGACCGTCGTCGAACTCAGGCATGCGCACAGGCTGCCGTGGCCTCTCACCTGGGAAAAGGGATGACCACGAAAGTCGGCGGAAATCCTCAAGAACCGATGGCGAGGGTGTCGAGCGGCCCCGTGGACCGGCGGGCCTCCGACGGCGACATGCCCGACTGCTCCCGGAACACACGCGAGAACTGCGCGGCCGACGAGAAACCGCAGCGCAGCCCGATGGCCTCGACGGTCTGCTCGGCGTAGGACGGCATGCGCAGCATGCGGCCCGCCAGCTCCACCCGACGTCGGGCGACGAACCGCGGCACGCTCGTGCCGCACTCGGCGAAGACCCGCGAGAGCTGCCGTTCGCTGAGGCCTATCGCGTCGGCGATGCGGCGTGCGGACAGCGTGGGGTCGCGCAGCCACTGCCGCACGTACTGCTCGGCGGCGGCGAAGTGGGCGCCCGTCGTCGGCGTCCGCGTCGCGGGCGGTGGGTCGGCGGCGTCCGGCTCGGTCAGCACCGCGGCGACCAGCTCGAGCAGTGCGTCCTCGTTCACCGAGCCGTCGCCCTGGGCGCCCACGGCGCGCGCGACCAGTGCGGCCAGGGCCGCCGCGTAGGTGTCCTTTCCCCGGGCCTGTGCCGACCGTCCTCCCGGGCCGACTCCCCTGCGGAAGTCGATCACCCTGGCGGCGCGCGGCGTGGTGGCGCCCACCGACCGGAGCACGTCGTAGGGCACCTTGACCGCCAGCTCCTCCAAGCCGTGCGCGAAGCCGCGCAGGAACGGCCGGTCGGCGTCGCACACGAGGAGCTGGCCGGGGCGCAGCGTCCGGGTGCCGTCGTCGTCCGCGAAGGTCGCCTCGCCCGCGAGCGTGAAGTACAGGGCCACCGACTCGGTCGGGCGGGCGCGGACCGTACGTGCAGTGCGTTCGACGGCGTGCGGGTTGGCCGCGACGTGCGCCAGGTGCAGCCGGTCCAGCTGGAGGTTCGCCTCCGCGGCCTCGAGCGCCGACTCGTCGAGCATGCGGGCCTGCAGCGCCACCAGGGCGTGCGCGTTGTGCCTCTCCCAGAGCTCGATCCGCCGCGTTGCGGGCAGGCCTCGTGTGGAGAAGCGGTCCACGGCGTCGTGCGACGCCGGTGTGCCTCGGGTCACGCTGCTCAGAGTAGGTCCGGCGGGTGTGGGCGCACCAGGATCATCGGTGATCCCCCGGCGTGTTGGCCTGGCGTGTTCGGGCAGGTCAGAGGCGGTCTCGACAAGCTCGACCCACGGGGGCACGTCGCGGCGCCCCGGCGAGCCGCGCGTGCGGGCGGCCGTCAGGCGCGGGATGCTCCACCTATGTCTGACGCATCCGGCACCGAGCCACGGCCGCAGGCCCTGAAGCCCTCCCGCGACCCACAGCTCGTGCTCCTGCGGCACGGCGAGACCGAGTGGAGCGCGAGCGGACAGCACACGGGGCGCACCGACATCCCGCTCACCCCGGCCGGTGAGAAGCAGGCGCGGTACGCCGGGGGCGCCCTCGCGGACTACGAGTTCGCCGCCGTGTACACGTCACCTCTGGTCCGGGCACGGCGGACGGCGGAGCTGGCGGGCTACCCGGACGCCGTCGTCGACGAGGACCTCGCCGAGTGGGACTACGGGCCCGTCGACGGCCGCACCTCGCACGACGTCTCCGCTGAGCTGGGGCGAGAGTTCCTCATCTTCGACGACGGTGTGCGCGTGCTGCCACCGTCGGCCGAGCACGGCGACGGACGCCTCGGGGAGACGCTGGACGACGTGGCGACCCGGGCGGCACGGGTGGTGGCGAGGGCGGAGGAGACGCTCGCCCGCCAGGCCGAGGACGGCGGCGGTGACGTGCTGCTCGTCGCGCACGGGCACCTGCTGCGGGTGCTCGCCACGGTCTGGCTCGGCGTCGACCCGCGGCTCGGGTCCCGGTTCGAGCTGGGGACCGCCGCCGTCTGTCTGCTGGGCTACGGGCACAGCCTGCGCACCGTAGAAGGATGGAACCTGGCAGCCCAGTAGGGCAGTATTCGCGGAATGAGGGAAGAGCACCTCGCCGAAGGCGAGACCATCGTGATGCAGCTCCGGACCCACCCGAAGAAGGTCATCAAGCCGATCCTGCTGCTCGTGGTGCTGATCGTCGCCCTCGTCGCACTGTGGGTGGTACCGCTGCCGGTGGACGGCATGGTGCTTGGGTTCGCGACGCTCGCGCTGGTGGTGCTCGGCCTGGCCGCCGCGGCCGGGCCTTTCCTGCGCTGGCGCACCACGCGCTACATCATCACCAACCAGCGCGTCGCGCTGCGCACCGGCGTCCTCACGCAGACCGGCCGGGACATCCCGCTCTACCGGATCAACAACGTGACGTTCGAGAAGCAGCTCAGCGACCGGTTCTGGGGCTGCGGCACCCTCGTGATCTCCGACGGCACCGACCAGCCGGGCATGGTGCTCGACGACGTACCCGACGTCGAGAAGGTGCAGCGCGCGCTGCAGGACCTGGTGCGCCAGGGCAAGCAGCTCAGCGACGACTGACACGTCACCCGCCCTCCTGCTGCCACACCTCGTCGAGGACCGCGGCCAGGTCGGCGCCCGCGCGGAGCAGTGCGACCGTGCGGGCGGCGATCTGGTCGAGGCGTCGGTCCAGTATCTGCTCCGCCCGGACGGCTCCTTCGGCGGCGCCGCCGACCTGACGCAGCGTCGCGACGACGTCCCGCACGGCCGGGATGCCGTACCCGCTGCTGCGGAGGGCCGCGACGATGCGTGCCTCCTGGATCGCCCCGGTGCCGTACTGCCGAGCGCGCAGGGTCGTCACGCGGTCGGGGACAGCTAGCCCCTCCTGCTCCCAGAAGCGGAGCGTGGACGTGCGTACGCCGAGCGCGGCGGCAAGCTCGGTGATCGTCATCGTGTCGTCAGCACGGCCGGGCGAAGGGTCGGCGGCAGGATCGGCGTCGGCGTCCGGTGTGGCGGCCTCGGCTTGGATGGCGCGGAGCGCCTCCCGCGCGCGGAGTGCCTCGTCACGCTCCCGTGCGAGCCGGACGTGCACGGCACCGATCGCGGCGGCGGCATCGGCGAGACGCGCACCCGGCTCTGCGGCATCACCCTGTGCCGCGTCGAACGTCGTGGCGAGCAGGCGCCGGGCGTCCACCGGCCCGGCGGCGCTCGCCAGCCCCCGGTAGGCACGCAGCGCCCGGACGTGCGCGGCCGTGTAGGCCCGGTACCCGTTGGCCGCCCTCCTGGCAGGCGGGAGGACGCCGAGCCGTTCCAGGTCCCGGACCTGCTGCACGGAGTATCCGGACTCCCGCGCGACGTCGGCGGTCCGGAGCGGTGAGCGGTCCTCTCGCGTCATCCAGCCAACCCCACACAAGCACTTGAAGGTGATGCTTGAACCATGAGCACCCACCTGAGTATCGACCAGATCATCGACACCGTGCGGGATCTCGACGGCTCGCTCGTCGTGGCGCCCGCCGTGGGAGACGCCGACTTCCCCGAGCTGGCCTGGGGCGACGCCTTCTTCTACTACGCCCCCGACGGCCGGATGCCCCGGACCGTCCAGCCCTACGGCACCGTCGTCACGAAGAACTACCCCGACGACGCCTCGTCCGACCTCGACCCGGCCGGGCGCTGGCGCGTGAACATCCATGTCGACCGCGCGACGTTCCGCGAGCTCACGGCCGCCCAGGACGCTTCCGCGATCGACCCGGCCACGCCCGACGTCGTGCTGCCGCACCCGGTCTACGGGTCCGCCGGCTGGATCGCCGTCGTCAACCCGGGCCCGGCAACCGCCGACGCGGTCCTCCGCCTCCTCCGCGAGGCACACGACGCCGCCCGCACCCGCTACGCCCGCCGACACTGACGCCTCACCGGGCCGAGCGAGAACGGGGTTGTGACCGCGATAGTCCCCCCGCACGAACACAACCCCGTTCTCGCTCGGCCCCGGACGTCAGGTCAGTCGACCGGGATGGTCGCCGCCTGGGTGGTCCGGCGGAGCATGCCGGCGCTGAGCCGGATCTCGCCGAGGGTGTGCGCGTCCAGGAGGCGTCGCGACAGCTTCTCCAGCGCGTCCGGGTCGGGTGCGCCCCGGTCGTCCGTGGTGTCCACGGCGGCGCCGGCCTCCTGGCGGGCGACGCCGTAGCTCGCGGCGAACCAGTCCGCGACCGTCACCCCGTGCACGGGCGTGCGCACGACGTCGACGGTGTCGCCCGCGCCGATCTCACCGTTCTCGATCACGCGCAGGTAGGCGCCCGTGCGGTTCGCCTGCGTGAACCGGCGCACCCAGCGCTGCTCGCCCAGCCGGCGGCCGAAGGTCTGGCAGGGCACGCGGGGGTGCGTCACCTCGAGCAGCGCCGTGCCGACGCGCCAGCGTTCCCCGATCACCGCGCGGTTCACGTCCAGCCCGCGTACGCGCAGGTTCTCGCCGAACAGCCCGGGCGTGACGTCGCGGCCCAGCTCGGCGGACCAGAAGTCGGCGTCCTCCTGCGCGTACGCGTAGACAGCCTGGTCGAGGCCGCCGTGGCTCGCGCGGTCCGCCTGGACATCCGCGTACAGGCCGTACGGCCGGACCTTGACGCGGCCCTCGACCGGGCGCTTGTCGATGGCCGTGACGCCCACGGTGCCGGCATCGGGAAGCAGGACGTGCACGCGGCACACCGCGAGGAGCTCAACCATGCGCACATGCTCCCACCCCCCGAAAACCCCCGAAAACCTCTTTATGCGGCTGTCGGACCCCCGGGGCACGTGGTGCCCCGGGGGTCCGACACGCAGGAGGGTCGGGCTCACTTGCCCTTCGGCAGCGGGAGCGGCTCCATCCACTGGTCGTTGGCCGTGAGGTCGATGCCGAACTCGGCGGCGAACCGCATGCGCGTGCCGGTCAGGACGCCGTCCGCCGACTCGTCGAGGTCGTAGACGCGCGCACCGCGCAGGCGGTTGCGCTCCGGACCCGACAGGCCGTACGTGCCGAACCCGGTGTTCCCCGCGTAACCGAGCAGCACGCCGTAGTAGTCACCCGAGTAGGTGTTCACGTGGTCGTGGCCGCAGAACACGCCGCGCACGTCGCCGCGCTGCTGGATCGCCGAGAACATGCCCGAGTTGAACGGCCCGGGGCACTCCTCCTCGTTCCGCTCGCCCTCGATACGGTGCCGGGCCTTGCCCCGCTCGTGGTCGGCGTCGGTGCGGCCGTCGACCGAGCCGAACCACATGAACCGGTACTCCCACAGCGGGATGTGGATGAACATCAGCGCCGGGACGACGTGCCCGACCTTGCGCTCGATCTGCACCGACGTGTCGTAGTACCACTTGACCTGGTCCATGCGCAGCCAGTCCCACGTCGGGTAGCCCTCGAAGTCCTGGCCTGCCAGCAGCTCGGGGGCGTAGCGCCCGGAGTCGAGCAGCCAGACGTTGAACGCCGGGCGCCCGTTCGAGCCGTCGATCAGGAGGTTCGAGTTGCCCTGGCCGGTGACGCCGCGCGCCGTCGGGCCGTTCACGTTGTACCGGTAGGACCGGTAGAAGGCCAGCATGTCCGTCTCGTCGACGCCGCTCTTCGGCGTCGAGTCCTCGTCGTGGTTGCCGAAGGTGATGGCCCACGGCACCGCGCGCTCCTCCATCGGCTGCACCACGTTGTTCATCGCCTGGTGCATCTCGAGCGGGGTGTCGCAGCCGCCCGTGATGTTGTCGCCGTTGAGGATCACGAGGTCGGGCCGCTCGTCGTCGAGCACGGCGCGCATCAGCTCGAGGGTGCGGCGGTCGACCTTCTCGTCGTCCTGCGTGTCGTTGAACTGGACGATCTTGAACTTGCCGTCCCGCCCGAACCGCAGCCCGCGCTGCGGGTGCCTGCTGAGCTCCGTCGCGGCGGCGGGCGCGGCCGCCGCGACGGTCGCGGCGGTCGCGACCCCGGCCGCGCCGAGGCTGCTCAGGGACAGGAACGTCCGGCGGTCGACGGCGGACGCCCCGCTCTCCGCGGTGCCGCTGTCGGCCGGGTTGATCTCGCTCGGCATGTCGCCGGCAGTCTTCTCGCTCATGCCGACGACGATCGGGGGCCGGGCTGGCGACCGTCCGACCGGCGGATGGACCCCTGGTGACGGTCTGCTGAACGCCTACCGCTGAGTGCGCGCGCCCGGCCCGGCGGCTGTCCGCCGTACGGCCCGGGCGATCGCGTAGACCGCAAGGATCACGACGACCAGGCCGGCGGTCGCGGCGATCTGCGGCCGGGCGGCGGCGTCGGACAGCATGAGACCCACCACCGCGACGAGCGCCACGAGCGTCACCCAGGAGAGCCAGGGGTAGCCCCAGGCGCGCAGGCGCAGCGTCTCGCCACGTTCGGCGGCCGCGGCCTCCAGCTGCGGTCGCAGCCGCAGCTGCGAGACGACGATCAGCAGCCACACCACGAGCAGCGCCGAGCCGACGGCGTTGAGGAGCACCCCGAGCAGCGACTCCGGGAGCAGGTAGTTCAGGAGCACCGCGACGACGCCGAAGAACACCGAGACGAGCACCGCCACCCACGGGACGTCGCGGCGGGAGACCCTGGTCGCGAGCGCCGGCGCGTCACCGCGCCCACCGAGCGAGAACAGCATGCGCGACGTCGCGTACACGTTGGCGTTGAAGGCGCTCAGGAGCGCGAGCACCACGACGACCTCCATGAGCCGGGCGGCGCCGTCGAACCCGGCCATCTGGAGCACGGACACGAACGGCGACTCGAGACGGGCGGCGTCGGTCCAGGGGATCAGGGCGACCATGATCGCGACGGAGCCCACGTAGAAGAACAGGATGCGCCAGAGGATCGTGCGGGTGGCGGTCGCGACCGCGGACTGCGGGTCCCGCGCCTCCGCGGCAGCGATCGTGACGATCTCGATGCCTCCGAACGCGAACACCACGGTGAGCAGGCCGGCCGCGATACCGGGCAGGCCGGCGGGCGCGAAGCCGCCGTGCGCGGCCCAGTCCCCCAGTGCGCTGCCCGCCACCGGCACGACGCCGGTCACGATGAGCACGCCGAGGATCAGGAACCCGACGATCGCCGCGACCTTGATGGTCGCGAACCAGAACTCGGCCTCGCCGAACTGGCGCACGCCGACGAGGTTGATCGCGCCGAACACCGCGACGATGACGGCGGCGACCGCCCACTGCGGGACCGCGGGCCACCAACCGTGCACGATCCCGGCCACGCCGGTCACCTCGACGCCGAGCACCATGACGATCGTGAACCAGTAGAGCCAGCCCAGCAGGAACCCGGCCCAGCGGCCGAGCGCGGCCTCCGCGTAGACGGAGAAGGACCCGCTCGACGGGAGTGCCGAGGCCATCTCCGCGAGCATCCGCATGACGAGCACCACGATGGCGCCGGCTATCGCGTAACTGAGGAGGACGGCTGGCCCGGCGGCGGCGATGCCGAGGCCGGAGCCGAGGAACAGGCCTGCTCCGATGGCGGAACCCAGGCCCATCATCGTCAGGTGCCGGGGTCGTAGTCCATGGGCCAGCTGGCGGCTCAGTTCGTCGGTGGTGCTCACGACCGACCACGGTAACCCGAGCGACCGGGTGCCGGTCCACAGCGGATGTGAGTGGCTCGTCTCCGGTGAGAGACTTTAGGGCGTGACCGACTCCGCACAGACCCCCGTGCACGCAGGTGAGGCCCGCTCCGTCGAGAACGAGGACTACGGCCTCGAGACACCCCTGGAAGGGCACCCGGAACCGCTGCCCCACGTGGTGGTGGTCGGCGGCGGATTCGCCGGCATGGCCGTCGTGAAGGCGCTGCAGGACGCACCGGTGCGGATCACGCTGATCGACCGCCGGGTCTACAACACGTTCCAGCCCCTGCTGTACCAGGTGGCGACGGGCGGGCTGAACCCGGGCGACGTCACCTACTTCCTGCGCGGCCTGCGGCTCAAGCAGAAGAACGTGCACGTGGTCCACGAGCACCTCGTGGAGGCGGACCACCAGGCGAAGAAGATCCGGCTCCTGAACGACCACTGGGTCAGCTACGACTACCTCGTGGTGACGGCGGGCGTGACCACCAACTTCTTCGGGACGCCGGGCGCCAAGGAGTTCGCGTTCCCGATGTACTCGCGGTCGCAGGCCATGCGGATCCGCGACAACCTCTTCATCCGCCTGGAGAAGGCGGCCAAGTCGAAGCGGCTGGACGACGGCCTGCGGGTCGTCGTCGTGGGCGGCGGAGCCACCGGCGTCGAGGTGGCCGGCGCGCTCGCCGAGCTGCGGACCGCCGGCCTGGCACCCGCCTACCCCGAGATCCACGGTGACGCGTTCGAGGTCAAGATCGTGCAGCGCGGCGGCGAGATCCTCAAGGCGTTCGCGCCCAAGCTGCGCACCTACGCCGCCAAGGAGCTGGCCCGGCGCGGGGTCTCGCTGCACCTGGGCGCCGGCGTCGCCTCCGTCGAGCGGGACGCGGTGGTGCTCACCGACGGCAAGCGCATCCACGCCGACCTCACCGTCTGGTCCGCGGGTGTGCACCCGCACGAGGAGGTCGCGGACTGGGGCCTGCCGCAGGACGAGTACGGCCGCATCAAGGTCGGCGAGGACATGCAGGTCGAGGGGCTGCCCGGCGTCTTCGCGGCGGGCGACATCGCCGTCTCGCCGTCGGACCTGCCGCAGCTGGCCCAGCCCGCGATCCAGGGCGGCACCGTGGTCGGACGCAACATCAAGGCGCTCCTCGAGGACCGGCCTCTGCAGCAGCTGCGTTACGTCGACAAGGGCACGATGGCGGTGATCGGCCGGCGCGCCGCGATCGCCGAGATCAACCTGCCGGGCGGCAAGTCCCTGCGGATCACCAAGGGCTTGGCGTGGCTGGTCTGGCTGTTCGTGCACATCATGTCGCTGGTCGGCCCGCGCAACCGGGTCACGACGCTCGCGGGCCTGGCCACGCGCTACGGGTTCCCGTTCCACCGGCGCCCCGTGCCGATCGTGGGCGACGTCCCGACGGTACGGCCGCCCAAGCCCGCGACACCGGCGGTTCCCGAGGCCTGAACCCGGTCGGCTTAAGCGTTTCGCGTCCTGTCTTTCCCACGGGCGCGTGGGAGACCCTTCGAGGACCGTAATCGATGTACACCTCGAAGGGGAGGCACCATGAGACCCACGCGCGCGACCATCTCCGGTATTGCAACGGCCGCGATGTTCGGCCTGCTGCTCGTCCCGCTGCTCGCCCAGTCGGCAGGTGCGGCGACGCCCTCCGCCCCCGACGGTGGCGCCGACGACGGCGGGGTGGACGCCGTCGGCATCCACGTCTCCGGCGGGCAGCTCGTCGAGAGCGACGGCTCGCCCCTGCTGCTGCGCGGCGTCAGCCACGCCCACACCTGGTACGCCTCGGAGATCGGCTCGTTCGCCGACATCGCCGAGGCCGGCGCCAACTCGGTACGGGTGGTCCTCAGCGACGGGACCCGCTGGAACCGCAACGAACCGGCCGACGTCGGACAAGTCGTCAGCCTGTGCGAAGGGAACCGGCTGATCTGCGTCCTGGAGGACCACGACACGACCGGCTACGGCGAGGAGGCAGCCGCGAGCACCCTCGACACCGCCGCCAGCTACTGGATCTCGCTGCTGCCCACGCTGCGGGGCACCGAGGACCGCGTGCTCATCAACATCGGCAACGAGCCCTACGGCAACAACGCCGCGGTCAACGCGAGCTGGGCCGCCGACACCTCCGCCGCGATCCAGCGGCTGCGCGACGCCGGGTTCGAGCACACGATCGTCGTGGACGCGCCGTCCTGGGGCCAGGACTGGCAGGGCATCATGCGGGACTCCGCGGCGGACGTCCTCGCGGCCGACCCGGACGGCAACACCGTGTTCTCCGTGCACATGTACGGCGTGTATGACACCGCCGCCGAGGTCACGTCCTACCTCGACGCCTTCACGAGCCAGGGCCTGCCGATCATCGTGGGCGAGTTCGGGCACGACCACTCCGACGGCAACCCCGACGAGGACACGATCATGTCGTACACCCGGTCGCAGGGAATCGGCTGGTTCGCATGGTCCTGGAGCGGCAACGGCGGCGGGGTCGAGTACCTCGACATGGTGACCGGCTTCGACCCGGCGCAGCGGACGGCGTGGGGCAACCGGGTCATCACCGGACCGGACGGGCTCGCGGAGACGTCGGTGCGGGCGCGAGTGTTCGCCGACGTCTCGTCCTGAGGCCTCGGCAGGGCTGACCATCCCGGCAGAAGTCCCGGCAACGCTGGTGCTCTGCTCGGCGAGGTAGCCTCGCTCCTGGCGCTCGGCCACACCGCGCCAAGGAGAGATCATGACCCCGGACGAGCTGCGCTCCGCGCAGAAGCTGACGATGGCGAACCCCGAACGGTTGCGCCTGCTTGCCCGTATGCTCACGCATCCGGCGGGCCGCGCGACCGCCGAGGACCTGGTCCGGTACGCCGCGGCCGACGCGCCGCGAGACGCCGTCGACGTACCGGCCGTCGCGGACGTGGAACAGGACCTCGACGCGCTGGTGGCGGTGGGCCTGGTCGCCGTCGTGGGGCCGGTGCCGTCGTACCGGGTGTCGTCGCGCGGGATCGCGCGCTTCGGCGCGGCGGCCCTCGCGGCACCCCGGCACCCGGGCGAGATGGCGCTCGACGTGCACGACCACGAGGCTCTGCTCGACCGGGTGGTCGAGACCCTTGCCGCCGGGTTCGCCGCGAACGCGGGCGCTGGAACCGTGGATCGGCTCGTCCGGGAGTGCTACTCGTCGCTGAGCCGGCGGATCGGGTCGGTAGGGCATGTGCCCGCGCTGGCCGCGTGGCTCGCGACCGACCGTCTCGCCGCGATGACCGAGGTGACGCATGGCTCCCCGCGTGACGTGCTCTTCGTCTGCGTCCACAACACCGGCCGGTCCCAGATCGCGGCTGCGGTCACCCGGCGCCTCGCGGGCGACCGCATCCGTGTGCGCACGGCTGGGACGAGGCCGGTGGCCGAGCCCGACCCGATGACGGAGACGGTCCTGGCCCGCCGCGGCCTCGACGGGCTCATCGAGTTCCCGCGTGAGCTCACGGACGACATAGTGCGCGCCTCCGGCGTCATCGTCACGATGGGCTGCGGTGACTCCTGTCCCGTCTACCCGGGACGCCGCTACCTCGACTGGCCGCTCGACGACCCCGCAGGCCGTCCGATCGAGGAGGTCGAGCGGATAGTCGACGACATCACCGCCCGGGTCCGGGTACTGCTCGCGGAGATCGACGCCGCGGACGAGGCCGGGTCGCTCGACGCCTCACCGGCGTGGATACCGCGCGACCGGCTGCCGCGTGCGGCCCGGCGTCCGTGGTCTACCGTCGCGGCCGTGCTGGGCGCGAAGGGTCAGCGGAAGGCCCGGTAGCCGGTCGTCTCGACCTCGGGACCCCAGGTCTCGAGCGCCCAGCCGGCGGCAGCGCCCATGGCCGCCGCGAGCTGTGGGAAGTCGTCACGCAGGTTGAGCGCCCCCCCAGCGCCAACGGGACACCATGAGCTGCCGGTACGACGGCGCCAGACCCTCCGGCCCCACGTACGGGCGCCCCTCGACCGTGCTCAGCCACAGCCACCCGGTGACGAGCACCACGTAGAGCGCGCACGCCTGCCGGACGGCGAGGCTCCAGCCCGGCTCGGCGACGACGTCGGGCGCGTGCTCGGCCAGGCCCTCCGAGAACTCGGTGAGCAGCATGTCGGTAAGACCAGGGGGCGGGTCGAACACGCACCAGCAGGTGGCGAAGGGCAGCATCGCGTACGCCGCCGCGAACGCTGCGTGCTCCACGTCGGTGCCCTCCAGGTCGAGGAACCACCAGCCGTCCGGCCCGAGCACGGCGTTGTCGGGGCAGGTGTCCGTGGGCGAGACGATCGCGGATCCTCCCGGCGTGCGGAGGTGGAGGGCGGCGGCGAGCTCGGCCTCGATGGCGGCCCTCGTCGGTGCCGCGGTCCCGCTCCCGGCCGCGGCTGCGGCTGCTGCCTCGAGCAGGCGGTCGACCCCGTTGCGCAGGTCGGCGTCCGCGTCCCACCGCTCGGCATCGGCAAGGCGGTGCTCGGCCTCCGCGACCCGGCCGCGGGAGACGCCCGCGCTCCTCCCGAGCGCTCGCGCCCAGGTCCGCGCACCAGCCCAGGCCGCGTCGTGGTCGTCGCCGAGGAGCAGGTCCGCGAGGGTGGGCAGGGTGCCGAGGTCGGACATCACGATCAGGTGCTGCTCCCCGTCCCGCGCGAGCAGGCTCGGCGTGCGCGGGCACACGTCGAGGCCGACGCTCTCCCGTACGAACCCACCGGTGTCGGACAGGAAGTGCTTGACGACCACCGTGGCCGGGACCTCGGTGCCCGCCCCGGAGAACTCGTCGTGCGGGCGGGGGTCCAGCTCGACCCTGCAGCGCAGCACGCGCGAACGCTCGGAACCGCCGAGGTCGACCGGGTCCACGAGGTGGAGACCTGCTGCCGGCAGCTCCCGTGCTGCGGCGAGGGCCTGCTCGGCGAGGGAGATGGTGTCGTGCACCGGGCAAGTGTGCAGGTCGCACCGCGGGGGCCGCCAACCTATTCACAGGGCTGTGGACGACGCCTGTGGATAACTCCGGGGTACCGGTCCGGTGGGGAGTGTCAGTGGCTCGGTGCATGGTGGAGGAGCGAAACATTCTCCGTGAGACGACCTCTTGAAGGGCTGAGTCAATGACCGCACCAACTTCTGCCGTGCCCGCTCCTGGCGGAGTCGGCACCCTGGACTCCGTCGTCCTGGACGTCCCGAACCTCACTGCCGAGGCGGACTTCTGGAAGGCGCTGACGGCCGGCACCGTATCGAAGGCGGACGACGACTGGATCACCGTCGTGACCCCTGACCGCTGGGGCATCGCGTTCCAGCTGGCGCCCGACCACGTGGCGCCGCAGTGGCCGGGCCAGGAGCACCCGCAGCAGGCACATCTCGACCTCTACGCGGCGGACCTGGCGTCCGCGAGCGCCCGCGCGGTGGAGCTCGGGGCCACCGTGCTGCGGGAGGGCGAGCAGTGGATCACTCTCGCCGACCCGGCGGGGCACCCGTTCGACATCTGTCTCAAGGAGGAGGCGGAGGGCGTCACCGTCATGGGCGCGACCTTCGACTGCCCTGACGCGTCGCAGCTCGCCCGGTTCTGGTCGGGCGTGGTGGGCGAGCCGGTCACCTACGACGCGGACGGGGTCGCCATGCTGGGCGGTCCGAAGCCGCTGCTCTTCCAGTCGGTGGAGGGGTACAACGCGCCGCGTTGGCCCGATCCCGCGTACCCGCAGCAGCTCCACCTCGACATCGAGGTGCCCGACCTCGATGCCGGCGAGGCAGCGGTCCTCGCCCTGGGTGCGACACGTCTTCCCAGCCACGAGGAAGGGTTCCGGGTGTTCGCCGACCCGGCGGGCCACCCGTTCTGCCTGGTGCACTGACTCACTGGTGCACGAGGGCCGGGTGGTCCGGGTGGTCGACCCGGACCACCAGGTCCGGTGCGCCCTCGATCTCCTGGGCGTAGTGCTCGTAGGCGGGGATGGTCCAGGCCTCTGCGGGCTGCGTCCGACGACGGAGCGTCGCCGGCTTGAGCGCGAGATGTACCACGAGGTCGACGTCGAGCCCGCGTCCGACGGTGAGCGCCCCGTCGAGCACGACGACGGTGCCGGGCGCGGCGGACACGTAGCCGACCCGGGTGGCACGGTCGGTGTCGGGGTCGCGCAGGCTGGGCAGATACTCCTGCCGGTCGACGACACGCGTCAGCACCTCACGATTCAGCGCCCCGACGTCGATCCAGTCGTGGAGCAGGCTGTCGGAGTCCTCGCGCCCTCGTTCCAGCCGGAGGGACCGCGGGCGGAGAAAGTCCCTGACACCGACCCGCGCCACGGGACGACCAGCAGCCTCGAGCGGCACCACCAGCGCATCGGCCAGCAGCTCGGGGTGGGTGGACGGGTGCCCGTCGACGAGCAGACGGAGCGGCGTCCCGGCAGTGTCATGGACGCCCGGGTCCTCTACGCGCGCGAGGACGAGCTGGACGACCCGCTCGACGAGAAGCGCCTCGCTGACCGGTTCTACGCGTGTGCTCATCGAGGTCTGACTCTAGGCCGTGCCGACATCGCGCCGGCCCCTCCGACGGTGCCACAACCGAACGAACCCGACCACAGGTCCCTGATTCGCCCCCTCGTCCACAGATGACGAAGCACCGCTCCTCAGGTGGTTCCAGCCGGTCGAGGATCGTGCCCGGACGGGTGCGGAGCACCATCACGATCACAGGCCGACCTGCAGGGGGACACATGCAAGGAGCGCAGGAAGCACCGGTCATCGACCTGGAGGCACGCCGACAGGACCGGGACCGCCGTCATGCACTTGGGGTCGCCACCGCTCACGACGACGCACCTGGCTGGTTGCTGCGGTCCCCCGCGTACCGGGTGGTGGAGAACCTTGCGCCCTGGGCGGGACTCGCCGACGGCAGCAGCTTCGCCACCCTGCTCGGCGACCCGATCGACGCACACCTGATCCGCACCACGTTCCCGCTCCATGCCCTGGCACGCAGCTTCTGCGGCGGGCCCACGCTCGAACAGGTCACACACGCCATCACCACGGAGCCGCGGCGGATCAAGGCGCGGGTGTGGGTCGGCGGCTACGGGACACCCGACGAGGGCGTCAGCGTCGCCGCGGTCTACGTCCGGTTCGAGGGCGACCGTACCGACGCCGACGCGCGAGTCGCGCAGCATCCCGCACTCTGGGCCTGGCTGGTCGGCCGGCTGGGGCGGGACGGTGCCCGGTCCCGCTGGCCCGGGCCCGACGAGATCGCCGCGGACAGCGCGGACGTGCCGGAGTCCGGAAGCTGGTGGCGTCTGCGATGGGGTCCGTCGCGCACGCCGCCCGCCCGGGACGGCGGGGTACGGCCCTAGTGGTCCGCGCGCCGGGAGCTGATCACACCGGTGTCGAACCCTGCCAGGTGCAACCCACCGTGGAACCGCGCGTGCTCGATCTTGAGACACCGGTTCATCACCACGTCGAGCCCGGCGGCCTCGGCCCCGCGCGCTACGTCCTCGTGCCACAGGCCGAGCTGCAGCCAGAGCGTCTTGGCACCGACGGCCACCGTCTCGTCCAGCACGCCCGGCAGGTCGTCGTGCCGCCGGAAGACGTCGACGAGGTCGGGCACCACGGGCAGGTCGGCCAGGCTCGGGTACACGGGGTGGCCGTGGATCTCGGTCGCTCGCGGGTTCACGAAGTACACGTCGTACGAGGAGGAGGAGAGCAGGTATGACGCCACGAAGTAGCTCGCGCGCGCAGGATTTTCCGACGCCCCGACGATCGCGACCGAGGTGGTCGTACGCAGGATCCGCATGCGGTCCTGGAGGCTCGGCCCCTGCCAGGTCTCGCTCATCGGTTCGCTCCCGTCGCCTTGGTCAGGGCCTGGTCGAGGTCCCAGAGGATGTCCTCGACGTCCTCCAGCCCCACGGAGATACGGATGAGGTCCTCGGGCACGCCTGCCGCCTCGAGCTGCTCGTTGCTCAGCTGCTGGTGCGTCGTCGACGCCGGATGGATGACCAGCGTGCGGGAGTCACCGACGTTCGCCAGGTGCGACGCGAGCTGCAGCGACTCGATGAACCGCCGTCCCGCATCCCTGCCGTCGGGTGCACCACCGCCGTCGGGCACGTCGTTTGCCGCCGGGACCCGCAGGCCGAACGCGAAGACCGAACCCGGCCCGAGCGGCAGGTACTTCTGCGCCCGCTCGTGATGCGGGTGCGACGGCAGGCCGGCCCAGAGCACGTACGAGACCCGCGGGTCGGTGTCGAGCCACTCGGCGACGGCCCGGGCGTTCGCCAGGTGCGCGTCCAGGCGGTACGACAGCGTCTCGACCCCCTGCAGCAGCTGGAACGCGGACTGTGCCGAGAGCGCTGGACCGATGTCACGCAGCTGCTCGGACCGCAGCTTGGTGAGGAACCCGTACTCGCCGAAGTTCGCCCACCAGCTCACGTCCCCGTAGGACGGGACGGGCTCGGTCATCTGGGGGAACTTCCCGTTGCCCCAGTTGAACCGGCCGGACTCCACGACCACACCGCCGAGCGTGGTGCCGTGCCCGCCGAGGAACTTCGTCGCCGAGTGGATCACTATGTCGGCGCCGTGCTCGATCGGGCGCACGAGGTAGGGCGTCGCGAGCGTCGCGTCCACGACCAGCGGGATGCCGGCGGCGTGGGCCACCTCTGCGAGCCCCTCGAGGTCGGCGACCTCGCCCGACGGGTTCGCGACGACCTCGGTGTACAGGACCTTCGTCTCGGGCGTGATCGCGGCCGCGTAGTCGGCGGGGTCGGTGCCAGGCACGAAGGTGGTCTCGACCCCGAACCGGCGCAGCGTCACGTCGAGCTGCGTCACGGTCCCGCCGTACAGCTGCGCGGACGCGACCACGTGGTCGCCCGCCCCGACGAGCGCGGCGAAGGTGATGAACTCGGCGGACATGCCCGACGCGGTGGCAACGGCACCGATGCCGCCCTCCAGCGAGGCGATGCGCTCCTCGAGCGCCGCCACCGTCGGGTTGCCGATGCGCGAGTAGATGTTGCCGTACTTCTGCAGTGCGAAGAGGTTCGCGGCGTCCTCGGTGTCCCGGAACACGAACGACGTGGTCTGGTAGATGGGCACCGCTCGTGCCCCGGTCGCCGCGTCGGGGATGCCCCCCGCGTGCAGGGCCCGCGTGCGGAACCCGAAGGTGTGCTCGGTCATCGTTCTCACCGTAGTGGCCCCGGCGCGGCCCCCGGAGCAGCACCCGCCGCCTCACCTGCTGCCCTGAGCGATTTCCGATGACGGGTGTCGGACCGCGCGAGTACGTTGAACCGGTGACCCAGCCCTATCTCCGCTTCCCTCATGTCCATGGTGACCAGGTGGCCTTCGTAGCCGACGACGACGTCTGGCTGGCCCCGGTCTCCGGCGGCCGCGCCTGGCGGCTGACCAGCGATCACGCCCCCGCGGCCACCCCGCGCTTCTCCCCCGACGGCACACGTCTCGCCTACGTGTCGCACAAGGACGGCCACCCCGAGGCCTACGTGGTCGAGCTGGCCGACGGCGCCACGCGACGCCTCACCTGGCTCGGCGGAACCACCACCATGGTGCTCGGCTGGGACGACGCCGGGCGGGTGCTCGTCGCCTCCAACGCCGGAGCGCACGAACGCTCGCTGACCGTGGTGCGTGCGGTGGGCCTCGACGGCACCGTCGAGACCCCGCGCTACGGACCCTCGTGGGGCGTGGCCGAGCACCAGGGTCCGGACGGCGCGCGCACGACCGCCCTCGTCTCCGCCGGCTACCGGACCCCCGCCTACTGGAAGCGATACCGGGGCGGCACTGCCTCGGTGCTCTGGATCGACCGCGGTTCGGGCGACTGGGAGCGCCCGCTGCCGGACGACGAGGCAGGCAGCTACGACCCGCTCTGGATCGGCGACGCGCTGGTGTTCACGTCGGACCGGGCGGCCACGTTCCCGGACCACGCCGACGAGCAGGCGAACCTGTGGGTGCTCGACGGTCTCGCGACCGGCACGGAGACCCCCGAACCGCGCCGGCTCACGACACAGTCGGAGGCGGAGGGCTACGTCCGCGACGCCACCTCGGACGGCTCGCGCATCGTGTGGCACAGCCGCGGCGATCTCTGGTTGCTCGACGGCCTGGACGGCACGCCGCGCCGGCTCGACATCACGCTCACGGGCGCGCTGCCGCAGCCGTACTGGGCCGACCCGGAATCGAGCCACGCCAACGTCGACGGTCTGGCCGTGGACAGGACCGGCGACGCGAGCGTCGTCGGCTGGCTCGGCACCGCGTACTGGGTGACCCATCGTGCGGGTCCGGCCCGGGCACTCGTGGCCGACCCGTCGGTCCGTGTGCGGGAACCAGTACTGCTCGGCGACACCGGGCGTGCGGTAGTCGTGACGGATGCGCCCCGCAGCACCCCGCACGGCGAGAGCAGGGAGGACGCGCTCGAGGTCCACGCCTTGCCTGATGGCTCCACCGACAGCCCGGACGCCGGGCCCCAGCGTTTCGCGGCCGGTGAGCTCGGTCGGGTGCTGCACCTCGCCGCGAGCCCCGCGGGAGACAAGGTGGCAGCCATCTCGCACGACGGTCGCATCAGCCTGGTCGCCATGCCTGCCGTGGACGGTCCGGACGGCGCCGACCAGGTCGAACCTGGCACGATCACCCCGCTCGGCCGGTCGGGCAACGGAGAGGCCGCGTCGCCGACGTTCTCCCCGGACGGGCGGTACCTCGTCTGGTCGAGCCCCACGGGGAGCGAGGGTGACCACCACCAGCTCCTCGTCGCGGACCTGCACGCCGAGAACCCCACGGGGACGGCACTGACGTCCGGCCGGTTCCACGACTTCTCCCCCGCGTTCAGCGACGACGGCAAGTACGTGGTGTTCCTCTCGGACCGCACGTTCGACCCGTCCTACGACTCCCACGAGTTCGCCCTCTCCTTCAGCGCCGCCACCCGGCCGTGGCTGATCCCGCTGGCAGCCACCGAGCCCGCGCCGTTCGGTCCCAGCGCCGACGGATGGCGCCTGGCCAAGCCCGACGACAAGTCGGACGACAAGGACGACGACAAGGACACCGGTAAGGACGGCGACCAGACGGGTGACGCCGGCGAGAAGCACAAGGCCGAGAACGCCTCGCCCAACCTCGACTTCGACGGTGCGGAGGAACGCGTCGTGCCGTTCCCGGTCGTGTCGGGCCGGTATCGCGACCTGCTCGCCGCCAAGGGCGGGGTGCTCTGGATCCACGAGACCGACGACGCCGGCGTGCTCGGCTCGCGCCACGCGGGCTCGGAGGCCGACCCGGTACCCAACGTGCTGCAGTTCTGGTCGTTCGAGGCGCGCAAGGCGACCGACGTCGCGGAGAAGGTCGGCGCCTACGCGGTGTCGGGCGACGGCGAGCGGGTGGTGATCCGCACCGGGTACGGGCTCAGCACGCAGTCCGCGACGAGCAAGCCGGGCGACGACGACCCCGGTGCGTTCGACATCGACCTGTCGCGCGTCCGCTACGAGGTGGAGCCCCGCGCGCAGTGGCACCAGATGTTCGACGAGAACGCCCGCATCATGCGCGACCACTACTGGCGGGCGGACATGAACGGCGTCGACTGGGACGGCGTGGTGGCGCGCTGGCGCCACCTGGTCGACCGCGTCGCCACGCACGACGACCTCGAGGACGTGCTCTGGGAGACCGTCGCCGAGCTCAACACCTCGCACGCGTACGTGCGCAAGCCGCACGAGCCGGGCGACACGTCCCGCAAGCTCGGCCTGCTCGGCGCGGACCTCTCCCGGACCGCCGACGGCTGGCGGATCGACCGCGTCCTGCCGAGCGAGTCGTCGGACCCGGGGGCGCGGTCGCCGCTGCGCGCCGCCGGTGTCGACGCCCAGCCCGGCGACCTGATCATCGCGGTGGACGGGCGGCCCGTCGACCCGACGGCAGGCCCGTCGGCGAACCTGGTCGGCGCGGCCGAGATCCCGGTCGAGCTGACGTTGCGGCGACCCGCCGTCGGGCGGGACGACGCTGCTCCGGACGGTGACCAGGCGAGGCCCGCCGACCGTCGCGTCGTCGTCGTGCCCCTCGCGAGCGAGGCCGACCTGCGCTACCAGGACTGGGTACGGTCACGCCGCGAATACGTCGCCGAGAAGTCCGGCGGGCGCCTCGGCTACGTGCACGTCCCGGACATGATGAGCACGGGCTGGGCGCAGCTGCACCGCGACCTCCGGCTCGCCACCGACTGCGAGGGCATGGTCGTGGACGTGCGGTTCAACGGTGGAGGCCACACGTCGCAGCTCGTGATCGCACGCCTCGCCGCACGCGTCGCCGGCTGGGGCCTGAACCGGCACTACGACCGTCCCAGCTCCTACCCGGACCGCGCACCCCGCGGACCGGTCGTGCTGGTCACCAACGAGTACGCCGGATCCGACGGTGACATCGTGAACGCGGCCGCGCAGGCGCTCGACGTCGGACCGGTGGTCGGCGTCCGGACCTGGGGCGGCGTGGTCGGCATCGACGGTCGCTTCGACCTGGTGGACGGCACGGGGATCACCCAGCCGCGGTACGCCTTCTGGCTCGAGGACAAGGGTTTCGACGTCGAGAACCACGGTGTCGACCCCGATATCGAGGTGCGGCACACGCCGGCGGACTACTTCTCCGACGTCGACCCGCAGCTCGAGGCCGGTATGGCCGAGGCGTTCCGCCGGCTCGCGGAGCGCCCCGCCGCGGCTCCGCCCGCGATGCCGGAGCCGCAGGTCCGCCGCCGGTAGCCCCGACGCCGGTCCTCCGTTGGCCGGCCGGCGGTGGCGGTCGGCCAACGGTGATGTCCCGCCGGTCAGGGCCGCGTCGCCTGGACGAACGTGATCGGCCCGAAGCGGTGCTCCACGTGCTCCACCTCGCGGACGTCGGTGAACCCGGCGTCCGCGAGGAGGCGCACCAGGTCGGCCTGACCGTGCCCGCGCGGCATGCCGTGCCCACCACGGTGGCCAGGCCCACGACCGTGCCCGGACCCGTGACCGTGACCGCTGCGGCCCGCGCCGCCCGCATGGTCCGCCCCGTCCGCCCCGTCCGCACCCCCGAAGTCCACGATCGTCACCTTCCCTCCTGGGCGCAGCACCCGAACGGCCTCGCGGGCGAACAGGCCTCGGCCCTCCTCCGGCACATGGTGCAGCGCGAGCGCCGACACGATGTGGTCCAGCGACCCGTCCCCGTTCGGGAGCCGGTCGGCGAAGCCCTGCACGAGCGTGATCGGCAGCCGGCGCCGGGTCGCCTTGCGGGCGGCGACGCGTAGCGCACCCGCGTCGGGGTCGAGGCCGGTGACTCGCGCGGCCGGCTGCGCCCGCAGCACGGTGAGCGCAAGGTTCGCCGTACCGCAGCCGACGTCGAGCACGGACTGGCCGGGCGCGACGTCCGCGAGCGCCACCGCACGCTCGTGCAGGGCGCGTGCTCCGACGCGGCGCGAGAACAGGTCGTAGAACGGGAGCAGCCAGGGCTTGCCCATGCCGGGCAGGAACTCGCGCTCACGTTCCTCGGGGGTGCGATGGTCGAGGATCCGCACGGTCGTGCTCATCCGGGAGGCCTTCCGTCCGGTGATGACGCGGGTGGGCATGCCGGTTCCTGCCGCGCAGGTCCCGCCACCCCAGCATCGGACGTTCTGCGGAACTGATGCAGCACATAAGTCGGTGGCGATAGCACGATCCTCGGTCTCGGCCGCCGGATGGGCCCACCGCCGAAGGCAGGCACTCCCACCGGGACGGCGGTAGCGTCGAACGGGGCACGACGAAGGGGGAACGCATGGCGCGGGACAGGGGCGGCTCGGCGCTGACCGTGGTGATCGCCTTCGCCGCCAACTTCGCGGTGGCGACGGCCAAGACGATCGCGGCGGTCCTGACCGGATCGGCGTCGATGGTGGCGGAGGCCGCCCACTCATGGGCCGACACCGGCAACGAGGTGTTCCTCCTGGTCGCCGAGCGGAAGTCGGGCCGCGCGCCCGACACGGACCGCCCGCTCGGCTACGGCCGGGAGGCCTACGTCTGGTCGATGCTCGCCGCGCTCGGCCTCTTCGTCGCGGGCGGTGTGGTGTCCGTCTATCACGGCATCCAGGAGTTCGACTCCACGGGCGAGACCGGCTCCTACACGGTCGGGTACATAGTGCTCGCCGCCGCCTTCTGCCTCGAAGGGGTCTCGTTCCTGCAGGCCTACCGTCGCACCCGGACGGAGGCTCGGGCGCTCGGCCGGGACCTGCTCGACCACGCACTGGCCACCTCGGACCCGACGCTGCGCGCGGTGCTCGCCGAGGACGCCGCGGCTCTTGTCGGCCTCGTCATCGCGGCCGGCGGTATGGCGATGCACCAGGTGACCGGCGACGGCAGGTACGACGCGATCGGTTCGATCCTCGTCGGGCTGCTGCTGTGCGTGGTGGCTGTGGTGCTGTTCGACCGCAACCGGCGGTTCCTGACCGGCGAGGTGGCGGACGAGCGGATCCACCAGGCGGTCCGTGACCGGATCGAGGCCCTGCCCGGTGTCCACCGGGTGGGCCGCCTACGGCTCGAGTTCGTCGGACCGCGGCAGATCCTGCTGGTCGCCAGCATCGACCTGCCCGGCGACGAGTCCGAGTCGCACGTGGCGGTCCGGCTGCGTGACCTCGAGGAGCGGCTCGAGCGCATCCCGCAGATCGTCGACGCGGTCCTGACGCCCGCTGTGCCGGACGACCGGTGAAGCGCGCCGAGGCCCGCCTGCGCACCGTCCGCCCGGACGGCACCCCGGTGTACCGGCACCCGACGCGTGCGGGCGCGCTGCCCGTGCAGGTGACGCAGATCGACTTCGACGCCGATCACCCGCACCACCCGCGGGACCACAGGCACGCGCACGACTTCCTGGTGCTGGTCTACGTGGAGCGGGGCGGGGGCACCATCGCGTTGGGCGACCGGCACACGCCGCTGCACGACGGCGACGTGCATGCCATCCCGCCGGGGCAGGCGATCGACTCCACGACGCTGGCCGACCTGCACCACTGCCGCGCCTGGAGCGTCGCGTTCACGCCCGACGCCGTCCCCTCGCTCGCGGCGGTCTCGCCCCTCGCCTGGGCACACCACCCGGTCCTCGCGCTGTTCGCGCTCGCGACGCCGCCCGCCGGGGCCGGCGCGAACGTCCCGGACGCGGAACGCTCCCGCTGGTCCGGGTGGCTGACGGAGCTCGAGGAGGAGCTGTCGGAGCCGGGCCGACTGGGGGCACGCGAGGCGGCGTCCGCCATGCTGACCCGGATCTTGATCGCGGCGGCGCGCCTGGCGCCGTCAGCCCCGTTGCCGCCAGACCCACTCGTGACACGCGTCTTCGACGAGATCGAGGCGACGTTCCGGGAGCCGGTGTCGGCGTCCGACGTCGCGCGGGCGCTGGGCTACACGCCCGGGCACCTGACCACCGTCGTCCGCGAACGGACGGGTCGCACGCTGCTCGACTGGATCACCGAGCGCCGCATGACCGAGGTGCGCCGGATGCTCCGCGACACCGACCTGCCGCTCGGGGTCGTGGCCGCCCGGACCGGCCTGCGGGACGCGACCTATCTGGTCCGGCGGTTCAAGGACCGGTACGGGACCACCCCCGACCGGTGGCGTCGGAGCGAGCGTGTGTGAGTTCCCACCGACTATCAGTTAGTTTTGGGGCGCGCATCGGCAATGTCGATGTGTGTCAACCGTCGAACGGAGCCTCCACCATGTCTCGCACCCGCATCCTCCTCACGGCCGCCGCAGCCTCTGCTGCCCTCCTGGCCCTGACCGGCTGCGGAAGCTCCGGCGAGCCCGGCGGCGCCGGCGAGGAGCTAGGACTCGTGTCCGGCGACACGCTGACCGTCGCCACCGAGGGCACGTACCGGCCGTTCAGCTACCACGACGAGTCGGACAAGCTGGTCGGGTACGACGTCGAGGTCGCCGAGGCCGTCGCCGAGAAGCTCGGCGTGGAGATCGAGTTCCAGGAGACCCAGTGGGACGCGATCTTCGCGGGCCTCGACGCGGGCCGCTTCGACACGATCGCGAACCAGGTGACCATCACCCCGGAGCGCGAGGCCGACTACGTCTTCTCGACGCCGTACACGGTGTCGACGGGCGTGCTCGTCGTGACCGCTGACAACGACGACATCAAGAGCTTCGCCGACCTCGACGGCAAGACCACCGCCCAGTCGCTCACGAGCAACTGGAACGACCTCGCCAAGGAGAACGGCGCCAACGTCGAGGCCGTCGAGGGCTGGGCGCAGGCCGTGGCGCTGCTGGAGGAGGGCCGCGTGGACGCCACGATCAACGACAGCCTGACCTACCTCGACTACGCGAACACCGAGGACGCCTCGGGCATCAAGGTCGCAGCGGAGACCGAGGAGGAGTCGCAGTCGGCGTTCGTCGTGACGCCCGAGCGCGAGGCTCTCGCCACGGCGATCGACGGCGCCCTGGACGAGCTGCGCGCCGACGGCACCCTCGCGGAGCTGGGCGAGAAGTACTTCGGCGAGGACGTCTCCGAGTAACGCTCCGCGCCACACGTCTCCGCTGATCGCGGGGAGAGGGATACATGGACTGGCAGCTCGCCGTCGACTCGTTCTGGCCGCTCCTGCGGGGCGCCCTCATCGGCACCATCCCGCTCGCTCTCGTGTCGTTCGCCTTCGGGCTGGTGCTCGCGCTCGTCGTAGCGCTGCTGCGGCTGTCGCCGAACGCGGTGCTGTCGTGGATCGGCCGCGCGTACGTGTCGGCCATCCGCGGCACTCCGCTCCTTGTGCAGCTCTTCATCATCTTCTACGGCCTGCCGCAGCTCGGCATCCGGCTCGAACCGTGGCCCAGCGCGATCATCGCGTTCTCCATGAACGTCGGTGGCTACGCGGCCGAGGTGATCCGCGCGGCGATCCTGTCCGTGCCCAAGGGGCAGTGGGAGGCGGGCTGGACTGTCGGCATGTCGCCCACCAGGACGCTGGGCCGGATCATCCTGCCGCAGGCCGCGCGTGTCTCGGTGCCTCCGCTGTCGAACACGTTCATCTCGCTCGTCAAGGACACGTCGCTGGCCGTGGTGATCCTGGTGACGGAGATGTTCCGCAAGGCGCAGGAGATCGCCGCGTCCTCCAACGAGTTCCTGCTGATCTACGCCGAGGCGGCCCTGATCTACTGGATGTTCTGCACAGTGCTCGCCGCCGGCCAGAACGCTATCGAGAAGAGGCTGGACCGGTATGTCGCGCACTGAGGACGCCCCGATCACGAACCTCCTGACCGCCCGCGGCATCCAGAAGTCGTTCGGCAGCAACCACGTGCTGCGCGGGGTGGACCTGCAGGTCCAGCGCGGCGAGGTGGTCGCACTGATCGGTGCGTCCGGCAGCGGCAAGACGACGGTCCTGCGCTCGCTCAACGGGCTCGAGACGCCCGACGCCGGGCTCCTGGAACTCGACGGCGGGCCCACCGTCGACTTCGGCGCCCAGGCCGCCGCGTCGGGCGGCGGCTGGGGCACCCGGCGCACCGGCGCCCGGCTGGCGAAGGCGAACCGTGCCGCCCTGCGCGACCGGTCCGCCATGGTGTTCCAGCATCACAACCTGTTCCCGCACCGCACGGTCCTTGAGAACGTGATCGAAGGCCCGACGCAGGTCAAGCGGATCCCCCGCGCGACGGCGGTCGGCCGCGCCGAGGAGCTCCTGGCCCGCGTCGGGCTCGCCGACAAGCGCGACGCCTACCCGCACGAGCTGTCCGGCGGCCAGCAGCAGCGCGTCGGCATAGTGCGCGCGCTGGCGCTCGAGCCGGACCTCCTGCTGTTCGACGAGCCGACGTCGGCCCTCGACCCCGAGCTGGTGGGCGAGGTGCTGACCGTGATGAAGGAGCTCGCGGACGAGGGCTGGACCATGGTCGTGGTGACGCACGAGCTGCAGTTCGCGCGCCAGGTCGCGGACGAGGTGCTGTTCCTCGACGGCGGCGTGGTGGTCGAGCGCGGTGCACCCGCGCAGATCTTCTCCCAGCCGGCCGAGGAGCGCACCCGGCGCTTCCTCGACCGGATCCTGCACCCCCTCGACTAGCCCACACCCCCGCAGGTCGAGCCTGTCGAGACCCGGTGTCCCTCAGTACTCCAGCGCCGCCAGCACCTCGGCCCGGGTCGGGCCCGCCGCGTCCAGCACCACCCGGCCCGGCCGTGCGCTGAGCACCACGACGCGGTCGGCCAGGGCGAGCGCCTCGTCGACGTCGTGCGTCACGAGCACCACCGCCCGCTGCCCGACGCCGGGAGCGGCGTCCCCGACCAGGCCGCCGGCCAGCCCCACCCCCGCGAGCCACTCGTTCATCCGCCGCCGCGTGATCGGGTCGAGCGCGCCGAACGGTTCGTCGAGCAGCAGCACCGGCCGCCCGGCCAGGCACGTCCGCAGCAGCGCGAGCCGCTGCCGCATGCCGCCGGACAGCTCGTGCGGCCAGGCCCGCTCGAAGCCGCTCAGGCCGAACGTCTCGAACAGCTCGGCGGCGCGCGCCTCGGCGTCGGGCCGAGGAACCCTGGCGATCCGGGCGCCGAGCAGCGCGTTGGACCACGCGCGGCGCCACGGCAGCAGCCCGTCCCGCTGGGGCATCCAGGCGGTGGCGGCTCCGCCGTCGGGCAGGCTGGGGATACGCAGCGTGCCCGAGACCTCCGCGCCCGGCGGCAGCATGCCGCCGAGCGCGCGCAGGAGCGTCGACTTGCCGCACCCCGACGGCCCGACGACGGCGACGAACTCGCCGTCGGCCACCGCGAGCTCCACCCCCTCCAGGGCGGCCACGTCACCGAACCGGACGCTCAGCCCGTGTGCGGCGAGCACGCTCACGGCTGGTCGCCCGCCCCGCCCGGGAGGAACTCGTCGGTCCAGGCCGCCTCGGTGTCGAAGCCGGGCTCGGTGAGCCCCTCCTCCTCGAGGAACGAGACGAACCCGTCCCACACCTCGGCCCGCTGCGTCCCCCAGTCGCCCGACGCGTACTGCGGGCCCAGCCACAGCGCGCTCGCCTCGACCAGCTCCGGGTCGAGCTCGGGCGCCGCCGCCAGCAGTGCCTGCGCTGCCCGCTCGGGGTCTGCGGCCGCCTCGTCGTACCCGCGCGACAGCGCCGCGAGGAACCCGCGTGCGACGTCCGGCTCGTCGTCGAGCAGGGAACGGGACGTCGCGACCAGAGGCGTGTACCAGTCGGGGATGCAGTCGAAGTGGTCGCGGAACGCGATGGTCTCGACGTCGAGGCCGTCGACCTCACCCAGCCGGACGGTGTCCCACGCGTCGAAGACCCATGCCGTGTCGAACTGGTCCTCGGTGAGGCCGATCCGGAAGTCGTCGCTGACCAGGGGTGTGAACTCGACCTTCGCGGGATCGCCGCCGTCGCACTCCACGAGCTTGCTGATCAGCGCCCTCTCCAGCTCCGACTCGTACGAGCCGTACCGCTTGCCCTCGAGGTCGCGGGGCTGGGTGATGCCGTCCTCCGACAGGCTGATCAAGGACGACGTGTTGTGCTCGATGACCGTCGCCACCGAGACGACGTCGGCCCCCGCCTCCCGCGCCGGGACCAGGCCCTCCGCGACGGAGTAGGCGAAGTCAGCCTGGCCGGCCGCGACGAGCTGCAGGCCGGACGTCTCGCCGGGCTCGATGATCTCGACGTCGAGCCCCTCGTCCTCGAACCAGCCCTCGGCCTGGGCGAGGTAGAGGCCCGAGTGGTTGGTGTTGGGCGTCCAGTCGAGCACGACGGTGACCTTGCGGAGGTCGCCGCCGTCGTCACCGACCACGAACTGCGGGTCGTTGGGGAGGCCGGCACCGCAGCCGGCGAGCGCCAGGGGCACCACCGCCGCGAGGGCCGTCGAACGGACGAGGAAGGTCGGGGAGTGCTTCATGATTTTCCTCTCTGCCACGGCGTCGCGACGCGCGTGAGCACGGCGACGAGGGCGAAGAACAGGCCGGACAGCAGGGCGATCAGAACAACGCCCACGAAGATCTGGTCCACGGCGTAGGCCTTGCGGGACCGCTGCACGAACACGCCGAGCCCGGACTGCCCGGCGAGGTACTCGGCGACGACCGCCGCGCCCACCGCGTAGGTCGCGGCGACCCGGAGGCCCGCGAGCGCCCCTGGGATCGACGCCGGCAGCCGGACCAGCAGGAACTGGTCCAGGCGGGTGCCGCCCAGGCCCGCCACCATGTCGGCGTGCTCGGCGTCGACGGCGCGCATCGCGCCGACCGCCGAGACAAGCACAGGGAAGAAGACGGTGAGCGCCACCAGGACGACCTTGGGCAGCAGGCCGAAGCCCGTCCACAGGATCATCAGCGGCGCGAGCACCACCACCGGCACCGTCTGCGTCAGCACGACCAGCGGGTACACGGCGTCTCCGGTCACCCGCGAGGCGGTGACCAGGATGCTCAGGACGAGGCCTGCGACGGTGCCGAGCACGAGCCCGGCGACCGCCTCGGTGAGCGTCGTCAGCACGTGCGGGCCGAGCAGGGGCGCCACCTCGACGGCGGTGCGCGCCACCTGCGACGGCGCGGGCAGCACGAACTCGGGTACGCCGGTCAGGCGCACCCCCGCCTCCCAGACCGCCAGCAGGACGACAACGGTGAGGAGCGGGGCGATCACCCTCCGCGCCCCCCACCGCCGGACGCCCGTGCTCACGCCCGGAACTTGGTGATGAGTTCCGAGATGGTGGGGCCACCGTTGTCGGCGGTCTCGCTGACCTTGATGTTGGACTGGACGCCGTCGGCGCCCGCCTCGATCGTCGCCTCGTGGACGGCGCGCAGCAGCGCCCACACCTCGTCGGGGTTGCCCTGCACGAACGTGCCCATGGCGCCCACCTCGTAGGTGAGTCCGGACGCCTGGATGACGGCGATGGCGGCGTCGACGTACGCGTACTTCGCGTCGGGCGTGCCGCTGGGGCGGGGAGAGACCTGGATCTCGGCGAGCATGTGTGCGACCTCCGTGCACGGGCACGCCAGAGGTCGCCGGTTCCTGACAGGGGGCGCCGCCGTCGTCCCCCTCCGGGGACAGCATCGACCGAACGCCCGCGCCGTCAGGCACGTCCTTCCGCTGGCATTACCCAGTTCAAGTGATCGGGTCGACGGCGTCGGGCGCGATGCCCAGGCCATACCTCTCAGCCCGGCTACCCCGAGCTCCCCGCGTTGGCGGACACACCGTACAGCTCCGACTCGCGGGGAGGAAAGCCGCGGTCACGACAACCCGCCGGTCGAGCTTGTCGAGACCTTGGTCTCGACCCGCTGCCGTGCCGCTGGCCCTGATCGCGCTGCTCTGCGTCTCCCTCATCAAGGAGGTCC
>NZ_JBFAKY010000020.1:0-115639 GCF_040656015.1 Promicromonospora sp. NPDC050249 | reverse complement strand
CACCAGCTCGGAGCGCGGCACCCCGGCCTCCCAGAGCGTGTCGCAGGCCAGGAGCGCGGCAGCGGCGTCGGCGGATCCACCGGCCATGCCTCCTGAGCGCCTGTCCGAGTGAGACTCGGACAGGCGCTCTACCTCGCGGTCCTGCTTCGGGTGGGTCAGAGGCCGCCCGCCACCGCTGCGGCGGCCGCCAGCCAGGCCCGCCGGGTCTCCGGGCGCAGCGCGCCGTAGCGAAGGTGGCCGTCGACCATCGCCGGGTCGAACGGGATGGTCACCACCTCGCGGGCCAGGGACCGGTACCCGTCGGCGACCTTCTCCAGCTCGCTCGCGGGCTCCTTCTGGTCGGCCTGGCTCACGACGACGACCGCCTGCTGTGCCAGGTACGCCGACCGGCCGTCGCGGGTCGAGAGAGCCTCCAGCAGCAGCGCCCCGGCCTCCGCGTGGTCGTCACGCGTGGTCGTGGCGACCACGAGCTGGTCGGTCAGGTCGATCATCCGCTGCCACATGGGGTCGGACTCGTCGTTGCCGGAGTCGATGAGGATCATCCGGTAGTACTTGGAGAGCACGGAGTGGATGGCGTCCACGTCCTGCGGCTCGATGCGCTGCTCGTTGGCCATGGCTATCGGCTTGGACCGCAGCACGTCGAACCGGTCGCGCGTCTGGTGGTGCACGTACCGCGCGAGGTCCGCGGCCTGGGCCGACGGGCCCAGGAGCCGGTCCGTCTGCGGCAGCAGGTCCAGCAGCGTGGACTCGTGCGGGCCCTGCTCCGTGCGCCAGCCGAGCGTCCCGCGCGTCTGGTTGTTGTCCCACGTGACGACGCCCGCGCCGCCGAACTGCGCGAAGACCGCCGCGAGCAGCACCGTCGACGGCGTCTTGCCCGCCCCGCCCTTGCCGTTCACCATCGAGATCGTGCGCGGCCCCGGCCAGTGCTGGCTGACGGCGCGCTCGTCGGCCCGCTCGGCCCGCTCCGACTCGCTGGGCCCGACCCGGATGCCGATCCGGGTCAGCATCCCGCGGAACCCGCGCGTCGCGGGCTCCTCGTCCTGCTGGTGCGTGAGGAACGACTCGCGTGCCTCGCGCCGCGAACGCGGAGCGTCCCCGTCGGTCACCGGTATCGGGTCCGACGGCGGTGCGGACAGCCCACCACCGGTGCTCCTCGCGCCCGGCACCGCGTGGACCGGGCCGGACGGAGGGCTCGCCGGCCGTCCCGGCATGCTGCCCGGCGTGGTGTCGGGAATGCTGCCCGGCATCGTGCTCGGCATGCTGTCCTGGATGGTGCTCGGCGGGCCGGACGGCGGGCCGCCCCTGGTGTCGTCCGTCGCATTCTCCCGCACCCGGTCCGCGACCGGGAGCTCACTGCCCGCCTCGGGGTTCGCCCCGCTCGGCGCGTAGGACGACGTGGAGCCGGGCGCGGCGGGCGCAGGTTCCGCAGGACCGAGCAGTCCGGCGTCAGTGGCCTCGGGCGTCCTCGGGAGACGACGCACCGTGTCCTCCGGGTCCGCCTCGACCGCCGTGCCGAACGAGTCCTGCTCCGCGCCACCGGGCGCGTCAGCCGGCTCGCCTCGCGGCAGGTCCACTGCCCGCGCGTCCTCGAACACCGGTCCGGGCCCCGCCGTCGGGCCGGGCATCGCCCCGGGCTCGGTGACCGGCGTCCCGTCGGGTGCCTCACCGGCCGGCGCGGTGGCCGGCGGCGCCTGCGGCGTCGGGGCCGACGGCGTGGGTTCGTCCTCCTCCGGCACCACCGTCCCGTCCGGGTGCACGATCAGGTTCCACAGGCCCTCGGGCCCCGTCGCGGACGCCCGCACGGGCCGGCCGACCCTCGCGGCGTTCTCCGTGACCCTGCGCAACACCTCCACGCGCGCTTCTTCCAGACTGCCCGCGGTGATGGGGTGGAAGGTCCCGTCGATCGTCACCTCACCGGAACCGTCTTCCCGGACTATCGCGTCGATCCGGGGCCAGCGGGGCACGGTGTCAGAGCTCATACGTTTCCTCCGAAGTTCCTGGGCAGGCGGCATTGCGTGGATCGCCCCCGAAGCAAGGGTCGGACATGTTCGTCCGCCTGGCCACCCCAACGGGGCAATCACCCCACCTGGTAAGTTCTCGCGCAATCAGGTGCCATAGTGCGATCGGTACCGCAGTGCAGGTTTCGAGACCGGGACCACGACCGAGGAGCCTTCGCGTGTCCGACGAGCCCACCCGCCGTATTCCTCCGGTGGACGACCCCACGCAGATCCAGCGGCCACCCGCTCGTCCGGTGACGCAGCCGGGCGCCCCGTCATCGTATGCCGCCACGCAGTGGATGGACGCAGTCCAGGACGGTCAGGCTGGGCGCGGCGGACAGGCCGGATACGACGACCGGACCCAGGTCATGCCGCCGTCGGGCACTCCGCAGCCGGGCACTCCGCAGCCGGGTGCCGGGCATGGCAACCAGTACGGCGACCAGACGCAGGTGATACCGCCGTCGGGCATGCCGCAGCAGGGTGCCGACCAGGGGCGGGACTACCGGGCCGCCACCCCGCCGCCCGCGCGGCCGTACCGCCCGTACGAGACCGTGCAGCCCGCGCAGCCGCAGGCAGCGACGTTCCCGGGCGAGCCGGGTTACGGACAGGGCCAAACAGGCTACGGCCAGCCGACGCAGGCCTACGGCCAGCAGCCGGTCCAGCCGACGCAGGCCTACGGCCAGCCGCAGGGGTACGGCCAGCAGCCCGGCTACGGCCAGGCGGGCCAGCAGCCCGGCTACGGCCAGCCGCTGCCCTTCGACCAGGCCTACAGCCCGCAGGCACCGCAACAGACGCCGCCGAGGCCACCGATCTCCCGCCACGAGCGGGAGCGGCGCGACGACTCCCCCGGCGGTTCCGCGGCGGGCGCCGTCCTGGCCTGGATCCCGCGGATCCTGCTCGCGCTGAGCGTCTACCAGCTCGTCCGGCTGATCCCCGGGTTCGACGTCATGCCGGACGTGTCGCAGTTCCCGCTGTTCCGCGGCATCGGCGACGGTGTGCTCGGCCTCCTCAACTTCAACCCGGAGTGGTCCGACCAGGCCGCCAACCTGACGATCCCGGCGCTCGGCATCGCGCTCGCCGGCCTGCTCAACACGATCCGTTCGCTGGGCACGTCGCTCGCGATCTGGCCCTACGGGCTCGCGGTCGTCGCCTGGATAGTGGTCTTCGCCGTCGGCGGCATCGTCGGCTATGCGCAGGAGGCCACCGAGGACATCCAGCAGGACGTCCAGAATTCCGTCGACGAGACGGTGGAGAAGGCGAAGGAGGACGCCCAGAACTCCGTCGAGGAGCAGCTCCAGCAGGGCGTGGACGACGCCAAGCAGAACGCGACCGACCAGCTCGAGGGCGCCGTGCCCGGCGGGAACGGCTGACAGGTCACGGGTCGGGCTCTTTACTGAGCGGAGTGGCAGGACGCTGATAGATTTCCTCTGGTCCAGCCGGTTGTGCCGGTGCGCTGCTGAGGAGTCCTTGCTTGTCCGACGAGACCACCCGCACGACGGCCGCACGCCCCGCCGGTCAGCCGGCTCGAGGTGGCGAACAGACAGCTGCCGTCCCGCCGCCGCCCGCACCGACACGGGTGCTGACGTCGCCCGCCGCGTCGCCGCTGACGGCGCCACCGCCGACCGCTGCGACGCGGGTCGTGCAGCCCTCGGGTGCGGGCCAGGCGAACGGGTCCTACGGGGCGGGGTACGCGGGAGCCGCACCCGCCACCGGTCAGCGGATCCCGGCCACCGGTGAGGTCCTCGGCCCGTTCCAGCTGGTCGGCTCGCTCGGCCACGGCGGGTTCGCACACGTCTACCGCGCCGTCGGGCAGGGCGGTGAGGTAGCCCTCAAGGTGCTCACCAACTCCGAGTTCGGCGCGCTGGACCGGTTCGTCGGCGAGGCCGCGCTGCTGGAGCGGCTCGCCGGCCGCGGGTTCCCGCGGCTCGTCACCGCCGACCTGCAGTCGCCCACGCCGTGGTTCGCCATGGAGCTCGTACCAGGCCCGACCCTGTCCCAGCGTGTCTCTGCCGAGGGCCCGCTGCCGACGCGGGACGTGCTGCGCGTGGCCGACGACGTCCTCGACGCGCTCGCGGTGCTCCAGGAGGAGCACTACCTGCACCGGGACGTGAAGCCGGCCAACATCATCGCCGCGCCCGACCGGTACGTGCTCATCGACCTCGGCATCGCCAAGGGCCACGGCACCAGCACGTCGACGCACGCCGCCGGCACCATCTCGTACATGGCGCCCGAGCTGTTCGTGCGCAAGCCGCACGCCCGCTCCGACGTGTACAGCCTGGGCCTGCTGCTGATCTTCCTCGCCACGGGCCAGCTGCCCAACGACCTCAACTTCGTGGGCCGCGACCTGACGGCGGCCGACGTCGGACCGGTCGACCGGCGCCTGCTGCCGCTCGTCCTGGCCATGACCCGGCACCAGCCTGAGGACCGCCCGCCGCTGCACAACCTCATCGGTACCGTGGCCCAGCTCGCCAACGACAGCGCGGCGCTCGACCCCGCGCTGCTCGCCGCGGCGGGCGCCACCACCATCGAGCGAGGCCTCGTCACCGAGGTGCTCACGGGCAGCGGGGCACCCTCGGCCGCCGTCCCGCCGACCAGCGTGCTCGCGAGCAACCCGGTGCAGCAGGGCGAGCCCATCACCAACCTGGTCTACGACCAGCAGCTCATGGGCCGCCTGCACCAGGTGCACGGTGACGGGTTCGACGGCGCGGCGGAGGAGGTCATCTCCACCTACCTGGCCGCCGTCGGGCCACAGCGGGCCGGCGGGCGCGCGCCCGCCGAGATCAAGGACTACCTGTGGGCCGCCATGCGCTGGGCCCCGGCCTTCACGCCCGAGGGATACCCGGACACGTTCGACGGCTGGATCGCCTACCGGCAGCGCCACGGTCTGCCGCTCCCCGGCAGCCCGACGGCGGCTCCCCCGCTCCGGCGGCAGTCCGCCCGCCCGCCCCAGCGGACGGCGCCGGTACCGGTACCGGTGTCGAACCAGCAGGCCACGCAGGTGGCGCCCGCGTTCCGCCCGGTTCCGGCGTCCGACACCCGCCTGGCGCCCGCGCCGGCACAGGCGCCCGCCGCCCCGGCCCGCACCCAGCCGAACTACCCGCCGCAGGCGCCCGCCCAGCCCCCGGCCCAGCCGGCCGGCCCGCCGCCGCGGCGCGACGACCGGGGCGCGCAGGACGCGCTGGACGCCCGGGACCGCAGGGAGCGCGATGCGAAGCGCGACTCCGGCGGTGGCCTGGGCGTGCTGGCGGCTCTGCTCGGCTGGATCCCGCGCGTGCTGCTGGCCCTCGCGCTCTACCAGCTGGTGCGTCTCGTCCCGGGCTTCGACGCGATGCCCAGTGCGGCCGGGCTGCCGCTCTTCACGGCGCTCGGCGGCATCACGGTGTCGGCCCTGAGCCTCGACCCGGAGTGGCTGCCGCGCATGGCGGAGCTGTCGATCCCGCTGCTCGGCATCGTGACGTCCGCCGTCGTGAACCTCTTCCGGGCGGTCCGGACGCGACGCGGCGGTCGTACGTGGCCGTTCTGGCTCGTCGTCGTGGTGTGGGTGATCGTGATCGCCGTGCAGGGTGTGGTCGGCTACGCCCAGCAGGTCACGCAGAACGCGCGCGACTCGTTCGAGCAGCAACGGGAGCAGATCCAGGACGACCTCGAGCAGGGCGTCCAGGACACCACCCAGGACGTGCGCGACTCGGTGTGGGAGTCGATAGAGAACGCCCTGCCGTGGAGCTGAGCGGCTCCGGAAAAGTTGCGGCATAAATCAGGTGCGGTCCGCGGCACGGTCGTGACATGCTCGGCGCACGGTCACCGAGCCTGCACTTCGAGGCGGCTTGATGACCGGCCAGCACAGGTAACAAGACCCCCGTTCGATGCGCTCGGGGACAGGCACTCGCGGAGTGCGGACAGGAAGGAGGCAGTCATGGACGACGTCGTTCGCGCGGCTGCCTTCGCGGCAGCAGACGCCACTGTCACCAGGAGCACCCGGGACTGATCCGGTAGTGCTCCAGCATCAAGGAGCACTGTCTTGTCCCGTTTTCCCGAAGCACCGAAGTCCCTCCTGGTCCACGCCGCGAACAGGAGCAACAACCAGCCCAGCACCCGGCCGACCGCTGACGAGCTGCGTGCCGCCCGGCGCGCCCAGGTCGGTCGCGAGGAGCTGGAGGGCCCGCACCCGAGCACGCTCGGGGCGGACCCGTCCGACGCCGGTCTCGTGCACGCCGATCCCACCTGGGACCCCGACCAGCATCTCGACCAGCCCGGACCCGGCCAGCGCTGGTCCACCTGGCGGTCCGTCGCCAAGGGGCAGCGTGGGCCCGAACCACTGCCCGACTGGCTGGTCACCCGGGACGCCGCGTTCGACACCGAGCTCGGCATCCTCAAGACCGGCAAGGAGGCGGACGCCTTCCTGATCGAACGCGCCGTCCCGCCGGGGGCGACCATGCCGTCCGACGGCGGATCATCCGGAGGCGCCGAACGCTGCCTCCTGGTGGCCAAGCGGTACCGCAGCCTGGAGCACGGGCAGTTCCACCGCGGCACCGAGTACACCGAGGGGCGACGGACGCGCCGCACCCGCGACCAGCGCGCCATGGAGGACCGCAAGTCCGCGTGGGGCCGCGCGGTCTCGGCCACCCAGTGGGCCGACGCCGAGTTCGTCGCCCTGCGCAGCCTCTGGTCGGCGGGCGCGCCGGTGCCCTATCCGGTGCAGATCGACGGCACCGAGGTGCTCATGGAGTTCGTGGGCACCGAGGTGACCGACGACGCGGGCGGCGTCCAGGCGGTCGCCGCGCCGCGGCTGACCAGGGAACGCCCGTCGGACGACCTGCTCGAGTCGTACTGGGAGCAGCTGACGCACGGCATGTCCGTGCTGGCCAGGCTCGGCTTCGCGCACGGCGACCTGTCGCCGTACAACATCCTGGCCGACGGCGAGCGGCTGGTCATCATCGACCTGCCGCAGGTCGTGGACCTGGTGGCGAACCCGTTCGCGAGCGACGTGCTGCTGCGGGACTGCCGCACGGTGTGCGCCTGGTTCACGGCCCGGGGCCTGGACGTCGACGCGGACGCGCTGTTCGCCGACCTGCTGGGCCAGGCCCTCTGACGGTCCCGGGCCGGCCCGGTCACCCAGCAGGGGTGACCGGGCCGCAGGTCCAGGACGAGAACACCAGGTCGGTCTGGACGCGGCCCACCTCGCCGCGGGCCGTGAGGTCGAGGACCAGGCGCTGCAGCTCGTCGGTGTCGGCGCAGGCGACGTGGATCAGGAAGTCGTCGGGACCGGAGACGTGGTGCACGGCCCGGGTCTGCGGGAGCCGCCGGATCCACTCGACGAACGGGCCCAGCAGGGGTCGGGAGTGGGTGGTGAGCCGCACCATCAGCATGGCCTGCAGCCCGCGCCCGACGGCGGCCGGGTCGATCTCGGCCCGGTAGCCGCGGATCACCCCGGCGTTCTGCAGCCGCTGGGTCCGGGCCAGGCACGTCGACGGCGCGACGCCCACGCGCTGCGCGAGCGTCTTGTTCGAGAGTCGGCCGTCCTTCTGCAGCTCGTCCAGCAGCGCACGGTCTACCGAATCGAGGATCACGTTCTGGCCCATAGGCCGAATTTCTAGCATGCCTGACCGGTATGCGAGGTCCCAGGTGTCGATAGTCCTCCATGACCACGCACGCGGAGACCCCGCTCGCAGGGAGCGCCCACTCCTGGAACACGCGCGCCGTCCACGCCGGCAAGGACGACCTGGCCGCGCTGGGCCTGCACGTCCCTCCCATCGACCTGTCCACCACCTACCCGTCGTACGACGTCGTCGGCGAGGCCGAGCGCCTGGACGAGTTCGCCGCGGGGCACGACGACGGCGGCCCGCCCGTGTACGGCCGCGTCGCCAACCCGACGGTGCGCCGCTTCGAGAACGCGCTCGCCGAGCTCGAGGGCGCACAGGCCGCCGTCGCGTTCGCGAGCGGGATGGCCGCGCTGTCGGCCTGCCTGCTGGCCCAGGTCGCGGCGGGCAAGCCTGAGGTGGTCGGTGTCCGGCCCATGTACGGCACCACGGACCACCTGCTCGAGTCCGGTCTGCTCGGCAACTCCGTGCGGTGGGTGACGCCGGACGAGGTGGCGTCGGCCGTCACCGACAGGACGGGGCTGGTGGTCGTCGAGAGCCCCGCCAACCCCACCCTCACCGAGGTGGACCTGCGGGCGCTGGCCGACGCCTGCGGCGCCGCGCCGCTCCTGGTGGACAACACGTTCGCCACGCCGGTGCTGCAGCGACCGCTGGCGCTCGGCGCGAGCCTGGTCCTGCACAGCGCCACCAAGTTCCTGGGCGGGCACGGCGACGTGATGGGCGGTGTCATCGCCTGCGGCGAGGAGTTCGCCCGGTCACTGCGGCAGGTCCGGTTCATGACCGGCGGCGTGCTGCACCCGATGGCGGGCTACGAGCTCCTGCGCGGGCTCGCGACCCTCCCGGTGCGGGTGCGGGCGGCGTCCACCACCGCGGCGGAGCTGGCGCGCCGGCTGGCGGAGCATCCCCGGGTGACGCGGGTGCACTACCCGCGCGTGGGCGGGGCGATGGTCTCGTTCGAGACGTCCGTCGACCCCGTGGCGCTCGTCTCCGCGGTCCGGCTGATCACGCCGGCCGTGAGCCTCGGCAGCGTCGACAGCCTGATCCAGCACCCCGCCTCCCTGACGCACCGGATCATGGACGAGGTGGCCCGCAAGGACGCGGGCATCTCCCCCGACCTGGTCCGCCTGTCGGTAGGCCTGGAGGACGTCGAAGACCTCTGGGTCGATCTGACGGAGGCTCTCGACCGCCCCGCACGTTGAGTGCTGGGTATCTGCCCCCTTGGCGGTGCCGAGGGGGCAGATACCCAGCACTCGACGGGGAGTCGGCCTTACCGTGAGGGGATGACCAGTACCCCGTACGACCAGGACGACCTGGTCAAGTTCTTCGTCGACTACGGTGTGGCGCTCGGCTCGGGCGACCTGGAGACCGTGACCGAGAGCCTCGCCTACCCGTCGGTGGTGGTGGAGGCCGGACGGTCCCTCGTCGTGCCCGACGCCGAGGCGGCGCGGGACGCCCTCGGCGGCATGCTCACCGCCTACCGGGAGCAGGGGCTTGTCGCCGCGGTCCCGGAGGTGCGCGCGGTGGAGCAGGTCGGCGACGCGCTGCTCTGGGTCGACGTGCGCTGGAGCTACAAGGACGAGAACGCGTCGGAGGCGACGGCGGAGCGCGTGCGCTACCTCCTTCGCCGCGGCCGGGAGACGTTCGAGCTGTGCGTCGTCGTGCCGGTCGAGGAGTAGCGCCCGCCGGGTGTGCGGCGATCGGGTGTGCAGCGATCGGCTGAGGCGTCCGGTAGTCAGCCCGGCGTGCGCTCTCGCCCTGGCGTGAGCTCCCGCCGCATGTGCCAGCGGGTCAGTCGGCCGCTCGTGGCATCCGTGGTCGCCAGCCGGTCGAACCCGGCACGCTCGAACATCCCGACGGTACCGACGAAGGCGGCACTCACGGGCACCCGACGACCCGGCTCGGGTTCGACGGGGAACGCGTCGAGCGCCGTCGCCCCGTGGCCGGCAGCGTAGTCGACCCCGGCGTCGAGCAGGGCCTGGGCGACTCCTTGCCTGCGGAAGCCGGCGCGCACGGTCACGCACATGAACACCCAGGTGGTGGGCCAGGTCTCGGGCTCGCCCGTGGGCAGCACCCGGGACCGTTGCAGCGATCTGGCGTCCGACCGGCGCGAGAACCCGAGCCAGCCCGCCACCTCCACGCCGGACTCCCCCGCACCCGACTTCCCCGTGCCTGCACCCGCTCTACCGAAGTCCCCGAGGTACGCGAGCATTCCCGGCGCCGGCTCCCGTTCGGTCAGCTCGCGCAGCCGGGCCCCACGCGTCGTGACGTCCTCCTTGGCCGGCGCCCGCCAGTGCATGCACCAGCACGCCTGCTCACGACCGGTGGGGTTGATGACGCGGGCGATGTCGCCGAACCGGTCGGCAGTCGCGGGAACCACGGCGATCTGGGCCATGTTCGGAACCTACTCCGCCTCACCGACACTCGTGGATCGGTGCGCTTGGCACACTTTTTAACACCGATGGCCACCAACCCCTGCACTTGCGCCGGCACTCGCACTCGTGGCAGTCTCGTGGGACAACATAAGTGACTGCTTATAGAAGGAGCGATCATGACCACCACCATCGATCCCGTCGCCACCGCCGGTCTCATGACCCGTGAGGTCCGCGACGGCAGCCGGGACGGCGTCCCGACCAAGATCGCCGTCGCGCGCCGCACCTATGCCTCCGACCGCGACGACCTGTGGAACGCGCTGACCTCTGCCGAGCGCCTGCCCCGGTGGTTCCTCCCGATCGACGGCGAGCTCTCGGTGGGCGGCCGCTACCAGTTCGTGGGCCAGGCCGGCGGCCAGGTCGAGCGGTGCGACGCCCCGGAGAGCTTCGACATCACCTGGGAGTTCGGCGGCCAGGTCTCGTGGGTGACGGTCTCCCTCTCCCCCGCCGACGGCGGCACCACGCTGGAGCTGGTGCACGAGGCCCCCGTGGACCCCGACTTCTGGACGCAGTACGGGCCGGGCGCCGTCGGCGTCGGCTGGGACCTCGCCCTGGTGGGCCTGGGCCTACACCTGGCCACCGGCTCCGACAACGACGCGACCGAGTTCGAGGCGTGGACCCTCTCCCCCGTCGGGGTGGAGTTCGTGCGGCTCGCGAGCACCGACTGGGCCGAGGCCGCCATCGCCTCCGGGGAGGACGCCGACCAGGCACGCGCCGCAGGACAGCGCACCCTGGCCTTCTACACGGTGCCGCCCGCCGCCGAGCCGGAGGCCTGAGTGCCGGCGGCCCCTCGGCCGCGTCGTGGCGAACGGGAAGGTCGGGAACAGAACAGCCGCGCTCCCGGCAGCGACGGCGTCGCTGATGGCAGCGGGAGGGCCGGCGGCGACGGCGGCGTCCCCGACTCGGCGCGGGCAGGCGTGTTCGAGGCGCTCGGCGACCCGGTGCGACGTCGGCTGCTGGAGCTCCTGATCCCCGGCGAGCAGCCGGCCGGAGCCCTGGTCACCGCCCTGCAGGCCCGCGTGCGCATCACGCAGCCGGCGGTCTCGCAGCACCTCAGGGTGCTGCGCGAGGCAGGCCTGGTCCAGGTGCGCGCCGAGGGCACACGTCGCCTCTACGCCGTGGACGACGCCGGGACCGCTGCGGCCCGCGCCTGGCTCGCCCGGTTCGAGGACACGTTCGCCCAGCCGCTCGACGCCCTGGCGACGGAGCTGGCCCGCGGACGCCGGGAACGCCGTCGGGCAGCGCCGCCGAGCGCAGCAGGCAGCGGGAACAGTGCGGGCGAGGCAGCTGGCTGAGCCCTCACCCCGCCAGCCCAGTGATCTGGCCCAGAACCCGTGCGCGTTCTGGGCCAGATCACTGGGCTGGCGGACCGTACGGCCGGTCAGTAGCGCTTGGGGAGCTTCAGGTGGCGCTCCGCCATGATCGTGCGCAGCAGGTCGGGGCGGTCGGTGATGATGCCGTCGACGCCGATGTCCATCAGGGACTCGATGGTGGCGCGGTCGTCGATGGTCCACGGGACGACGTCCATGCCAGCGTCGTGGGCGGCGTCGACGAGCTCGGGCGTGGTGAAGGGGACGTAGCCCGGGTCGTTCACGCCGCCACCCTGGGGGTCGCCGTGCACGGGCGAGACGGCGTCGGCCCCGAACGAGGCGGCGGCCGCGACGAACTTCTCCTGGATCGAACCCGGGAAGTCGTCGATGTCGAGCCCGCCGAGCCACGGCGACGCGCCCGGGGCGCCGACCTGGAGGAACTGCTGGCCGTTGGTCAGCGCGACCAGCGGGAACCGGGGCTCGACCTCGCTCATCCGCATCAGCGAGCCCCAGTCGAAGCTCTGGATCGTGACCTGGTCCACGAGGTGTGC
Source organism: Promicromonospora sp. NPDC050249 (assembly GCF_040656015.1). NCBI lineage: Bacteria > Bacillati > Actinomycetota > Actinomycetes > Micrococcales > Promicromonosporaceae > Promicromonospora > Promicromonospora sp. NPDC050249. The sequence goes on along the minus strand of NZ_JBFAKY010000020.1, from coordinate 103,755 downwards.
CTTGCGCACCTCGCGCGCGACGACCTGGATGAACTGCTCGCGCGGCGCCGTCTGCTCGGGGGCGCCGGCCTCGACCTTGGTCTCGATGTTGAGCGTGACCTGGTGGGCGCGGTGGCGGTTGACCAGCCGCAGCACCTCGGACAGCAGCGGCATGCGCTCGCCCGGGTGCAGCTCCTGCCCGGGGAACTGGGGCTGCCGCAGCGAACCGCAGTCCAGGGTCCGGACCTGCGCGAGCGTGAGGTCCTTGATGTACGTCTTGTTCGGCACGTAGGGGAACTCGGGGTCGCCCGGGAACGCGGGCGCCGTGTCGACGCACTTGGCGGGGCTCGGGTCGCGGTCGTGCGTGACGACGGCGTACCCGTCCTGCGTGATCTGCACGTCGAGCTCGAGCGTGCTCACGCCGAGCGCGAGCGCGTTGTCGAAGGCCGGGAGCGTGTTCTCGACGGTGAGCGCGATGCCGCCCCGGTGAGCCTGGAGATCGAAGCTGCGGGGGTGGGCTGACGCCGGCGCGGCGCCCAGGGCGAGCGTGCCCGCTACGGTGACGGCCAGAGCTGTGGTGATGCGGCGTTGCCGGGTAGTTCTCATGGCTCGATCCTGATCATCCGCCGTGGCCGAGGCGTGACCCCACGCCGTCGCCCGGGCGACTCCCGCGTGAACGCGCGGCGACACGGAGCAGCGCAGCATCCGAGTCGACGGGGAGAACCTACGCGGGCGGGATGTGTTGCTCTGTGTAGACATTGTCTACGCAGAGCAACACACCTGCCCCGGTACCACTTTCCCCGGCCGCCCGGTGACCGCTCCCCGGCGCCGAGCGCCATGAACCCGCACGTGGGAGTACCGTTCTCGCGTGGCTCATCTGGACTGGGAGATCAAGGCAAGTCTGCTGATGTACGTGATGGGGGCGCCCGGCGGCCGCATCGTGCAGGACGACGCCGTCGGCGGCAGCGGCGCCTCGTTCCACTTCCCGCTCGACCCGGAACGCAGCCCGGACCCGACTGCCGACACCGGCCTGTTCGCGTTCACGGGGTCCGTCGTCTTCATCGGGCACTTCGGCTCGTTCGTCGGCGAGGTCGCCGACATCGAGGTCACCGCCCCCGCCGACGGCGGCCCCGACTGGACCATGTCCATCCGGGACCGCGACGCGGACGTGCGCACGGACGCGTTCCGGCTCGCGGGAGCGCCCGAGCGGTCCGACGACGGCACGCGGCTCACGTGGCAGCAGGTAGTGCTAACCGAGGCGGGCGCAAAGCTCTGGGGCGGCAGCTATCCCCCAGCCACCCCGTTCGAGCCCCTGACGATCGACCTCACCCGGTAACGCTCACCGGTCAGGCGGAGGGTGGGGTGACGTCCACCTCGTCCAGTCGCTCCGTGAGCTCCTGGGGGAGCTCCAGGGCTACGGCCTCGACCGCCGCGTCCAGCTGGTGCACCTTGCTGCCACCCAGCATCGGCCGGATCCCGCGCGCCACGAGCCAGGCGAGGACCACCTGACCGCGTGATGCCCCGACCTCGGCTGCTACCTCGTCGAGCACCGCGAGGCGCTGCGTGCTGCCCGGGTGGTCGAAGATCTCGGGGATGGGCTTCGCCGGGTTGTCGTACGCCCCGGACAGCAGCGGCGTGTAGGCCCACACGTCCAGGCCCTCGACGGCGGCCAGGTCGGCCAGCTCGTCGTTCAGCCAGCCGAACCGGTGGTTCCCCGTGAGCGTCCCGGGGCGGGGCTGGAGGTAGCTGTAGGCGTGCTGGAGCACGGTGAACGGCTCGACCCCCTGCGCGACGGCGTGCTGCCGGGCCCGCTCTACCCGCCACGCCGGGTGGTTGGAGAGGCCGATGCGGGCCGCTACGCCGTCCGACACGAGGGCCGCGCAGGCGTCAGCGGTCTCCTCGACCGGGACCGAGCGGTCCTCCATGTGCCCCCAGGCGAGGTCGACGTGATCGGTGCCGAGACGGCGCAGGCTGCCGGTGATCTGCTCGCGGATCGCCGCCGCGGACAGGCCGGTACGGGAAGCGGGCCAGTTTGCCGCGTCACGCGGCTCGGCCCCGAACTTCGTGGCGAGCAGGATGCGGTCACGGACGCCGGGGCGCGCCGCGAACCAGCGGCCGAGCAATTCCTCGCTCTGCCCGCCGTAGCCGGACTCGCTCGCCCAGAAGGCGTAGCAGTCGGCGGTGTCGATCCACCGGCCGCCGGCCTCGACGAACCGGTCGAGGACCGCGAACGACGTCGCCTCGTCGACCGCGGTGCCGAACATCATGGCGCCGAGCACGAGGCGTTCGGCGGGCGGGGTGTCGTGGGAGGTGGCGGGTTCCGTGTTGCTCTGCAGTGATGTGGTCATGGGATGAGCGAAAACCCTGGAGCGCGCTCCAGGTCAAGGGCAAGATCTGAACATGACCACCTATTCGCCCGCGCAGGCCGCCGAGGTCTCCGGCTTCAGCATCGACACGCTGCGCTACTACGAGCGCGAGGGCATCCTGCGTCCCATCGCGCGTACGTCGAGCGGGCACCGCACCTACACCGACGACGACCTCGGCTGGCTCGACCTGGTCCACTGCCTGCGCGACACGGGCATGCCGATCGCCGACCTCAAGCGGTACGCCGAGCTGTCGCTCGACGAGGCGACGCTGGCGGCGCGGGTGGCGCTGCTCGAGGACCACGACCGGCGGGTGCAGGAGTCGATAGACGCCTTGCGCGGCCAGCAGGAGAAGCTGCGGGAGAAGATCGCGTGGTACCGGTCGCAGGGGGTGTGACGTAGCGGGTAGCCGCTGTGCGCCGGACCGCAGGACGGGACGGACCCTAGTCCTCCGACGGGGTGAAGGTGAACGTCACCTTGCCCTGGACCGTTCCCGGCCTGCCTTCGATCGCGTCGATGCGGAGCGTCCCGGCACCGGTCAGGTCGAGCGAGCCACCGCGAGCCACCACCACGACCTCGTCCTGGCGCGGCGAGCGCACCAACAGCTGCACCTTCGCCTCCTCACCGCGTACGCCCACGCGCATGATGCCCACCTTGACGTCGGCGAAGAGCGGCTGCGCCCCCTGCGAGGCCGTGATCGTGCAGTTCATGTCACTCCCCTCACTTGGTGGACGGCGTGGTGTACAGGGTGTCGAAGTTCTCTTCCCACTGCTGCTGGGTCAGCCACATGTCGCCCACCTTGTTGGAGCCGTCGCTCTGCTTGTGGTCGCCCGGGCCCCACGGGTTGATGACGTGGACCTCCAGCTCGCCGTTCGCGTTCTCCCGCACCTCGTCGACCACGTAGGCGTGGTTGGGCACGACCCGGTTGTCGTCCATCTCGCCGTCCCACCAGAGGAACGAGCCGTCGTCCTCGGTGCCGCCTGTTACCGGGCCGTTCTTGAGCGCCTCCCGGACGTCCTCGAGGCTGCCCTCGTCGGAGCTGTTCGACTCCTTGCCCGTGATCGCCTCGAACGCCTCGTCCGAGTACCCGCCGTCCAGGTCCTCGTACTCCCCGCCCCAGTACTCGGCGGCCGCCTTCTCGTAGATCGACGCCCAGCTCGGGTTGCCCTTCGGGTCCATGACGCCGCCGCTGGCGACCTCGGGCTCGACGGTGATCTCGACCGGCTCGCCGTCCTTGTACATGGTGACCGTCCAGGTCCCGTCCGAGTTCTGGACCATGTGCTCGCGGAAGAACTCGGGGTCGTTCTGGGCGATGGAGCCCATCGCGGCGAGCAGCCAGCAGTCGCCGAGCCCCTGCTGGTTGAGCTGGTCGGGGTCGATCGCGTTGTCGTCCATCGGGATGTTGGTGGCCGGCTTGTAGGGACCGTGGTCCCCCAGCTCGGGGTTGCCCGGCCGGTCCTCACCGGAGTAGTCGCCTCCGCCGCCGGAGCTGCTGCCCGGCAGGCCGGAGCCGCCGGCCGCACCACCGCCGTCCAGGCTCTCGCTGGTCCGCTCCTGGGCGTCCGCGTTGCGGCGCAGGACGTCGCCCACGCGCGCTAGATCCGTCTCCACGGCGGTCAGGCCCGGGGCGTGCTGGTCGGACCACTCGCCGCGGAACATCTCGCCGCTCGGTCCCCACCAGTCGGCGGCGTCGACGCCGGACTCCACGAGGCGTCGCGCCGCGCTGAGCTGCGCCGCGGCCTCGTCGAAGATCTGCCCGAGCTGACGAAGCGCCTCGACATCTGCGCCGTACATGTTGCCGCTCACGCCGCGTCCCCCTCCATGTACCCAGGCTCGGGTGAGCAGCACGATATCGGATGCGTCCGGCACGCACGATGGTGAGAAGTCCCCGTCGCGCGTACCGCGCGAATCACGACAAGGATGTGCCGGCCCTGGTAGCGTCCCGGGCCTGAGAGCCTGGACATGTCCAGGCCCGGCGGCCGGTGACCACGACCAAGGAGCAGCTGCGGTCCATGTTCCAAGCACTCCAGCTACGCCAGGTGCGATGGATCGGCGCGGCGCTGCTCGCCGTCGGCGTGCTGGCGTCCTGCTCGACGAGCCCCGACGACGAGCCGGCCGAACCGCCGCCCGGACTCGATTCCGCGATGGCGGACTACACGGCCACATACGCCGACGTCGTCGAGGTACTCGAGCGGTCCGTCCCGGAGGTGGAGTGGACCGCCAAGGATCACTTCCCGGCCGTCACCGAGCAACCCGACGGCCGGTGCCAGCTCTTCCTCGCCGAGAGCCTGGGCGAGGGCGACCTGTACGAGCCCAGCGACGGTCTCGCCGACCTGTCCGCCGCACTCGACCCGGTCCTGGACGAGCACGGCTTCGGCCAGCTGTCCGAGGTGACCTATCCGGAGAACGGCGGCGACGTGTACGTGACGACCACGGACCCGGCCGGCTGGGAGCTCGAGGTCACCGCCTACCCGCCGACCGTCGGGATCTCGGGTCCGGTCGCGACCCGCGAGTGCGACGAGAGCATCCTCGAAGGGTCATGACACCGGAAGCTTCAACCTCAGGTCGAGGTTGAAGTTCAACTCCTGGTTGAAGGTTGGCCGACCACCGCCGAGCCGACAACGAGCCTCCGCCGACAGGAATTTCCGTCGGCGACAGGCTGGGACTTTTCTGGGACCGGCGCGAAGGCGCTGGTAGGTTGCCCGCATGACGTCACCAGCGCCAGGCGTCGGCGAGGTCGCGCCAGCGGCCGTCGGCCCCGGTCCGGTCCCGTTGCCCGATCCTGAGCTCCCGGCCGCAGCCGCACCGACCTCCGTCCTGGACCCCGAGCCGGTTCGGGCCCCAGCGACCGACCTGGCTTCGGCAGCGGAGCCCTCGCCGGCCTCACCGTCCGACCCGGACCCGGACCCGGCCGTCGACGAGGCCCCGGCACCCGACCCGGAACCGCCGTCCGACCCGGCCCCGGCTCCCGACGAACCCCAGGTGCCTGCGCCGCCGTCCGACTTCGTCCCGGTCCTCGCACCCGAGCCCGCACCCGGCGTGGCACCGGTCCGGCGCACCCCGCTCGCCGGAGCGCTCCCCGTGCGCCCGGTCCGGCGCATCCCCGCGAGCGGCGAACGCATGGGCCGGTTCACGCTCGCCGAGGCGCTCGGCCACGGCGGTTTCGCGCACGTGTACCGCGCGGTGGCCGACGACGGCTCCGACGTGGCCCTCAAGGTCCTCACCGGCCTGCACGACGACGCCAGGGACCGCTTCGCGCAGGAGGCACACCTCCTGGAACGCCTGGACGGCCGAGGCTTCCCGCGCTTCGTGGAGTCCGGACTGGACGCGGACCAGCCCTGGTTCGCGATGGAGCTCGTACCCGGCACCACGCTGCGGGACCGCGTGCGCGAGGAAGGCCCGCTGTCCGGACGCGAGGCGCTGGGCCTGGCCATGCAGCTGGTCGACGCGCTGCTCGTGCTCCAGGAGCAGCGCGCCCTGCACCGTGACCTCAAGCCCGCGAACATCATGGTCGACGGCGACCGCGCGGTGCTCATCGACCTGGGCATCGCCAAGGTGTTCGACGCCGCGACGTCGACCCAGCCGGCCGGAACCGTCTCCTACATGGCGCCGGAGCTGTTCGGGCGCCGGGTGCACCCGCGGTCGGACGTGTACAGCCTCGGCCTGCTGCTCCTGTACGCGAGCACGGGCACGCTGCCGCTGGACCTGAACTTCCTGGGCCGCGACCTGGTGGCGACCGACCTCGTGGACGAGGAGCCGGCCGGCGTCGTCCCCGACGAGGAGCCCCTGCCCGCACCGCCCGTCATCGACCGGCACGTGCGGTCGCTGGTGCTCGCCATGACCCGGTACCAGCCGGACCACCGGCCGCCGCTGGAGAACATCGCGGGGGTGGTGCGCGCCCGCCTCGCGAGCACGACACCCGACCCGACGCTGATGCTCACCTCGCAGGTCCTCAGCGCCGGCGTGACGGCGGCCGAGGCGGCCGCCGTCCCGGCGACCGACGTGCTGACCGGGCGCGGCCACACCAAGCTGTTCCAGCCGGGCCGCGCCCTGTCCGACGCCGCCACGCCCTCCTCGCGCGTCACAGAACCCTGGCACGCCCTCGTGTACGACCGCGCACTGATGAGCGTCCTGACCGAGGTGCATGCGGACGGTTTCGACGGCGCCGCGGAGCAGGTCGTCGCCGACCACGTCGCGGAGATCGGCGCGCACGTCGCCGAAGGCCGCACCCCCGCCGAGATCAAGGACTGGATCTGGCAGGCGATGCGCTGGCGGAGCGCGACCCCGCCCGACGGACACGCCGACACGCTCCGCGGCTGGCGCGCGTTCCGCAGCCCCGAACCCGTCCGGGAGGTCGAGCAGGCCCCGACCAGCGGCAGGCGGGGGTCCGCTCCCCCGTCCGTCCTGCCCGGATCGGTCGCGCCCTCGCCGGCCGCGGCGACCCAGGTCGTGCGCAAGCTGGCCGCGCCGCCGCAGTCGTTCGAGCCGCGCAAGAGCCCCGTCAAGCACCTCGGCCCGGCCCCGAAGCAGCCACCGGTGAAGCCGGTCACGCACGCCACGCGCCCGATGCCCGTCACGCAGGCGCCCGCCCGCCAGCAGCCCGCGGCGCGTCCGCCGAGCATGCAGCCGGGCGTCCGTCCGGGTGTCCAGCCGGCTGTCCAGCAGAGCGCCCGGCCAGGTGTTCAGCAGGGTGCCCGGCCCGGTGCCCAGCAGAGGGTGCAACCGGCCGCGAAGCAGAGGCCTGCGGCTCAGGCCGCCGCACCGCCGCGCAAGAAGAGGCCGTGGCCGCTGCGCCTGCTCGGCGCCCTGCTGCGCTGGGTCCCGCGGCTGCTGCTCCTGGGGGCCGTGTACCTGCTGGTCACGCAGGACCCGCAGGTGGGCGACCCCTTCCTTGCCGCGCCGGCGTTCGCGATCGCCGCGCTCGGCCTGGCGGCTCTGCTGCGCATCCTCGGGCAGCCCATGCGGATCTGGTTCTACGTGGTCTCCGTGCTGCTCGTGGGAGTGGGTTCGGCGCTGCTGTGGGCGACCAGCTCCACACTGCTGGACCTGAGGATCTGACGAAGCGCCCGCGCTGACGGGCCGCACTGACGAAGCTGCGCCGTCAGCGGCGCACGCGGGCGCGGGAGCGTGCGACGCCGGCGAGCGTGGCCCGTACCGGCGTCCCGAGATAGATCCCCAGCGACGCGCCCGCGGCCAGCCCGATCCCCACCGAGGCCGCGAGCACCAGGGAGCCGGCCCCGCTGTCGGCTGCCAGCGCCGACGTCGGGTCAGCGTGGACCATGCCGAGCAGCCCGTAGAACACCGCGCCGCCGGGCACGAGCGGCACGATGGCCGCCGTCGTCACCGCGACGGACGGGACGTGCAGGTTGTGGGCGATCAGGACGCCGACGAAGCTGGCCAGCAGTGCCGCGATGCCGCTGGCGGCCGCCGGGTGCAGGCCCGCCGTCTGCGCGACCGCGTAACCGAGCGCCGCGACCGCGCCCAGCACCCCGCTGACGGCGATGATCCGCAGGCCCGCGCCGTTGAACAGCGCCACGGCTACCGCGATGATCACCGCTCCGCAGAGCTGGTCCGGCAGCGGGCCCAGCGGTGGCGGGCCGTCCGGCAGGGCCATCCGGAACCCGAGCATGCTGCCGAGCTCCAGCCCGGCCAGGATCCCCACGACCAGCCCGAGCGTCTGCAGCGTGAGGTCGAGGATGCGCCCGGCCGCCGTCAGCGCGAAGCCGTCGATGGCGTCCTGCGCCGCGCCCACCACGGTGAGGCCCGAGAGCATGAGGACGATGCCGGACGCCACGATGATCGAGGGCTGCACCCCGGCGAACGGCTCGACGTCAGCAGCCGCGAGGGCGGATACGACCACCGCGACCGCTGTGGTGACGAACGCGCCCGCGATCTGGCTGAAGAACGACGGCACGCGGAGCCGGGCGAGCCCGGACTGTGTCGCGGCGGCCCCGAGCGCCGCGACGAAGGTGAGCGCCACGACCACCGGTGATCCCCCGGAGAGGATGCTCGCGCCGACGGCGAGCAGCGCCCGCGCGGTCACGACGACAGGCTGCCGGTACCGGAACGGCACGCGGCGGATCGCCCGGAACGCGGTCCGCGCCTCGTCGAGGTCCAGGCCCTCGTCGATGTCGACCAGCAGGGCCTGGAGCCGCTGCAGCTTCATGTGGTCCGGCGCCGCGACGCGCACCACCCGGAGCAGCGTGTGCGGCCAGCCCTCGCCGTTGGCCTGGTACGACAGGACGATCGACGTGTACGTGACGTCCGCGTGCACGCCCCGGAGCCCGTACGCGTCGGCCACGCGGGTGATCGCGAGCGTCACCTCGTGGGCGGACGCCCCGACGGCGAACATCGACTCGCCGATGCGCATCGCCAGGTCGAGTGACCGGATGACCATCGTGTCGTCGACGGCGGGATGCACCTCGGTGGCGGGAGTGTCCGACGGGTCGGTGCGCAGGGCTCTGCGCACCGACGAGTACAGGCTTCGACGAGCTGGCTGGGGCATGCACCCCATTGTGCGGAGGGACGCCGCCACCGGCACGCGCCAGGAAGTTCCTACCGGGCGGACGCGCGGGGCGCGCACCGGATGACGGCCTGGCAGCTGCGCAGGAACGAGGCCGCGACCTTGGTGGGTTCCCCGAGGTAGCCGGCGACCATGATGCCGTCGCGCAGCAGCATCAGGTCGTCGGCGATCGCGGTCGGATCGGCCAGCCCGAGCGGTGCGACGAGCCGCTCGAACGCACTCGTCCACCAGTCGCGGTGCGCGTCGACCAGCTTGCGGACGGCGCTCTCCGGGTCCGGGTACTCGGCGGCCGCGTTGATGAAGGGGCACCCGCGGAAGCCGGGGCTGCACGCCGCCGCCCCGGTGTGGTCGGCCATGAGACCCAGCGACACGTCCACGTCGCCGGCCCCGTGCGCGATCGCCGCGTCGACGCCGTTGCGCTCGAGCTCCGCACGGGACTCCAGGTACGCGACGATCAGGTCGTCCTTGCTCTGGAAGTGCCGGTAGAACGTCACCTTCGTGGTGCCCGCGCGCTCGATGACCTTGTCGACGCTCACGGCGCGCAGCCCCTGCGCGTAGAACAGCTCGTTGGCCGCCTCGATCAGGCGTTCTCGCATGGACCCTTGCACGGTCGCGATCATACGTGGCCTCTCTCCTCGCTCCCCTTGCGCCCGGCGCTGATGGATGTGTACTGTCCAGACAGGTGGAGTTACTAGTCATTCTACCTAGACATATCGCCGCTGGGAAGGGCGCACCCGCTCCCCGACCGCGGCCTCGATCACAAGGAACCTCATGACAACCGCTACGGATTCGCCCACTGCCACCGCCGCCTCGCTGCGGAACCTGTACTTCGTACGGTTCGGCTTCGCCATCGTCTGGGCGGTGCTGCTGTTCGCCGCCGGCAAGAGCCTTGGCCCGGTCGCGATCGGCCTCCTGGTGCTCTACCCGCTGTTCGACGTCGCCGCCGCCGTCGTCGACTTCCGGTCCTCGAAGACCGCGCGACCCACCGTGGGCCTGTACCTCAACATGGCCCTGAGCCTGCTCACCGCCATCGGCCTGGCCGTCGCCGTGACGTCGGGCATCCCCGCCGTCCTGCGCGTCTGGGGCGTGTGGGCGATCACCGCCGGCATCGTGCAGCTCGTCGTCGCCGTCCGTCGCTACCGGCTCGGCGGCCAGTGGGCGATGATCCTCAGCGGCGGCATCTCCGTGTTCGCCGGCACGGGCTTCTTCCTCATGGCCGGTGGGCCGAACGCCATGCTGACCTCGCTGGCCGGGTACGCCACGCTGGGCGGCATCTTCTTCCTCGCCTCCGCGCTGCGCCTGCACCGCGTCGCCAAGAAGGAGAGCTGACATGACCGAGAGCACCTTCGATGTCGTGGTCATCGGCGCGGGCCCGGTCGGCGAGAACGTCGCCGACGGCGCCGTCAAGGGCGGCCTGAGCGTCGCGATCGTGGAGAGCGAGCTGGTCGGCGGGGAGTGCTCCTACTGGGCCTGCATGCCCACCAAGGCGCTCCTGCGCGACGCCGCCGCGCTGCGCGCGGTCCGTCACCTTCCCGGTGCGAACGCGGCAGTGACCGGTGAGCTCGACCCCACCGCGGTGCTCGCCCGCCGTGACGCCTTCGCCGCCCACTGGCACGACGACGGCCAGGTCGCCTGGCTGGACAGCGCCGGCATCGAGCTCGTGCGCGGCGTCGGCAAGATCAGTGCGCCCCGCACCGTCGAGGTCACCGGCGCCGAGGGCAGCACCACGGTCCTGACCGCCCGGCACGCCGTGGTCGTCGCGACCGGCAGCGGCGCGCGGATCCCGCACGTCCCCGGCCTGGCCGATGCCGCGCCGTGGACGAGCCGCGAGGCCGCGTCCGCCCAGGCGGTCCCTGGCCGGCTGGCGGTCATCGGCGGCGGCGTGGTGGGCGCAGAGATGGCCACCGCCTACGCGGCCCTCGGCTCGCAGGTCACGATGATCGCCCGCGACGGGCTGCTGCCCACCGTGGAGTCGTTCGCGAGCGACCTCGTGGCCGAGACGCTCAAGGCGCACGGCGTGACCCTGCACCTGCGCACCGAGCCCGAGAGCGTCCACCGCGACGAGGCCGGGACGGTGCATGTCCGCCTGGTCGACGGCACGACGTTCGACGCCGACGAGGTGCTGGTCGCCACGGGCCGCACGCCGAACACGGCCGCCATCGGCCTGGAGCACGTGGGGCTGACCCCCGGCGACTGGCTGCGCGTGGACGAGTCCCTGCGGGTGCTCGGCAGCGACGGCACGCCCGTCGACGACGGCTGGCTGTACGCCGCGGGCGACGTCAACCATCGCGTGCTGCTCACGCACCAGGGCAAGTACCAGGCCAGGGCGCTGGGCGAGACCCTCGTCGCCCGCGCCGGCGGCAAGCCCGTCGACCTCGAGCCCTGGGGTCGGCACGCGGCCACCGCCGACGACCGCGCCGTCCCCCAGGTGATCTTCACCGACCCGGAGATCGCGTCCGTCGGCCACACCGCCGCCTCCGCCGCGGCGGCCGGGCTGCGCGTCCGCGCCGTGGAGTACGACCTCGGGGCCGTGGCCGGCGCCGGGCTGCACGCCGACGGGTACACCGGTCGCGCGGGCATGGTCGTGGACGAGGACCGCAAGGTGCTGGTCGGCTTCACCGTCGTCGGCCCCGACGTCGCCGAGCTGCTCCACGCCGCGACGATCGCCATCACCGCGGAGGTGCCGATCGACCGGCTGTGGCACGCCGTCCCCGCGTACCCCACGATCAGCGAGATCTGGCTCCGGCTGCTGGAGACCTACGGCCGGTCCGCGTAGATCGTGCGGGTGGCCCACCGGCCGCCGACCGCACGCGCGGCCGGCGGCCGGTCTCACCGCTCGTCGTCGTGCTGCTCGCGCAGCAGGTCGCCCGCCTGGTCGCCGTTCCGCTCGTGCCCGATGGCCTCAAGGGTCTGCTCGACCTTCTCGTCCGGCTGGCGCGGCGGGAGGAGCGGCGTGTCGCGGTCGACGACCGCCTCGACGACCACCGGCCGGTCGGCCAGGAGCGCCGTCGTCCAGGCCTCGCGGACCTGGCCGGGCTGCTCGACACGCACGCCCTCGAGCCCGAGCAGCCTCGCGTAGTCGGCGTACGGGAACGAGGGCACCGTCTGCGACGTCGGGAACCGGGGATCACCCTCCATCTCGCGCTGCTCCCAGCTGACCTCCGCGAGGTCGCCGTTGTTCAGCACGAGGACGACGAACCGCGGGTCGGCCCACTCGTGCCAGCGGTGGGCGACCGTGATGAGCTCGGACAGGCCGTTCATCTGCATCGCGCCGTCCCCCGCGAGCGCCACCACCGGACGGTCGGGACGGAGCAGCTTCGCCGCGATCCCGTACGGCAGGGCGGAACCCATGGAGGCGAGCGTGCTCGACAGGTGCGCCGGAACGCCGGACGGCAGCCGGAGGAACCGCGCGTACCAGTAGGTCACGGAGCCCACGTCGACAGCCACCTGGGCGTCGGGCGGGAGCTGCGCGGACAGCTCGCTCAGGACGAGCTGCGGGTTGAGCCGGCCGGTCCGCTGGGCGACGCGCCGCTCGGCGACGTCGTGCCAGGTGGCGACGAAGCCCTCGACGTCCTTCCGCCAGCCGTCGCGCTCGGGGAGCAGGGGCAGGAGCGCGTCCAGGGTGGAGGCGGCGTCGCCGGGCAGGGCCGCCTCGACGGGGAACTTGGTGCCGATGTTGCGGGCCGTCACGTCGATCTGCACGGCGCGGGCCTGGCCCGGCGCCGGGTAGTACTCGGTCCAGGGGTCGTTGCTGCCGACGATGAGCAGGGTGTCGCAGCCCGACATGAGGTCGGCCGAGGCCGTGGTGCCGAGGTGGCCCATGACGCCGCAGTGGTAGGGCAGCGACTCGTCCAGGAGCGGTTTGCCGAGCAGCGAGGTGGTCAGTCCGGCGCCGAGGCGTTCGACGACGTCGCGCACCTGCCGCTCGGCGCCCGCCGCGCCCTGTCCGACGAGGACGGCGACGCGTTCGCCGGCACCGAGCAGGTCGGCGGCGGCGCGCAGCTGGTCGTCGTGGGGCACTGTCCGGGGGTGGGCGTAGGCCGTCGAGGACCGCACGATCCCGTGCCCCTGCTCGTCCTGGGCGGGGGCCTCGGCCTGCTGGACGTCGTGCGGCACGATGACGCACACGGGGCTGGACGTGGCCAGGGCCGTGCGGAACGCGTCGTCCAGGACGTGTGGCAGCGCCTGCGGCGACGCCACGACCTGCAGGTACTGCGCGCACACGTCCTTGAAGAGGGTGTGCAGGTCGACCTCCTGCTGGTAGCCGGACCCGAGCGCGCTCGTGACCACCTGCCCCACGATCGCCACCACTGGTCTGCGGTCCAGCTTGGCGTCGTACAGCCCGTTGAGCAGGTGGACCGCGCCCGGCCCCTGTGTCGCGAGGCAGACGCCGACCCCGCCGCCGTACTTCGCGTGGCCGGTCGCCATGAAGGCCGCCATCTCCTCGTGGCGCGCCGTGACCAGCTCGATCCGGACCTCCTGCCTGTGCAGAGCCGCGAGGATCGGGTCGATCCCGTCGCCCGCGTACCCGAAGACTCGCTCGACGCCCCAGTCGACCAGCCGGTCGACGACGCCGTCTGCCACGGTGGTGGAGCTCATTCGTTCTCCCCCGTACTCGGCGGGCACCAGCGCCGGCGTCGGCTCCACCGGGGGCGCCCTCGTCTCAGTCTGGACGGGTGGGGCTGTGCTCGCAGGGGCGGGGTCGGACGGCGGCTGGCTCACCGCAGGTGCAGAAAGCTCCTGACATCGTCGAGGCCGTCGAGCGCACGACCATCCACGTCCGCCGGATCTGCCTCGGCACGCGCCGCCAAGGAGTGCGCCAGTGCGACGGCCCCGTCGCCAAGATGCCCGAACCGACGAGCAGTATGCCCAAGGCACAGGCCAGCGAGCCCGAGCAACGGGCTTCCAGATACGGCCCGCGTACCTACCTGCACGCACCAGTGCTCGACGAACGCCTGGTCGTCGTCGTTCAACGCGGTACCCACCAGGGTTTCCGCGGCCTCGGGTTCATGGGCCCGGTCTCCGATCGCCCGCTCCAACGTCTCGGCAACCACGTCGTGGGACAGAGCGGGAGGGTTCCCGAAACTGGTGTGCGGATGCATGCCGCGAGGCACTTAACCGTTCTGCCGCAGGACGACGACGCCCGGCCCACGCACCGTCACGGTCGTCGTGCCGGGTCGGCTCTCCACCGTCGCCGGGTCGGTCCCGAGCACGGCCGCGGAGTCGAGCGCAACCGACGGTGGCTCGCCGTCGTGCTCGACCGCCACCAACACCGGCCGCTCCTCCAGTGCCAGCACCACGTCGACGCGGCCGCCGCCCTCGACCGCGCCGCGCGTCAGCACGATCGCGCCCTCCTCGACCCGGACCGTCGTGGCCCGCCGATCCCCCGACGCGATCGCGGGCTCGGTGTGCCGGAGCCGGACCAGCGCGCAGTACAGATCGAGCATCCGGCGTCCGCCGTCGGAGCGGGGTTCCGCCCAATCGAGCCGGGAGGCCTCGAACGTCTCGCGTGCCTGCGGGTCGGGCACCACGACGTCGGCCCCGTACAGCTCGGCCCAGCCGTGCCCGCCGAACTCCCGCGCACGCCCGCGTGAGATCGCCTCCGCGAGCTCCGGCTCCTCGTGGTCCGAGAAGTACTGGAACGGCGTGGTCGCGCCCCACTCCTCCCCCATGAACAGCATCGGTGTGAAGGGCCCGAGCAGCACGACGGCCGCGCTCACCGCGAGCGCCCCGGGTGCCAGCACTCGGGAGGGCCGGTCGCCGAGCGCCCGGTTGCCCACCTGGTCGTGGTTCTGGGAGCAGACGACGAAGCGGCGCCCGTCCGTCTCGGGCGGCACCGGCGCGCCCCAGGGCTTGCCGCGGAAGGTGGACCAGCCGCCGTCGTGCACGAAGGCGCCGGTGAGGGCCTTGGCGAGCGTCTCGGGCGCGCCGAAGTCGTCGTAGTAGCCCTGCCGCTCGCCGGTGAGGAGGGCGTGCAGGGCGTGGTGGACGTCGTCGGCCCACTGGGCGGTCATGCCGTACCCGGGGCGGCCCTCGAACGCCTCGCCCGTGGGCGTGACGGTGCGGGGGTCGTTGGCGTCGGACTCGGCCACCAGCGAGAGCGGCCGCCCGATCTCCTTGGCCAGCGTCGCGACGGCGTCGGACAGCTCGGCCAGCAGGTGCCGGGGCGAGTCGTCGACCAGGGCGTGGACGGCGTCGAGGCGCAGCGCGTCGACGTGGAAGTCGCGGAACCAGCGCAGCGCCTTCTCGACGACGAACGCTCGCACCTCGGTGGAACCGGCGCCGTCGAGGTTCACGGCCGCGCCCCAGGGCGTCTGGTGCCGGTCGGTGAAGTAGGGGCCGAACTCGGCGAGGTAGTTGCCCGACGGGCCCAGGTGGTTGTCGACGACGTCGAGGCAGACGGCGAGGCTGCGCGCGTGTGCGGCGTCCACGAAGCGCTGCAGCGCGGCCGGGCCGCCGTACGGCTCGTGCACCGCCCACAGGGCGACGCCGTCGTATCCCCAGCCGTGGTGTCCGCCGAATGCGGCCACCGGCATGAGCTCGACGACGTCGACGCCCAGGTCGACGAGGTGGTTGAGTCGTTCGACGGCGGCGTCGAGCGTGCCCTCGGGCGTGAACGTGCCGACGTGCAGCTCGTAGGTGACGGCGCCGAGCACGTCGCGGCCGGGCCAGGCGGCGTCGGACCACTGGTGCGCGGCTTCGTCGAACGTGCGTGACGGGCCGTGCACGCCGGCGGGCTGCCAGGGGCTGCGCGGATCGGGGCGTGGCGGGCCGCCGTCGAGCGAGAACGCGTAGTCGGTCCCGGGCAGAAGGGGACGTGCGGTGCGCCACCAGCCGCCGTCGTCGGCAGTCATGGGCTCCGTGCTGCCCGACATCGGCAGGACGAGGTCGACGCGGGACGCGCGCGGCGCCCAGACGCGCAAGGGCGCGGTCATGCCGTCGCCCCGTCCGTCGTCGCGTCCGCAGACCCGGTGCCGCCAACGGGCTCCGCCACGAGCAGAGCAACAGGCCAGGCGCCGAGGAGGTCGCCGAGCTGCACGGCGCCGTCGCCGGAGGTCGAGTCCGTGAGCAGCGACCGCCACGCCTCGCCCGGGTTCGGTTCGGGCAGCACGACCGTCGCCTCCACCTGGCCGGGCGCGTCGCCGAGCCGTGTCGCGACCACGACCACCCGGGGCCCGGAAGCGTCGCGCCGGGCGAACGCCACAGCGCGGCCCGTCGTCACCGGCAGCGGCTCGTAGCCGGCGTCCTCCCCGACGAACGCATCGGGCTGCGCCCGCCGGAGGCGCAGTGCCGCGGCCGTCACCGCGAGCTTCTCCTCCGCGAGGTCCGACGGCGTCCGACCCGTGTCGAGCGCGGCGAGCGTGCTCGCGAGCGCCTCCAGGTCGACGGGTCGGCGGTTGTCGGGGTCGACGAGCGAGGTCCCCGTGACCTCGGTGCCTTGGTAGACGTCGGCGACGCCGGGCACGGTGAGCTGGAGCAGCTTGGTCGCGAGCACCGAGCGCCGGACGGTCGGCGTCACCCGCTCGACCCAGCCGGTAAACCCGGTCACGACCTCGGGGTGGGCGAGCAGGTCCGTCGCGTACCGCACCAGGCCCTCCTCGCGAGCCTCGTCGGGCGCGGTCCAGGTGGTCCACGCCTTCTGCTCGCGCGATGCCTTGACGAGGTACGCGGTGAGGCGGTCGGCCTCGATCGGTCCCGCCGGGGTCCAGGTGCCCGCGAGCGTCTGCCACAGCAGGTTCTCGGTGCGGCCGTCGAGGTCGGCGGGGCGCAGGTCCGCCGTCGCCTCGCGCAGGCGCCGCACGAGCGCCGTCCAGGCGTTCGCGTGCGCGGCGATCGCCCCGATGCGCGAGCGCACGTCCTCGCCGCGCTTGGTGTCGTGCGTCGAGCCAGCGGTCATCGTCGCGGGCCACGACTCGGACGTGCGCCGAGCGAGCGCATGGAGCTCGTCCGGCCCGACGCCGAACCGGTCCGGCGCCCCGCCCACCTCGCACAGGCTCACCAGGTGCGTCCACCGGTAGTACGCGGTGTCCTCCACGCCCTTGGCCATGACGGCGCCGCACACCTGGGGGAACCGGACGACGAGCTCCGCCCGCCGCTCCTCGTTCTGGCGGCCCGCTGAGCCGACCTCCCGCCCGAGCACCAGGTCGACGACGACGTCCAGAGTGTCGTGCCGGTCCGGGTCGAGCCGCGACCGGGCGACGTCGGCCGCCTCGCGCACCACCCGCTCCGCCATGGGCGGCGCCACCTCCCCCGGCACCACGTAGGCGCGGTACCGGCCGAACGCGACGATGAGCTCGGTGACGCAGTCCTGGAGGGACCGGAACGTATGGTCGCGCAACCGCACGTCCTCGCGGCAGATGTCGGCGAGCATGGTGGTCAGGAGATGGGTCTCCGCGTACAGCGAGGTCTCGACGATCTGCCGTTTCGCCTCCTCGATGAGGTCGTCGAGGGTGGTGTGCTCACCCGTCACCTCGTGCAGGAGGCCGGCGAGCGGGGCGGCGCCGTCGGGGTCGACCTGCAGGGCGTGCAGCCGCCACGCCGTGTCGTAGCCGGTGGCGCCGGCGACCGGCCAGTCGTCGGGCAGCTCCTCGTCCTCCTCGAGGATCTTCTCCGCCGCTATCCACGCGCCGCCGGTCGCCTCGCTCAGCCTGCGCAGATACCCGCGGGGATCGGCCAGGCCGTCGGGATGGTCGATCCGGAAGCCGTCGATGACGCCCGCCTCGAAGAGCTCGAGCAGCAGCGCGTGCGTGGCGTCGAAGACGCCTGGGTCCTCCACGCGGATGCCCGCGAGGGTGCCGACGTCGAAGAAGCGGCGGTAGTTGAGCTCCTCGTCGGCCACACGCCAGTACGCGAGCCGGTAGTGCTGGCGGCCCACCAGCTCCGCGAGCGGCAGGTGCTCCGTCTCCGGCCGGACGGGGAACAGGTGGTCGAAGTAGCGCAGGACCGGCTGTTCCTCATCGGTTCCTGCGCCGCCGTCCCCCGGCACGACGGTGTGGTCGAGCACGAGCTCGTCGGCGGCGAGCACCGTTCCGATCCGTGCGCCCAGCACCGGCATGAGCAGCCCTTCGCCCTCGGCGAGATCGACGTCGAACCACTTCGCGTACGGGGACTCGGGCCCGTACTTCAGCACGGACCACAGGGCGCGGTTGTGCCAGGCCGGGGTGGGCACCGCCATGTGGTTCGGCACGACGTCCACGACGACGCCCATCCCACGCGCATGCGCCGCGGCGGCGAGCCGTTCGAGCCCTTCCCGGCCACCGATCGTGTCGCTGATCCGGGTGTGGTCGACGACGTCGTACCCGTGCGTCGAACCCGGCGCGGCCTGCAGGACGGGCGAGAGGTAGAGGTCGGTGATCCCCAGGGTGTCGAGGTAGGGCAGTGCTTTCTCGGCCTCGGCGAACGTCAGGTCGGGGCCGAGCTGCAGGCGGTAGGTGCTGACCGGGGTGCGGCGGCCTGGTCCGGGGAGATGGGAATGCAACTGTGCCTCCGTCGCTCGTGGTCTCTCGGGCTTCACCGTAGGCGGGGAGACCGACACTCGCCTCGCACGGAGCGCGAAGGCTCGGTGCCGGTCGCCGTTGAGCTCGGGCGTGCTGTACTCGCACCGTGCACTTTACGGCTCGGGTACGCATCGATCAGTTCTGGGAGCGGACCTTCGGCGCGACCGGCCAGCAAAGTTGGAGAAGTCCGCGCCGTCGCACACGGTGAACACCTCGCCGGCCATTGAGCCCGAACACCGTGATGAGCCCGGACTGGTGGGCTGAGCAGTTACCTGGCTGGAAGGTGCTCGGCCCGAGCGTCCACTCATCTGCCGGCTCGCACGAGCAGCTACAGGCCGCTGGATCGGCCTATCCGGCATCGTCGGCCGAGGTGCGAGCTGCGCTCGCCTCTCGGATATCAGCCGACGAGTGGGAAGAGAGCGGGTTCGCAGGTGACGACGTCGAACACTCTTGGCTACTGGACGACACCCAGAACCGACCGGTTGCCGCGGCAGATCTGACGCCCTTCGACGGCATCGCAGCAGACGTGGGCGTCCTGGTAGCCCGAGATGCCCGCGGACGCGGTCACGCCGTAGCAGCCGCCTCGGCCGCCGATACGCCTGAAGACAGGCCCCAGCCGTGCCACGATGACGCCACCCTGGGCGAACGCTCAAGCCAGCCAACCGCCTAGACAGAAGGGAGTCAGTCCTGGGCGTCGCGCAGGTCGGCGCCGAGCACCGAGAGGTTCTGTCCGATGTCGTCGAGGGCGTCTGCGGCGTCACCGCTCACCGCCTCCTCGGCCCGCTCAAGCTGCGCCGCGGCCTGGTCCACCTGCTGCTCCGCGTCGGCAACGGCCTGCTGGCCCTCCGCGGACGCGTCCCGCTCCGCCTCCTCCAATGCGGCTTGCGCGTCGTCGATCGCCTGGTCGGCCTCGGCCACGGCCGCCTCGGCCTCGGCCTTCGCCTCGGCATCGAGGTTCTCGAACGTCGCGTGAGCGTCCTCGATCGACTGCCTCGCCTGGTCGACGACGCCCCGCGCCTCGTCCGAGACGTCCTTCACCTGGTCGGCGGTGTCATCGATGTCCTGGTCCGAGCACGCGGCGAGCGTGCCACCCAGGCCAAGGGTGAGGCCGGTGGCAAGGGCAAGGGAAGCCAGACGGCGGGCGACGGGGACGTGCTGCCGGCTCGCGATGGGGGTGCGGTTCACGCTGTCCTCCTCAGTACGGATATGGCAGTCCGAACACAATGGCACGACATGCGTCGAGTCGCATCTGTGCTGGTTTGCCCGGCTGGTTCCTCGGTCCACGACCTCGCGCGCCCTGGGCTGACTTGATGCTGCTCGGCGCTGCAGTCATCTATGTAGCGCTTCGCTTCTCATCGTCACCAGTAGCATCGTCGGCAGGGCCTGCGCGGGCAAAGTGCCCCCGACCGTTGGAGCGTGACCCCGACATGCCGATGAGCCAGCAGCAGGTCGACCAGTTCTTCCGAACGCACGCGCCCACCGATGTCCAGCACACCCTTGCTTGGCTGTCGTCGAGCGGCTACGTCCTCGTCTCACAAGAGGGCACGAACACGTTTGGGGCCGTGTTCGTCTTCGAGGGCGATTCCGTGGTGCAGATCATCGTCGACCGCTCGCAGTGGTCGCTCGACGTCGCCGTAGCGCCCGCGACGGTGCTCTGGCAATACGACCTGCTGCTCGCGGCGCAGAGCAACCAGGACTATGAGCGACGGTTCCCGTGGGTCGGTACCCGTCCGGCGGGCGCGCCCCTGCCGAAGCAGCTTCCGGACGGCGTCAGCTGGCGTGAGACGCTGCCAGGCATACTGCGCTGGATCCAGGCGGATGACGTCACCGAGTCGGTCGCCGAGGTACTGCAGCAGAGATCTGCGCTCATGTGGCCCCGAAACCGATAGCGTGTGCGTGGCGAGCAGTACCTCGTGACGGGTTCAGTGGAGATTCGGAACTGAGCGTCTCCGGTGGAGCCTGACCGAGGCGACCGCGCCAGCCTCGGCGAGGCGCTGTGTGTAGTGAACGGCGGCGTCATGCAAGCCCGTCGCTGTGATGAGCCAGCCCGGCACCAGCATCAAGATCAGAGGTTGGGAACGGCACGAGACACCGCACGGCGGCGGCCGTGTCGGCGATCCGCTCGACAGGCGTCCCGGGCCACAGGGTGCAAGAGCGATTTCTCGCGCCTCGTCAAGGAAGAGCACACCCACGGTCTCGTCGGTCGTTCTCAGCGCGTGACCCCACCGTCGGGACCGAACCCGTTCACGAGCATGGACCCATCCCTCCAGGTGCGAAGTTGCGGATTCTGGATCGCATACTGCCCGCTCATGAGCGGGATTACGCCGTCATCACACCCCGCCCACTGGAAGTCCCGCGACCGTGCCGGGACTTTCCGCGTCAGCGTCGCCAGGCGCTCCGCCATCACGTTCACCGCACCGTCGGCCGCCTCGATCCGGCCACGCACCCCCTCCTGGCCCAGCCCACCCGCCGCTCACAAGCCTTCCCGCCGGCCGATGCCGAGCGACTCCAGCGTGCCGGCCGATCCGCCGTCCGGACCAGCCTTCGGCGGTCGAGTCTGTCGAGACCCGCGCCGCGACGATCTCCGCCACCTTGGGCGGCGCTGGCCCCGGTCAGTGCTGCTCAGCCGGCGGCAGGCCCGTGCCGATGAGCCGGGTGATCGCCACCTCGGTGGCCTCGGCCATGTCGACCGAACCGGGTTCGAGGAGCCACTGGAGCTGCAGGCCGTCCATGGTCGCGACGATCACCCGGGCCGTCGTCCCGGTGTCGACGTCGGCTCCCACCTCACCCAGCTTCTGCGCCTCGTCGAGCGCCTCGACGACCAGGGCGTGCAGCCCCTGGTACCGGTCCCGGAACCACTCCTGTGCGGGGTGCCGCGCGGTCACGCTCTCCGCGGCGAGCACGGTGTACAGCCGCACGATCCCCTCCCGCTCGGCGTTGCGCCGCGTGGTCTCGACCAGGTGCCGCAGGAACGCGAGGCCACGGGGGCGCTCGTCGCCGAGCTCCTCGATGTCGGTCGAGTCGCGCAGGTCCAGCACCCCGGTGAGCAGGCCGGCCTTCGACGAGAAGTAGTGCAGCACGCCGGCCTGGGTCAGGCCCACCCGGTCGGCGATCTCGGCCAGCGAGGCGCTCTGGTAGCCGCGCTCCGCAAACGTCTCCATGGCGATGCGCAGGATCTCCGCCCGGCGCTCCACGGGAGGACGCCGCACCCTGGTTCGCCCGCCTTCTCGTGTCATCCGAGCGAGTCTACGGACCAGCCCGGACCGGCCGGCACGACCCTCCGGGCCGGCGGCACCGATTACGGGAATCCACTACCTACCGAACACTCGGTAGGTAGGAGTAGGCTCACCGCACAATCCACCCATCGAGGGAGTCGCAATGACGCGCACCACCCGCACCGGGTCCGTCCGGACGGCGCTCGCCACACTCGGCCTCCTGGCCGTCGGCGCCGCCGGCATCGGCCCAGCGGCAGCCCCGGCGGCCGCCGCACCGACCACCGCACACGTCTGGGTCACGACCGCCGACGGCAGCCGCAAGCTCGCCGACGGCGGCACGCTCAACTTCGACACCGGCCCGCAGGCGCTCGACATCCGAGTGAACCCTGGCCAGGTCGCCCAGCGTTTCACCGGCGCCGGGGCCTCGGTCACCGAGGCCTCCGCCTCGCTGATCAGCAACCTGCCCGCGAGCACCCGCGACAGCCTGATGCGGTCGCTGTTCTCCCGCGCGGGCGACGGCATCGGCCTGAACTACCTGCGCCAGCCGCTCGGCAGCACGGACTTCAACTCCGGCGGCTTCTACACGTACGAGGACACGCCCGGGCAGTTCAGCATCGCCCGCGACCAGCAGCAGATCCTGCCGGTGCTGCGCCAGGCGCTGTCGATCAACCCCGGCATCCGGTTCATGGGCAGCCCGTGGTCGCCGCCCGCCTGGATGAAGACCGGCGGCTCGCTGAACGGCGGCAGCCTGCGCGCCGAGAACTACGACGAGTACGCCGACTACCTGGTGCGGGCGATCCAGGCGTACGCGCAGCAGGGCGTGACGCTCAGCGACCTCACGGTGGCGAACGAGCCGCTCTTCGCCACGAGCTACCCGTCGATGAGCATGTCGGCCGCCGAGCAGGCCCAGTTCTTCCGGGTGCTCGACGCCCGGCTGACCAGCGCCGGCCTGGGCACGCAGCTCTTCGCCTACGACCACAACTGGGACCGGCCCGACTACCCGCTGGAGGTGTTCAACGGCACCCAGGGCATCTCGCGCGTCGTCGGCGCCGCCTTCCACTGCTACGGCGGCTCCCCCGAGGCCCAGGCCCAGGTCGTGGCGGCCGGCAAGCGCGTCTACTTCACCGAGTGCTCGGGCACGGACAGCGACAACGCCGCGAACACGTTCGGCGACACGCTCATCTGGCACGCGGAGAACCTCGTGGTGCGCAACATGCGCAACGGCGGCGAGACGACCATCAGCTGGAACCTCGCGCTCAACCAGAGCGGCGGCCCGCACCAGGGCCACTGCACCACCCGCTGCAACGGCGTCGTCGAGATCGCAGGCGGGAATGTCACGCGCAACGGCGAGTTCTACGTGCTGGGCCACCTCAGCAAGTTCATCGACTCCGGCGCCCGCCGCATCGGCTCGACCAGCGAGGGCTCCGGCGGGCTCCAGAACGTCGTCTACCAGAACCCGGACGGCACCCGCGTCGCCTACGTCGTGAACGCCTCCTCAGGAAGCCGCACCTTCTCGATCACCGACGAGGGCCGTTCGCTGACCCACACCCTGCCCGGCCGGTCGGTCGCCACGTACACGTGGGACCCGCGGTCGACCACCACCCCGACCGACCCGGACCCCGCGTCCTGGTACCAGGTCGCGTCGTCGGCGAGCGGCAAGTGCCTCGACGCCGCCGGCTGGGGCACCACCGACGGCACCGCTCTGCAGCAGTGGGCCTGCGGCGACGCCGCGCAGGCGAACCAGCGCTGGCGCTTCACGCCCACCACCGGCGGCTACTACCAGGTGACCAACCAGCACGCCGGCAAGGTCTGGGACGTCGACGGCGGCCCGGGGGCCGTCGCCAACGGGGCCGCGGTGCACCTGTGGTCCTACGTGGGCGGCACCAACCAGCAGTGGCGGCCGACGGCGACCGGTGGCGGCCTCAGCTTCACCGCCCGGCACAGCGGCTCGTGCCTGACGCTCGGCTCCGCGACCGGGACCGACGGCACACGACTGACCCAGCAGCCCTGTACGGGTGCGGCCACCCAGGTCTTCCGGCTCGTCAAGGTCGGCTAGCCGTACCGTCCTCCGTGCGGGAGCCCGGCCTGACTCCCGCACGGAGGACGATCGTGCGCCGCCTACTGGAAGTCCCGCGACCGCGCCGGGACGGTCAGCGTCAGCGTCGCCAGGTGCTCCGCCACCAGGTTCACGGCGCCGTCGGCCGCCTCGATCCGGCCGCGCACCACCATGGCCTGCGCCGACCGCGCGACCTTCCGGAACCGCTGCCACAGCCCGACGCTGCAGATCACGTTGAGCAGCCCTGTCTCGTCCTCCAGGGACAGGAAGGTCACTCCCCCGGCCGTGCCCGGCCGCTGCCGGTGCGTCACCACCCCGCCGACGGCGATCCGGCGCCCCTGCTCGGTGGCGATCGCCTGCGCCACGGTGAGCACCCCCGCCGCCTCCAGTCCTGGGCGCACGTGCTGCGTCGGATAGGAGTCGGGTGTGACGCCGGTGGCCCACGCGTCGGCCTGGGACAGCTCGATCTCGCTCATCCCTGGCAGCATCGGGGCGTCGACGCCGACGCTGACGCCGGGCAGCGTCGTCGGCCCTTCCTGGCCGAGCGCGCCCGCCGCCCACAGACCTTCCCGACGGTCGATGCCGAGCGGTTCCAGCGCGCCTGCCGTGGCGAGCGCCTCGAGCTGCGCCGTCGACAGCTCGACCCTCCGGACGAGGTCCCGCAGGTCCCGGAAACCGGTGGGCAGGTCTTCGGTGGTCGAGCCGTCACCGTTGGTCGAGCCCGTCGAGACTCCCGCTTCGCTGGTCGCGCCTGTCGAGACCCGCGCCGCCACGATCTCCTCCGCCTTGTCCTTGCCGATGCCACGTACGGACTCCAGGCCCATGCGGACCGCGAGCGCCGGGTCGGCCCGGACGAGGTGGGCTACGGGGGCCTCGACAGGCTCGACCAGCGAAGCGGGATCCACCCGCTCCACGCTGGCCAGCACTCGCGACTGCGTCACCGACGGGCGCAGCACACGCACCCCGTGCCGGCGGGCGTCGGCGGCCAGGGACTGCGGCGAGTAGAACCCCATGGGCTGGGCCGCGAGCAGCCCCGCGTAGAACGCGGCCGGATGGTGCACCTTGAGCCACGAGCTCACGTACACGAGGTGCGCGAAGGAGTAGGCGTGCGACTCGGGGAAGCCGAAGTCGGCGAAAGCCTTGAGCTTCTCGAAGATCTCGTCCTGCTTGTCGGGCTCGACCTTGTTGGCCGCCATCCCCGCGTAGAACCGCTCGCGCAGTTCCTCCATGCGCTCCTGCGACCGCTTGGAACCCATCGCGCGGCGGAGCTGGTCGGACTCCGTGGGCGTGAACCCGGCGATCTCGATCGCCATCTGCATGAGCTGCTCCTGGAACAGCGGCACCCCGAGGGTGCGCTTCAGCACGGGTTCGACCAGCGGGTGCGGGTAGGTCACCTTCTCGCGCTGACGGGCCCGCTCGATGTACGGGTGCACCGACCCGCCCTGGATGGGCCCGGGCCGGATGAGCGCGACCTCCACGACGATGTCGTAGAACTTCCGCGGCTGCAGGCGCGGCAGCGTCGCCATCTGGGCGCGGGACTCCACCTGGAACACGCCGACGGTGTCGGCGGCGCACAGCAGGTCGTAGACGGCCTTGTCGTCCTGTGGCAGCCCGTGCAGCGTGAGCACCTCCCCCGTGTGCTCCTCGACGAACTCGAACGCGTACCGGATGGCGGTCAGCATGCCCAGGCCCAGCAGGTCGAACTTCACCAGGTTCACGTCGGCGCAGTCCTCCTTGTCCCACTGCAGCACCGTGCGCCCCTCCATGCGGGCCCACTCCACGGGGACCACCTCGATCACCGGACGGTCGCACATGACCATGCCGCCCGAGTGGATGCCCAGGTGCCGGGGCAGGCGGAGCATCCGGTCGGCGAGATCGAGCACGTCGTCGGGGATCTCCCCCTCCTCCGCGGCCGACGGCGGCGTGCGGAACGGCACGACGTCGTGGGAGTCGTCGGCGCGGGCCGGCCGGGGGTCGCCGGGGGCGCGCGGCTCCTCGGCGAGCACGTCGACGAAGATCCCGGGGCCGCCCGCGTTCGTGCGCCCGGGACCGGGCCGTCCGCCGTCCAGGTGCCCGACGTGCGGGCGCGGTTCCCGCGGACCCCACAGCGCAGTCATCCGGGCATCCTTGGCGGCGGTCTTGTTCGGCGGTCCGGCCGACGGCGCCGGGGGCTTCAGCGACCCCCAGCGCTCGATCGACTTGGACCAGGCGTCCTGCTGCCCGATGTCGTAGCCGAGCGCGCGGGCGGCGTCGCGCACCGCGGAGCGCGGCCGGTAGGAGATGACGTTCGCGACCTGTGCCGCGTGCCTGCGCCCGAACTTCTCGTAGACGTGCTGGATCACCTCCTCGCGGCGCACCGACTCGATGTCGACGTCGATGTCCGGCGGCCCGTTGCGCGCCTCGGCGAGGAACCGCTCGAACAGCAGGCCGTACTTCACGGCGTCCACCGCGGTGATCCCCAGGGCGAAGCAGACCGCCGAGTTCGCGGCGCTGCCCCGCCCTTGCGCGAGGATCCCGTGGGTACGGCAGAACTCCACGATGTCGTAGACCACGAGGAAGTAACCAGGGAAACCCAGCCGGATGATGATCTCCAGCTCGTAATCGATCTGCTTCCAGGCCTTCTTGTTGCCCGTCCGGGGGCCGTACCGACCCTCCGCGCCTCGGTGGGCGAGCTCCCGCAACCAGGACGCCTCGTCGTATCCAAGCGGCACGTCGTAGGGCGGCAGGTTCGGCGCGATGAGGTCCAGGTCGAACGCGCACTCCTCGCCCAGCGCCGCCGCCGTCGGCACGGCCTGCGGGTGCCTGTGGTGCAGGCGCGCCATCTCCGCGCCGCTGCGCAGGTGGGCGGTGGGCGCGCCGGGCAGCCAGCCGTCCAGGTCGTCCAGGGAGGAGCGGGCCCGGACGGCGGCGAGCGCCCCGGCAAGGTCGGCGTCCCGGGGACGCGCGTAGTGCGCGGCGGTGGTGGCGACCAGCGGCAGGCGTGCCTCTTCGGCCAGCAGGGCGAGCGCGTCGTGCAGGTCGGCGTCGCGCGGGTCGCCAGTAGCGGTGATCTCGACGGCGACATTCTCCCGCCCAAAGACATCAACAAGCCGCCCGAGCTCGTACCGGGCTGCAGCCAACCGGTCGACCCGGTTCCCCCCAAACCGTCGAGTGTTGGGTATTTGTGGGGTCGAAACGTCTTGGGAGCGCAGATATCCAGCACTCAACGGGGCCGTCAGGGCCTGGCGGACGGCGCCCTTGCGGCAGCCCGTCAGGACCAGCCACTCACCCTTCGACGCCTCGCCCAAGGTCTCCAGCGTGTAGGTGGCCGCGCCCTTGACGCCCGCGTCCAGGTGCGCGGTGCCGATCGCGCTCGACAGGTTGCGGTAGCCCTGATCGCCGCGCGCGAGCACGAGCAGATGCGTGGCGCGCGGGTCGGGGGTCCCGGTGGGCGGGTCGAGCACCGGCGCACCGTTCGCGCCCACGGGGGCCGGAAGGTGCAGCTCCGCCCCGAACGAGGTCTTCAGCCCGACCTTCTTCGCCGCCTGCGAGAACCGCACCACCCCGTACAGCCCGTCGTGGTCGGTGATCGCGAGCGACGTCAGCCCGAGCCGTGCGCCCTCGGCCGCGAGCTCCTCGGGGTGGGAGGCGCCGTCCAGGAAGCTGAACGCGGAGTGCGCGTGCAGTTCGGCGTACGGCACGGCGAGGTCAGTCATAGATCGCCTCCAGGGACCATTCCCCCGCCGACGACGACAGCAGGAGGCCCAGCGTCGGAGCCTCCACGCCGTCCGCCACCACCTGGAGGAACACGCGACGCCTGCCCTGCGGCGTCCACCAACGCTCGGCGACCGGCCACGGTCCCGCCCAGTCGACGACGGCGGCGTCGATCCCGCCCCACGCCCCCTCACCAGGCACGACGACGCGCGCCGGGTCCCCGCTGACCGCGAGCCGCACGTCGACGACGACGGGGCGCCCGGCGTCGTCGAGCACGTGCGCGGGGACCGGCTCCGGCAGCACGACGGACGGCGCGGGAGGCGGTAGCGCGCCGGGCCAGGGCCGGTCGAGGTCACGCTCCGGCGGGACCTGCTCGCCGAACGGGACGAGCTGGACCCGGGCCCGGGGATCGCGCCCGCCCTGGAGCCGGACGGTGAGCACGGCGTCGCCGCCGGCCAGTGCCTGCACCCGCTCGACGGCGCGGCGGGCGCGCAGGTCCTCGCCCGCCCCCGGCCCCCACAGGCGCGGCTGCAGCGCCCCGGCGGGCGCCACCTCCTCGGCGGCCAGGGTCAGGCCGGCGATCGGGGCGGGCGCCTCGCCCTTCCCCAGGGACGACGCCGTGAGCCAGCCCTCGAGCTGCCACCGCACCCGGTCCGTGATCCGGGCCGCCGACAGCCCGCCGAGCGTGTCGTCGGTGCGCCACAGCCGTTCCAGGGTGCGGGCCTCGCCCGTGACCGGGTCGACGGCGCGCGCCGTGATCCGCAGCCGCCCGCAGGCGAGGCCGCTCCGGCTCAGGTCGTCGTGCAGGTGTTCGGCCAGGCGGCGGGCCGCGAACGTGGCGACGTCGACCCGGTGCGCCGGCGGGTCCAGCTCCTCGGTGACGGTCAGGTCCTCCTCGAGCCGACGCCGGGCCGGCGGCCGCACGTCCTGCCCCCTGGCGAGACGCTGCGCCCAGACGCCGAGGTCGCCGAAGCGGGCGGCGACGGCGGCGTCAGGCAGGGCGGCCAGCTCGGCCAGGGTGCGGATGCCGAGGCGGCGCCACAGGTCGACGAGCTCGGTCAGGGCACGGTCGCCTGGCCGGGCGTGCACGAGCACGGCCGCCGGCCGCGGCGCGAGGTAGTCCCGCGAGCCACCCGGCGGCACGACGTCGTCCTCGCGGGCCGCGAGCACCGCCGCAAGGAACCCGTCGGCGACCCCGACCTGGCACTCGTGACCCGTGCGGACGGCGACCTGCTCGGTCAGCTCGCGGGCCAGGTCGCGCTCCGAGCCGTGGTACCGCGCCGCGCCGCCCGACGGCAGCAGGAGCAGGCCGGGGCGAGCGATCTCCAGCCCGGAGACCACCGTCTCGGCGGCCACCGCGACCGGCTCGAACTCGCGGGCGTCGCGGGCGTCGTCGGCGGTCCAGAGCTGCAGGTCAGGACAGCGGCCCTGGGCCTCACGACGGCGCATGCCGCGGCGCACCCCGGCGCTGCGGGCCGGCGCGGACACCGCGACGATCCGCCCGCCGGGACCGCCCGTCACCGCCGCGGGCGTCTCGGGGCCCAGGCCTGCGACGACCAGGGCCGCGACGACGGGCCAGTCGGGCACCCAGAGGCAGGCGGTGCGGGTGACCGCTCCCGCCGTCGTGGGGCCGGAGCGGTCGGTCATCCGACGAGCTCCAGCCGTGGACTGCGCTCGGAGCCCTCGCCCGGCGACCCCGGCACGGAGCCCCGGGCACCGAAAGGCTCGACGACGCCAGGCACTCCTCCGCCGATCGCTCCCCCGCCGGCTGTTCCTCCGACCGTACCTCCGCCGGCCGTCCGGAACACCGGTACCTCGACGTCCAGGTGCAGGGGCCGCGATGCGTTCCCCCGCCCGGTGCGCCGCACCCGCAGGGTCCGGCGCCGCAGCCAGCCCGCCCCGTGATCGACCCCCGCCCAGTCCCCCTCGGTCGCCTCGAGCACCACGTGCGCCCCGGCCCAGCCGGCACCCCCCGCCGCTCGTTGAGTGCTGGACTTTCGCCCCGTTGACGGCCGGTGGAGGGGCGGATATCCCGCACTCAACGAACCGGCGCTCGACGCGGGAGTGGGGAGGGCAGCCACCAGGACCGTTCCGCGGTCGCGGGCCCGGGTGGTCAGCCGACGGTAGTCCTGCTCCAGCAGCGCGACCTCCGGCCCGATCACCACGATGTCCATGCCGTCGATCAGCGCGGCGAGCACCGCGGGCGCGTCGACGCCCGACCCGGCCGGCAGCGGCACCACGAGGGTGCGCGCCAGGTCGCACCCGGCGTCGGCCGCTGCGGCCATCCCGGCGGCCGGGTAGCCGACCAGCACCGTCCAGGCACCGTCGCGTGACGCCTCGGCGAGCAGCGTGAGCAGGAGCGACGTCGAACCCTGGACCACGACCGTGGTGCCGGTGCGCAGGCCGCCGTCGGGCAGGAGGGACGCGAGGCGCGGGTCCACCGGCAGGACGCGAGCGCCCTCACCAGCGAGACGGTCATCAGGGCGGTCAGCGCGGCGGTCCACGGGACGGTCAGCGGGATGGTCAGCACGGCGGTCAGCGGGATGGTCAGCGAGCCGGCCCGGGGTGCGGTCTGCCGGTCGGCCGGAGGGGCCGTCGGCGAGGGGCTCGGGGCGGATCGCCTGGATGGTCCGTGCGGCCGTGGCCTGCTTCCGTACGCCGGTGCGCACCTCGGCGGACCGCAGGGCTGCGAGCGCCCGGGCGTGCCGGGTAGCGGCGGTGTCGTCGGTATCGTCGGCGTCGAGGGCGATCGCCTCCGAGGACGCGGTGACAACGGTCATGACCCTCCAGCGATGGTGTCTGCCGGTGGTGACCGGATCGGTCGAGCACCCCATCGAACGCCTGTTCGATAGAACACCAGTACACCTCTCGCGGGGCGCGCCTGTCAAACCATCGACCTCGCAACACTGCGGGACCTCCAGGGCCCTCCACCGTCGCAGGTCGCCGACCTGCGAGAGCACCATCTGGGTGTCGGGATCGACCTGCACCGGACCGGCGCTTCGGGTCCCGTCACCGGCCCCTGACATCGGTCCCTTGCACCAGCGCAGAACCGACTTCGGTCCCTTGCCTTGAGATCGGTCGTTCGATTGACCGATCTCAAGGCAAGGGACCGAAGTCAGAGGTCCAGCACGGCAAGGGACCGAAGTCAGGACCCGAGCTCACGACAACCGACCGAACTCGCAGGCCCGCCCTGGCACACCAGCACCGCCCCGGCAGCTTCAGTCCGGCAGCGGCGCTCAGCCCTCCGGCACGTAGAGCGACAGCGTGTGCGCCACCAGCGCCGGCTTCTCGGACCCCTCGATCTCCACGGTGACCTTCGCGGCGAGGCGTACGCCGGTGGGCCCCGGATCGGCGGAGAGGATCTCGGTGTGGGCCCGCACGCGCGAGCCGGCCGGCACCGGGGCGAGGAACCGCAGCCGGTCCAGGCCGTAGTTCATCACCATCGCGGCGCCGTCGACCGAGATGAGCGGCGCCGCCAGGTGCGACAGCAGCGACAGGGTGAGGTACCCGTGCGCGACGGTGGAACCGAACGGCCCGGCGGCCGCCCGCTCGGCGTCGAGGTGGATCCACTGGTGGTCCTCTGTGGCGTCGGCGAACGCGCTGATCCGCTCCTGGGTGATCTCGAACCAGTCACCGGAGGCCGTCCGCCCCACGGCGTCCGCGAGAGCCGCCGGCGAGTCGACGGTGATGATGTCGCCCCCTTCGATGCTCACGCCTTCGGCCCGCCCGCCACGTACAGCACCTGCCCCGACACGAACCCGGACTGCTCCGCGCAGAAGAACGACACGGCGTTGGCGATGTCCTCGGGCTGACCCACACGGCCCACCGGCACGTCCTTGGCCGCCACGCCCAGATAGTCGGCCAGCGGCACGCCGATGCGTTCGGCGGTCTCCCGGATCATGTCGGTCTCGATCACGCCGGGGGCCACGGCGTTCGCGGTGACGCCGAACTTGCCGAGCTCGATCGCCAGGGTCTTGGTGAAGCCCTGCATGCCCGCCTTGGCGGCCGAGTAGTTGGCCTGGCCGCGGTTGCCGAGCGCCGAGGTCGAGGAGAGGTTCACGATGCGGCCGAACTTGGCCTCCACCATGTGCGCCTGCACGGCCCGGGTCATGAGGAACGCGCCCCGCAGGTGCACCCCGAGCACGGAGTCCCAGTCGCTCACGGACATCTTGAACAGCAGGTTGTCGCGCAGGATGCCGGCGTTGTTCACCAGCACGGTGGGCGCGCCGAGCTCGGCGGTGACGCGTGCGACGGCGTCGGCCACCGACTGCTCGTCGGCGACGTCGACGCCCACGGCGAGCGCGCGTCCGCCGTCGGCCACGATGGCCTCCGCCGTGGCCTTGGCCTGGTCCTCCAGCAGGTCCAGGACGGCGACGGCGTAGCCGTCCTTGGCGAGCCGGCGGGCAGTGGCGGCGCCGATGCCGCGGGCTGCTCCGGTGACGATGGCGGTACGAGTCATGAAGGGTTTCCTCTCGGTACGGATGATCGTTACGACCTTCTCATTACGAGTGAGCAGGTCAGGTGAGCAGGTCAGGTGAGCAGGTCAGGTCAGAAGGTCACGAGCTGCCGCAGCGCCACACCGGAGGCGAGGCGGTCGAGTGCGGCGGGTAGGTCGTCCAGGGTGATGCGGTCGGAGACGAGCCGGTCCAGGGGCAGCCGGCCGGCCCGCCACAGCTCGACGTAGCGCGGGATGTCGCGGCTCGGCACCGCCGAGCCGAGGTAGGAGCCCACGACGGTGCGGGCCTCGGCGGTGAGGCTGAGCGGCGAGATGCTCGCCCGGGCGTCGGGGTGCGGCAGCCCGACGGTGACCGTGGTGCCGCCCGGAGCGGTGAGCGCGTATGCGGTCTCGAAGGCCCGGGCCGAACCCGCGGCCTCGATCACGACCGGCGCACGCAGCCCTTGCTCGGCGGCCTCCTGCGGCCCGACGGCGGTCGCCGCACCCAGCTCGCGCGCCAGGTCCAGCTTGGCGGGCACGGCGTCGACGCCGATCACCTCGTGCCCCAGCGCGACGGCCACCAGGAGCGCCGCCATGCCGACGCCGCCCAGGCCCACGACGGCCACGCGGTCGCCCGGCGCGGGCCGCCCGGCGTTCACGACGGCGCCCCCGCCGGTCAGGACCGCGCAGCCGAGCAGGGCCGCGACGTCGGGCGGGACGTCGTCGTCCACGGGGACCACCGAGGTCTCCGACACCACGGCGTGGCTCGCGAACGCGCTCACCCCGAGGTGGTGGTGCACCTCCTGGACTCCCCCGGCCTGGACCCCGCCGGCCGGAACGGGACGGGTCAGCCGCCGTCCGCCGCCCACGAGCGTGCCGGCGCCGTTGGCCGCCGACCCCACCGAACAGGGCAGGCGACCGTCGGTGGCGCACTCGGCGCACGTACCGCAGCGCGGCAGGAACGTCATCACCACCCGCTGCCCGACCGCGAGCCGTGCACCCGGGCCGGTGGCCTCGACGATGCCTGCCGCCTCGTGGCCGAGCAGCATCGGCACCGGCCGCACGCGGTTGCCGTCCACGACCGACAGGTCGGAGTGGCACAGCCCGGCCACCTCGATCCGCACCAGCACCTCACCGTCCTGCGGCGGATCGAGCTCCAGCGGCCCGACCGTCACCGGCCGGGACTCCGCATAGGGCGCGGGGGCGCCGCAGCGCTCCAGCACCGCACCGGTGATCCGCATCAAAGCTTCTCCAGCACCATCGCCATGCCCTGGCCGCCGCCCACGCACATCGTCTCCAGACCGTACCGGCCTCCGGCGTCCGCGAGCGCGTTGATCAGGGTGGACGTGATGCGCGCCCCGGTCATCCCGAACGGGTGCCCGACGGCGATCGCGCCGCCGTTGACGTTCAGCCGCTCGTCGGAGACGCCGAGCTCGCGCGCCGAGGGGATCACCTGGGCGGCGAACGCCTCGTTGATCTCGACGCGGTCCATGTCGTCGACGGTGAGCCCCGCACGGGCCAGCGCCTGCCGGCTGGCGTCGACGGGGCCGAGGCCCATGATCTCGGGCGACAGCCCGCTGACCCCCGTGGACACGATGCGGGCCAGCGGCCGCAGGCCCAGCTCGTCGACGATCCGGTCCGAGACGATCACGAGCGCCGCGGCGCCGTCGTTCAGGGGGCAGGCGTTGCCCGCGGTGACGGTGCCGTCGGGGCGGAACACGGGCTCCAGCGTGGTGAGCGTCTCCACGGTGGTGCCGGCGCGCGGGCCGTCGTCGGCGGAGACCACCGTGCCGTCGGCGAGGGTGACCGGCGTGATGTCGCGCTCCCAGAAGCCCGCCGCGATCGCCGCCTGCGCGCGCTGCTGGCTGCGGGCGGCGAACTCGTCCTGGTCCGCGCGCGTGACGCCGCGCAGGGCGGCGACGTTCTCCGCGGTCTGGCCCATGCTGATGTAGGCGTCGGGCAGCACGCCCTCCAGGCGCGGGTCGGTCCACGGCCCTGTCCCGGCCCCGGCGCGCTTCTCGGTACGGGCCAGCGCGTCGGCGAACACGGGGTTGTGCAGGTCCACGCCCGGGATGTAGTCGCTCGACCCGGTCGCGAACGAGCTCACCGACTCCACGCCCGCGGACACGAAGACGTCACCCTCGCCCGCCTTGATGGCGTGGAACGCCATGCGGGTGGTCTGCAGGCTGGAGCTGCAGTAGCGCGTGACGGTCGCGCCCGGCACCGTGTCCCAGCCGCACAGCACCGCGACGATCCGGGCCATGTTCATACCCTGCTTGCCGCCGGGCAGCCCGCAGCCGAGCAGCAGGTCGTCGATCCGGGCCGGGTCCAGGCCCGGCACCTGTTCGACGGCGGCGGCGACCATCCTGGCGGCGAGGTCGTCGGGGCGGACGTCCTTCAGCGACCCCTTGTGCGCGCGCCCGATGGGCGAGCGGGCGGTCGCGACGATGTAGGCCTCGTTCATAACTCCTCCTTGAGCTGTGCTGCGACGGTACTGCGACGGCGCCTTGCTGCGACGATAGAACAGCCCGGCTCAGACGAACGCCGCGTGGCCGGTGATCGCCCGGCCCACGATGAGCTGGTTCATGTCCTTGGTGCCCTCGAACGTGTACACGGCCTCGGCGTCGGCGAAGAACCGGGCCACGCCGTGGTCGAGCGTGATGCCGTTGCCGCCGCACGCCTCGCGGCACAGCGCGACGGTCTCCCGCATGCGGGTGGTGACGAACGCCTTGGCCATCGCGGCGTGGGCGTCGGTCTGGGTGCCGTTGTCCTGGAGCTGGGCCACGCGCACGCACAGGGCGAAGCCGGCGGTCACGTTCGCGTACGCGGTGGCGAGCTTGTCCTGGATCAGCTGGTAGCTGGCGATCGGGTTGCCGAACTGCTCGCGCTGCTTGGTGTACGCCACGGCGGCCTCGTAGGCGCCGACCATGGTGCCGAGCGCCTGCCAGGAGACGCCGTCGCGGGTGATCCGCAGCACCTTGGCCAGGTCGCGAAAGCTGTTGATGTGCGCCAGGCGGTCGGCCTCGTGCACCTCGACGCCGTCGAGCACGATGTCCGCGTTCTGCACGATCCGCAGCGACTGCTTGCGCTCGATCTTGGTCGCCGTGAAGCCGGGCGTGCCCTTGCGCACCAGGAAACCCTTGACCTGGTCGTCGGCGGTGTCCTTGGCCCAGACCACGACGACGTCGGCGAACGTGGCGTTGCCGATCCAGCGCTTGGCGCCGTTCAGGACCCAGGTGTCGCCCGTGCGGGTGGCGGTGGTGCGCAGACCCTTGGCGGTGTCGGAACCGGCCAGCGGCTCGGTCAGCCCGAACGCGCCGATGACGTCGCCGCTCGCCATGGGCGGGAGCCACTTCTCACGCTGCTCCGCGGAGCCGCCGACGCCGATCGACGTCATCGCCAGGCCACCGGACACGCCGATGAAGGTGCAGAACGACGAGTCCACGCGCGCCGTCTCCATGCCGACCCAGCCGCGGAACACCGCTGAGGTCTCCTCGCCCTGCGTCTCGGCCCAGCCCGAGCCGATGGTGCCGAGCTGCGCGTAGGGCTTGAACAGGTGCACGGGGCACTCGGCGCGCTCCCAGTAGTCGTCGGCGATGGGGCGCACCTCGCGCTCCATGAACTCGCGGACCGCCAGCGCCTTCTTCTGCTCGGCCGGGGTGAGCAGGTCCTGGAACGAGTAGAAGTCGGCCTCCAGGATGTCGGTGCGGGGCGACTCGGGTACGAGCGTCATCGGTCCTCCGATCGTCGTTGATCTGGTTGGTCGATCCGTACAGACCGACCGGTCGGTGTCCAGTATGCATCAATCTCGAATATGTTGCACCCATCCTCGCGAACCGGGCTACCCTGCCGATATGGGCTATCGACACCCCTTCCCCCTGCGCTGGAACGACAACGACCAGTACGGGCACATGAACAACGCCGTCTACTACGTGGCCATGGACACGGCGGTGAACACGTGGCTCATCCGGCACGCCGGCATGGACCCCGCGGGCGACGTGATCGGGCTCGCCCGGGCCTCGTCGTGCGAGTTCCTGGCACCGGTGTCGTTCCCGGACGAGATCGAGGTCGACGTCGCCGTCGGGCGCCTCGGGCGGACGTCGCTCACGTGGGACCTGGCGATCCTCCGCGCGGGCGCGCCCGACCGCGGCGAGCCGTACGCGACGGGCAGCTTCACGCACGTGTTCGTCGACCAGACGGCCCGTCGCCCGGTGCCGGTCCCGGACCGGGTGCGTGCGGCGGTCGAGCAGCACCTGGGGCTGCCTGAGGGGTGACCGGGTCTCGACAGGCTCGACCAGCGGAGGCGGGGGCGAGGCGCGGGGGAAAGTGTTGTGCTCCGGAGTGTGTTGCTGTGCGTAGACAATGTCTACGCTCAGCAACACACCTCCAGTGCGTAGGTTCTCCCCCGGGCTCGACTCCGGCCCCGGCAGCACCACCGCACGGCCGCACCATCACACCGCGGGGGCCGAGTGCCGGGCCGTCAGCTCGCGCTTGAGCACCTTGCCGCTCGGGCCCAGCGGCAGGTCTGCGGACACGTGCACCACCCGCGGGTACTTGTACGCCGCCACGTGCTCCTTCATGTACGCCACCACGGCGTCCGGGTCGACGTCGGCCCCGTAGGACGGCACGACGGCGGCGTGCACCTCCTGCCCGCGCACCTCGTCGGGCACACCGAACACCGCCGCCATGGCGACGCCCGGGTAGCGCGCCAGCACCGCCTCGACCTCCGTGGGATACACGTTGTAGCCGTTGCGGATGATCATGTCCTTCTTGCGGTCCACGATCGTCACGATGCCGTCCGCGTCGACGGTCCCGAGGTCACCGGTGCGGAACCAGCCGTCCACGACGGCCGCCGCCGAGGCGTCCGGCCGGCCCAGGTACCCCTTCATCAGGTTGTGCCCGCGCACCACGATCTCGCCCAGTTCGCTCGTCTCCCCCGAACCGGCGGGCGGCGCCGGCAGCAGCTCCACCCGGTCCTCCACCTCTGCGACTGCCACCGCGACGTCGACGCCCCACATCGAGCGGCCCACCGTCCCAGGCCGGATCGGCTCGGACGTCACGTTGAAGGTGCACGACGGCGACGTCTCCGTCAGCCCGTACCCCTCGTGCACCTGCGCGCCGTACGCCTCCTCGAACGCCTCGAGCAGCGCCACCGGCAGGGCAGCACCGCCGGACACGGCGTACCGCAGTGGGGGCCGTGCCGCCGAGCGCCGGGCCGCCTCGACCATGCCCGCGAAGTTGGTCGGCACCGCCGTGAACACCGTGGCGCCGTGGGCCACGAGCAGCTCGAGGGCCTCGTCGGGGTCGAACTTGGGCAGCAGGATGATGGACGCCGCCCGCCGGAAGGCCATGTTCAGCACCGCCATCTGGCCGAACGAGTGGAAGAACGGCAGGCCGCCGTAGACGACGTCGTCGGGCCGCAGGTCGAACGAGTCGATCAGGGAGCAGTGCACCTGCTCGACCATCGCCAGGTGCGACCCCACAGCGCCCTTCGGGGTGCCCGTGGTGCCGCTCGTGTACAGGATCGTGGCCGCGGCCAGCGGGTTCGTGCCCACGTGCCGCTCGATCGGGGTCGCGACCGCCGCCTCGTCCTCGAGGCGCGCCACCACGGTGCCCTGCTCGGCGAGCTGCCGGGCAGTCACCTCCGGTATCAGGACGGTCACCAGCGGCACTCCGGCCCGCGCGGCGGCGGGTGCGGCCTCCGCCAGCATCGGCGCGGCGACCACGACGACGTCGGCCCCCGCGTCCTTCAGGACGAACTCGATCTCGTCGCTGCGGAACAGCAGGTGCACGGGGATCACGACGGCCCCGAGCGCGAGCGTCGCGTAGTAGACGCGCGCGAAGTCGGGGACGTTCGGCACGATCATCGCCACGCGCGAGCCCGGACCGATCCCGCGGGCCGCGAGCGCCCCCGCGTACGCGCGGGTCTGGCCCCAGAGGTCGCCGTAGGTGGTGGCCTGACCCATGAAGTACAGCGCGGTGCGTTCGGGGAACCGGCCGGCGGTCTCGGCGAGGATGCTCGCTATCGAGAGGGTGCCGTAGCCGGGGCCGTCGACGGCTCTGTCGACGGCGCGGCTTGCGACGGGTTCGGGCAGGACGCCTGGGGTGTGCGTCATGTCGGGTCTCCTTCCGGGGAGGGGTGGGGAGCTGGCTGGGTCAGGAACGGTGCGCGACGGCGGAGCTCGGCCCGGCCGAGGGAGGCGAGATGCACCTCGTCGGGGCCGTCGGCCAGGCGCAGGGTGCGGACGCCCGCGAACAGCTCGGCCAGGGGGTGGTCGCCGGAGACCCCTGCGGCGCCGAAGACCTGGACGGCGCGGTCCAGGATCTGCCCGACGGCGCGGGGTACGGCGATCTTGATGGCCTGGATCTCGGTCATGGCGGCCTTGTTGCCCACGGTGTCCATGAGCCAGGCGGTCTTGAGCACGAGCAGGCGCAGGGACTCGATCTCGATGCGCGAGAGGGCGAGCCATTCGCGCACGACGCCCTGGTCGGCCAGCGGCGCGCCGAACGCGACCCGCCCGGTGGCCCGCTCACGCACCAGGTCCAGCGCGCGTTCGGCGATGCCGAGCGCGCGCATGCAGTGGTGGATGCGGCCGGGGCCGAGGCGGGCCTGCGCCATCGCGAACCCTTCGCCCTCGCCGCCGAGCAGGTTCGTAGCCGGGACACGGACGTCGTCGAAGACGATCTCGGCGTGGCCGCCGTGGTCGCGGTCGTCGTAGCCCAGCACGGTCAGGCCGCGCACGACGGTGACGCCGGGGGTGTCGCGGGGCACGAGCACCATGGACTGCTGGCGGTGCCGGGGCGCGTCGGGATCCGTCTTGCCCATCACGATCAGCAGGCCGCAGTCGGGGTTCATGGCGCCGGTGGCGAACCACTTGCGGCCGGTGATCACGTACTCGTCGCCGTCGCGCACGATGCTCGTCGCGATGTTCGTGGCGTCCGACGACGCGACGGCGGGCTCGGTCATGCAGAAGGCGGAGCGCTGCGCGCCGTCCAGCAGCGGGTCGAGCCACCGTTCGCGCTGCTCGGGGGTGGCGAAGTGCGCGAGCAGCTCCATGTTGCCGGTGTCGGGAGCGGCGCAGTTCATGGCGACGGGCGCGAGCTTGGGGCTGTACCCGGTGAGCTCGGCGACGGGCGCGTACTGCAGGTTGGTCAGGCCGCCACCGCGTGCGCCGGCCGGCCCGCCCGGGGGCAGGAACAGGTTCCACAGCCCTCGTTCGCGCGCGGTGGCCTGCAGGTGGCGCACCACCGGCCGGAAGGACCAGTCGCCGGGGGTGGCGGCGAGCTGGCCGGCGAGCACGGGCTCGGCGGGCAGCACCTCGTCCGTGACGAATTCCCTGACCCGCCGGGTGATCTCGCGGGTGGTGGTGTCGGGGGCGAAGTCCATCAGGCTCCTCCTGCTGTCGTGGTGGCGGTCCTGGGCGGGGTGTCGGCGAGCCGGTCCAGCCCCTCGGCGGCCAGCGGTTCCACCAGCTCCCCGATCCGGTCGAACCCGTCGCCGACGGTCTGCCCGCCGGTGAACCGGTAGTGGATGCCCTCGAGGATGACCGCGAGCTTGTAGCAGGCGAACGCGCGGTACCAGGAGAGGTCCGGCACGGCGATCCGGGCGCGGGCGGCATAGGCGTCGATAACCTCGCCGAAGTCCGGGTAGCCGGCTCCGGGCACGATCGCCCCCGGCACGACGTCGATCCCGGCGGAGGTGGTCAGCTCCCGGATGCGCCAGTACATGCCGAGCATGCCGAGGTCCACGAGCGGGTCCCCGAGGGTCGCCATCTCCCAGTCGAGCACCGCCGCGATCCGCGGTGCGTCGGGCGGGCCGGCCACCAGCGCGTTGTCGAGCCGGTAGTCGCCGTGCACGATGGCGGTGCGTCCGACGTCGTCGGGCACCGCCGTCTCCAGCCGCTCCTGGAGCGTGTCCAGGAGCGGCTGGGGCCGCGACCGCGAGGCGTCGTACTGGCGCCGCCAGGTTTTCATCTGACGCCCGAGGTACCCGGCGGGCCGGCCGAAGTCGGCGAGCCCCACCGCCGCCGGATCGGTGGCATGGAGGTCCGCGAGGACCTCGGCCAGCTCGACACCGAGCCGGCCGAGCCCCTCGCGGGTCCAGGCCGCGTTGTGCTCCGGGCGGGCCAGCACCATGCCCGCCACGTGCTCCATGACGAAGAACACCGTGCCCGTGACCTCGGCCCGCTCCGTGTCGTCCACCACCGCGACGGTGCGCGGCACCGGGATCGTCCCCGCCAGGGCGGTGATGACCCGGTGCTCGCGCCGCATGTCGTGCGCGCTGGACAGCACGTGCCCCAGCGGCGGGCGCCGCACCACGAGCGGCAGCGCGGCTCCGTCCACCCGGTAGGTGAGGTTGCTGCGCCCGCCGGTGATGAGGCTCGCGGTCAGGCCCGGGCCGGCGGGATCCGCCAGCTCCGGGTGCTCGCGGGCCAGCCAGGCGGCCAGGCCCGCGACGTCCAGGCCGGGTAGTTCGTGCGTCATGGTTCCCCTCTCGTGCGCCCGAGGTCGTCGTGCGCGATGTCTCCGGTGCCCCCTGCCGGGGGGGTCATTCAGTGGCCGGGATGCCCTCGTTCTCGAGCGGCGTCTGCTCCGGCTCGACGGCGGTGGCGCCCGCGTCGGACACCTCGTAGGCGCTGTCGGTGAAGTCCTGCGCGCCGTCGGCCACCACGGCGATCCGGACGGTGCGGTGACCGAAGTGGTCGTCCGCGGAGTAGGTCAGCGGCGCGATGCCGTTGCCCCCCAGATCACCGGACTCCACCGCCGCCACTATCGACTCCCTCGTCGGGTTCTCGCCGGCCGCGGCCAGCGCCTCGGCGAACTGGTAACCCACACTCATGCCGTAGGTGGTGTTGCCCGTGTAGGGCGCGCCGTCGTTGTACTCCTCGTTGATCTGCGAGAAGAGCTCGTACCACTCGGACGACGGGCTGTTGGGCAGGTAGTTCACCGAGACCAGGCCCTCCAGCGCCGGTGTGCCCTCCTCGCCGAGGTACTCGGCGAGCGTCGGGTAGTCGGCGCCCGAGGAGGAGACGTGCCACTTCGGGAACCACTCCATCTGCGCGGCCGTGCCGACGGCGAGCGCCGTGAAGCCGTTGATGGTGCCGAGCACGTTGTGCGTGCAGCCGGCCTCCTTCATGGCGCCGAGCTGCGCCGTGACGTCCTGGTCGGCCGTGGAGTAGGTCTGGTTGGTCGCGACCTCGCCGTCGCCCAGCGCCAGCTCGACGCCCTGGAGGATCCCCGCGCCGAAGTCGTCGTCCTGCCCCAGCACGCAGACGACGGCGTCCGGGTCGGTGTCGAGCGCGTGCTGCGCGAGCGCCGCGCCCTCGGTCACGTAGTCGGCGTTGAAGCCGAACGTGTTCGGGTACTCGTCCGGCTGGTTCCAGGTCAGGGAGCCGGAGGCGACGAACAGGTCGGGCACGCCGTTCTGGTCCAGGTAGTCGAGCACGCTGGAGTGCGTGGGGGTGCCCAGGCCGTTGACGATCGCGAAGACCTGGTCCTCCTGGACCAGCTCGCGCACGACCGTCTGGGTGTTGGCCGGGTTGTAGCCGTCGTCCTTGACGAGGTACTCGATCTCGCGGCCGTGGATGCCGCCGTTGGCGTTGACGTACTCGAAGTACGCGGCGGTGGCCGCCGAGATCGACGCGAAGCCGGCCGCTGCCGGTCCCGTGAGCGGCTGGTGCGTGCCGATGACCACCTTGTCGTCGGTGACACCCGGAACCTCGGCGGCCGCGGGGGTGGAGCAGGCCGACAGGGCGGTGGCGGCGGCCAGTCCCATGGTGGCTGCGATGGCGGTGGACCGTGCAGTGGATCGTGTGGTGCGCATTCCGATCACCTCTCTGTGTTCTGGAAGAGCTGCGTGTTCTGGGAAAGCTGCGTGTTCCTGGAAGGCCTTCTGGTCCGGAGAAGTCGCGAGAGCCCGCCCGGCCAGAGCACGGTGACGACGACGACCACCACGCCGAACAGGACGATCTCGAGGTTTCCCTGCAGTCGGTGCCCGAGGTCGGCGGGCAGCGGTGCGGTGGCCTGGTCGACCACCCAGGGCAGCAGCGTCACGAGCACCGCCCCGATGGCGGCGCCCCCGAGCGAGCCGAGCCCGCCGACCACGGCGGCGACCACGAGCAGCAGCGAGAACCCGAGGCCGTACGCCCCCGGGCTGACCTGCTGCGTGACGATCGCGAGCACCACGCCGCCCAGGCCCGCGGCGAGCGAGCTGATCACGAACGCCCCGGCCTTGACCCGGCCGGGGTCGACGCCGGCGAGCCGGGCCGCCGTCTCGTCGTCGTGCACCGCGCGCATGCGCAGGCCGGCGCGCCCCGCGCGCAGGGCGACCAGGGGCGTGACGACGCAGGCGGTCACCAGGATGGCGAGCCAGGCGTGCCACTGCTCGACCGCGACGAGGGCGGCGAGCGCGTCGGGCACGGGGACGAACGGGGCGCTGATGCCCTGCGCCCCCGCCAGCCCGGGGATGGTGCTCGCCGCCGACGGCAGCGCGATCACCAGGGCGAGCGTCAGGCCCGCGAGGTAGGGGCCGCGCAGCCGGGCCGCCGCGAGCCCGAGCAGCAGGCCGAGCGCACCCGAGGCGACGAGCGCCCCGGCCACCCCGGCGAGCAGGGGCAGCAGCCAGCCGACGACGCCGTCGGCCGCCTCTCCCCCGGCCCCGGCCAGCGCGCCCGCCACCCAGGTCGCGGTCAGGGCGTACCCGTACCCGCCGGCGGCCATCAGCACCGCGTGCCCGAGGGAGAGCTGTCCGGTGAGGCCGACCAGCAGGGTCAGACCGGCGACGGCGGCGAACACCCCGGCGGAGGTCGCGAGCTGGTAGTTGCGGTAGGGGTCGAGCAGGAAGGTAGCGCCAAGGGCCAGCAGGGTGAGCAGGCCGGCTCGCAGCAGGAGCTTCATGCGGTCCGTGCCTCCCTCGCGGCGAAGAGTCCGTGCGGTCGCACGAGCAGCACGACCGTGAGCAGGGCGAGCACCGCCAGCGGCGCCGTCGCGGCCGACGCGTACCCGGTCACGAGGCTCGCGAGCACGCCGACGACCAGGCCCGCG
This sequence comes from Promicromonospora sp. NPDC050249, assembly GCF_040656015.1. NCBI lineage: Bacteria > Bacillati > Actinomycetota > Actinomycetes > Micrococcales > Promicromonosporaceae > Promicromonospora > Promicromonospora sp. NPDC050249. Next base: position 60,951 of record NZ_JBFAKY010000020.1, on the reverse strand, counting down.
ACCAGCGCCCCGACCGGCGAGTCCAGGCCGCCGATGACGGCGGCGGCGAAGGCGTTGACGAACAGCACGTCGGCCGCGTGCGGGTCGAGGCCGAGCCCGGTGGGCACCAGCAGGAGGGCCGCGAGCGCCGCGGTGGCGATGGAGAGCATCCAGCCGAGGGTCACCATGCGGGGCACGCGGACGCCGAGCAGCCGGGAGGTCTCGGGGGCGAAGGCCGCGGCGCGCAGCTGGAGGCCGATGGAGGTGCGGTTGAACAGGATCGCGAACCCGCCCATGACGACGGCGGCCACGATCAGCACGAACAGGTCGTAGGGGCTGAGCACGCTGACCCCGCCGACGTCGAAGGGCCGCTGCGAGAAGGGCGCGTGCACGGGCCGGTGGTCGGGTCCGAAGGCGATGGCGAGCCCGGCCTGGAGCACCATGACCAGGCCGATGGCCACGATGATGCCGGGCAGCGGGTTGTCCTGCGGCACCAGGCGCAGGAGCCAGCGTTCGACGACGGCGCCGAGCAGCGCGCCGACGACCAGCGCGGCGGCAAGGCCCAGCCAGTAGGAGCCGCTCGCCGACGTCACGGCGAACGCCACGTACACGGGAACGATCGCCATCGCGGCCTGGGCGAAGTTCACCGCCCGGGCGGCCCGGTAGACGATCACGAGCGACAGCGCGAAGAGCGCGAGGACGGCGCCGCGCGCCAGCCCGGTCGACATCAGGAACACGAGTCTTTCCACGGCGGGATCCATCTCGGTCATGTCGCCACCTCAGAAACCCAGGTAGGCGTGGCGGAGGGCGGGGTCGGCGGCCAGCTCGGCGGCCGGGCGGTCGGCGACGACCTCCCCGAGGGACAGGACGACGCCGCGGTCGGCGACCGACAGCGCGCCCGTGACGTTCTGCTCGGCCAGGAGCACGGTGAGACCGGTGGCCTCCGCCTGGTCGCGGAGCACGCCGAGCAGCTGGGCGACCACGAGCGGTGCCAGCCCGAGCGACGGTTCGTCGAGCAGGAGCACGTCCGGCTCGCCGACAAGGGCCCGCGCGAGCGCGAGCATCTGCCGCTCGCCGCCGGACAGGGTGTGGCCGGCGGCGTCGCGGCGTCGGGCCAGCGGCTCGAACAGCTCATACATCTGCCCGACGGCGACGTCGCGCGCCGGGCCTCGATGCTTCCAGAGGGCGCCGAGCCGGAGGTTCTCCGCGACGGTCAGCTCGACCACCACGCTGCGCCCCTCGGGGACCAGGGCCAGGCCGCGCCGCACCCGGTCCTCGGTGCTCAGGCGCGTCAGGTCGACGCCGTCGAGCAGCACGCGTCCGCTGCGCGCGGGCACGAGGCCCAGCAGGGAACGCAGCAGCGTCGTCTTGCCGGCGCCGTTGGCCCCGAGCAGCGCGACGACGCCGCCGTCGGGCACCTCCAGCTCCAGGCCGTCCAGCACGGGGGCGCCGTCGCCGTAGCCGACGGTGAGCTTCTCGATCGTCAGGGTGCTCACGCGCTCTGCTCCCGTCCGGTCTCGACGGGCTCGACCCGCGCGCTGCCCACCGGCACCCCCAGGTACGCCTCCTCGACGGCCGGATCCCGCCGCACCTCGCCCGGCGTCCCGCACGCGATGACGTGCCCGAAGTCGAGCACCACCACGCGGTCGGCCACGTCCATCACGAAGTCGACGTGATGCTCCACGAGCAGCACGGCGCACCCGCCGTCCGACACGGTGCGCACGGTCCGCGCGAGCTGGTCGATGTCGGCGGCCCCGAGCCCGCCCGCCGGCTCGTCCAGCAGCAGGAGCCGCGGCCGGGTGACCATCGCGCGGGCCAGGGCCACACGTTTGCGCTCGGGGTAGGGCAGCGTGCCGGCGGGGGCGGCGGCCAAGCCGCTCAGGCCGAGGGCGCCGAGCACCTCCTGGACGGCGTCCGCGCTCGTGCCGCTGTCCGGCCGGACGCTCGTGAGCGGCACGAGCACGTTCTCCAGCACGGTGAGGTGGCCGAACAGCCCAAGGCCCTGCAGGGTCCGGGAGACCCCGGCCCCCAGCAGCCCGGTCGCCGACGACGGCGCGGGCGCACCACCCACGCGGATCCTGCCCCGCCGGGTGCGCACCAGGCCGCACACCGCGTTGAACACGGTGGTCTTGCCGGCGCCGTTGGGGCCGATCAGGGCGACGGTCTCGCCGTCGGCGACGGTGAAGGACACGTCGTCCAGCGCGGTGAGGCCGCCGAACGTCACGGTGAGCCCCGCGACCTCCAGCCGGGGTGGGCTGTCTTCCGCGTCGTCGGGCACTGCGTCGTCCGGCCCTGTGCTGCTCGACGTCGTTGTCATCGGCACCTCCTCGTCTCGTCATGCAGATAAACCGACCGGCCGGTTTGTCACCGGTGCGGATCAACCGGGCCCACGGCCCCTGCCTAGCCGCCGCTCATCCGCCCGTCATCGGTGCGGGATCCCGCTCGTCATACCGCCGTCCACCACGATCTCCTGGCCCGAGATCCACGCCGACGCGTCGCTGGCGAGGAACAGGATCGTCCCGGCGAGGTCGTCGGGCACGCCCGGGCGGCCGAGCGGGATCACCAGGGCGTCGGGGTCGATCTTCACGCTCATCTCGGTGAGGATCAGGCCGGGATGCACCGAGTTCACGCGTATCCCGTCCTTGCCGAGCTCGACGGCGAGCGACTTGGTCAGCCCGCGCACCGCGAACTTGGAGGCGGTGTACCCGTGCAGGCTCCAGCTCCCGCGCAGCCCCTCGACCGAGGAGATGTTGATGATCGAGCCGCTCCCGGCCGCCTTCATCGTGGGTACCACTGCCCGGCAGCCCAGGAACACGCCGGTCGCGTTGACCGCCATCACGGCGTTCCACTTGGCGAGCGTGAAGTGCTCGATCGGCGCGGCGTTCGCGATGCCCGCATTGTTGACCAGCACGTCCACGCCGCCGAGCTCGTCGACCACCTGGCCGACCACCCGGTCCCACGCGTCCTCGTCGGTCACGTCCAGGTGCTCGAACCGCGCCCGCTCCCCCAGACCATCGGCCAGGGCCTGGCCCTCGGCGTCGAGGACGTCGGTCACCACGACGCTCGCCCCGGCGTCGTGCAGGATGCGCACGTACGCCTCGCCGATACCGCGAGCGCCGCCCGTCACGAGCGCCACCCGCCCGGTCAGGTCGTGCAGCGCTGCGACGCTCGGCCCGGTCATGCGGCCACCTCACCGATCAGCGCGTCGTCCGCGACCCGGACCACGAGCCGGCCCGTCGTCGCGCCGCCGGCCAGCCGCGCCACCGCTGCGGGCGCCTGGTCGAACCCGACGACGTCGCTGAGCACCGGGCGCACCACGCCAGAGGCGGCGAGCTTGTCCAGCTCGGCGTGCGCGGCGTCCACGAGGTCGGGTTGGCGCTGCTGGTACAGCGCCCAGTGCAGGCCGAGCACGCCGTAGTTCTTCACGAGCGCGAGGTCGGCCCGGACCTTCGGCGTCTGCCCGCTCGCGAACCCGACCACGACGATCCGGCCCTCGAACGCGATGCAGCGGGTCGAGCGCTCGAACGAGTCGCCGCCCACGGGGTCGAACACCACGTCGACGCCGGGCTTGCGCAGCTCGGCGACCCAGTCGTCGTCGCGCAGGAACACCTGGTCCGCGCCCGCGGCGCGGGCCGCCGCGACCTTGGCCTCGCTGCCCACCACGCCGACCACGCGCGCGCCGGCCGCCTTGCCGAGCTGGCACGCGGCGGTGCCGACGCCGCCCGCGGCGGCGTGCACGAGCAGCGTCTGGCCGGCCTGCAGCCCGCCCCGCTGGTGCAGCCCGAACCACGCGGTCTGGTAGGCGATGGTCAGCGCGGCGGCCTGCGCGTCGTCCAGGGCCGACGGCGCCGGGTGGACCGCCTGGACGGGCACCGCCGCGTACTGCGCGAGCACCCCGATCTTCGAGCCGACGACGCGGTCGCCGACCCGCACGCGCTCGCCCTCGGTCACACCCTCACCGAGCGCGACGACGTCGCCACACAGCTCGATCCCCGGCACGAACGGCAGCTCCGGCCGCTCCTGGTACTCGCCGCGCGCCAGCAGGACGTCGGGGAAGTTCACCGCGACGGCCCGCACGCGCAGCAGCACCTCGCCCGGCCCGGGCTCGGGGACCGGGACGTCGTGCAGCTCCATGACCTGCTCGGGCTCCCCGTGGGAGACCACCCGCCACGCCTTCATCGCCGTGGGTACGCTCACGTGTCAGTCCTTTCCTGTCGCTCTGATGCCGCGCAGGAACAGCTCGGTGAGCTGCTCCGCCACCTGGCCCGCCGTCAGCGGCCCCGCGGGCGAGTACCACTGGGAGAGGTAGTGCACGTCGGAGAAGAAGTGCGCGATGAGCATGGCCGTGGGCACGTCGTCGCGGAACACCCCCTCCTGGATGCCGCGCAGGAGCAGCGCCTCGAACTCCTCGTGGTACTCGCGACGGCGCCGCTTGACCTCCGCCTGGCGGTCCGGCATGAGCATGTGCTGGCTGCGCGTGAAGACGGTGCCCTCGGGCAGGAACTCGATGGACGTCGAGATCACGTCCACGCAGACCGCCCGCAGCACGTCCTCGACACCGTCGCCGCGCTCGGCGCCCGCCGCGACGATCTCGTCGAGGTGCGCCTTCTGCAGCGACAGCAGCCGGTCGTAGATCGCGAACAGCAGGTCGTCCTTGGAGGCGAAGTAGTGGTACATCGCCCCCTTGGTGACGCCGGCCGCCGCGACGATCTCCTGGACGCTGGTGGTCGCGTAGCCCCGCGTGGAGAAGAGGTCGAGGGCTGCCCGCAGGACCTGGTCCTGGACGTTCATGGTGCGCATGGGCTCATCCTTCACCGTAGCCACCACATTCACCGGCCGGCTCACAGGGCGGTCCGCACGCTCGCGCCGCCGTCGACCAGGAGCGTCTGGCCGGTGATCCAGGCGGCATCGTCGGACAGGAGGAAGGCGGCCGGGCCGGCGACGTCGTCCGGGATGCCGAGCCGGCGCAGCGGGTAGGCGGCTGCCGCCTCCTCCTCGCGGCCCTCGTACAGGGCACGGGCGAGCCGCGTCTTGACCACGGCGGGCGCGAGCGTGTTGACGCGGGTGGTCGGGGCGAGCTCGTCGGCAAGCTGGACCGTCAGGTTGATGAGGGCCGCCTTGGAGACGCCGTAGAAGGCGATGTTCGGGCCCGACGCCGTGCCTGCTACCGACGCCATGTTCACTATCGAGCGGAGCGGGCTGCCGGCAGGTACAGCGGCGACCGTCTCCCGTGTCCACTCCAGGGCCGCGATCACGTTCACCTCGAGGATCTTGCGGGCCACGCCCGTGTCGAGCTCCGCGAGCGGGCCGTAGGCGGGGTTGATCCCGGCGTTGTTCACGAGATGGTCGAGGCGCCCGAAGCGTTCGATCGTCTGCCCGATGGCGTCCGCCCGGTGCCCGGCGTCGTCCGCCTTGCCCGCGACGCCCAGGGCGCGGTCCGGACCGAGCTCGGCGACCGCCTCCTGGAGGGTCTCGGCGCGGCGGCCGGTGATCACGACCCGGCCGCCCTCGGCCACGATGCGGTGGGCGATGGCGAGGCCTATCCCCCGGCTCGCACCCGTGACCAGGGCGACCCTGCCCTCGAACCTCTGCCCCGGGCCGTTCCCGGCCCCACCGGCGACGACGTTGTCAGCCACACATTCCTCCGTACCGTCTGGTCGGTTTGCGAACTGCACCGTAGCATGCCCTCGCTCCGGCGGGATAGAGTGCGTGTTTTCCACCAATGTCCCGTATGCATCATTCTGCATATTGTTGCAATGGGACCTCGGTAGCGGTTGGATAGCCGCCATGACAACGACGTCGATCGCGACGGTCGGACTGGAAGCCGCGCCGAGCACCCTCTCCGCTCGGCTGGCCACGCGCCCCGAGGCGCAGCGGGTGCTGGACCTCGCGCGCGACACCTTCATCGAGGGCTACCGCATCGACATGGGTCCGCTGGCCGCGCAGCTCGGCGTCGACCGCACGTCGGTGTTCCGCTGGGTGGGCAACCGGGACGCACTGCTCAGCGAGGTGCTGTGGTCGCTCGCCGTGCCGACGCTCGTGCAGGCCGAGCGCGCGAACGAGCACCTGACGGGTGCCGAACGCCTCGCGGGGATGCTGACCACCTTCGCGCACGACCTCATCGTCGCCGACTACTTCCGCGCGTTCCTGCGCAGGGAGCCGGCCCGCTCGTTGCGGCTGCTCACCACTGCCGACAGCCCCATCCAGCAGCGGTTCGTCGCGACCGTCGAGTGGCTCGTGGTGCGCGACCTCGGCGAGAAGCCGTTCGGCGGCACCATCACCCCCGAGGAGCTGGCCTACCTGCTGGTACGGGTCTCGGAGTCGCTCACGTACGCGGACCTCATCACGGGCGACGCCCCGAGCCCTGAACGAGCAAGGACGGCGTTCCGCCACCTCCTCCGGGTGGACTGACCGGGTCCGGCCGGCTGCCCGGGCCGCACCGGCCCGGTGAGATCGGTCCGTCGCACGGACCGCTCGCCGAGATCGGTCCGTTGCTCTGAGATCGGTCGGTTGATTGACCGATCTCAGAGCATGGGACCGAAGTCAGCGAGTTCGGTCATGTGCTCGGCCCGGACCTATCGGCCGACGCTGTCAGCCGTCGAGGATCTCGGGTCAGCGACGGACCGCTCCCTCCCGCAACACGATGTGGTCGGCCGGGTCCTCGCCGAGGGCGCGGAGGGCCTGGGCGAAGGCCTCGACCGTGGCACGGCCGGGGTTCTTCCGGTCGGTCCTCCCGGGCTGGACGACGACGGACGCCGACTGCTCGCCGTCCGAGACCTCGATCGCGTGCACCACCGCGTCGGGACCCTGCGCCGGCCACTTCTGCTTCGGCAAGGAGCTGGGCGCCACCCGGACCCGGCCCGGAACGCGCAGCACCTGCCACCGCGGCTCCAGGTCGCCAGGAATCCAGACCTCGACGCGTTCCTGCCGCACGACGAGGCCGACCAAGCCGCCGTGGCCGATGAGGTCCGTCGAGGCCCCGGCAGCTGTCGCCCGAGCGAGCAGGTCGCGCGGCTGGAGTCCCACGACGATCGCGTCGTGCGGGTGCTCCAGTGCGAGGAACCGCTCAAAGTCCTGGGTGAACTCGCGGTTCGCCCGACTCTTCGACCTTGCGACGGCGGCTCCGCCGCCGATCACCACCACCAGCAGCACCAGGACGCCCCACAGCAGCGTGAGGTCGCCGGACTCGAGGATGCCCGCGGAGTTTCGAGACCCGAAGAGAAGACGCAGGGCCAGGAACACCAGGCCGACGGCAGCCACCACGACCGCACCGATCCGGAAGCGGTTCACGGCGTGCTCGAGGTCGATCGGCTTACGGTTCGTCACTCGCCCACCAGCCGCTTCACGTAGCGGCGCACCGGAACCGGCACCGGGCCCGCCGCGGTCTCCGCCTGGTAGTCGAGCGGTCCGGCGTCCGACCAGCCCTGGCGTTCGTAGAACCGTCGTGCCCGCCCGTTGCCCGCCACGACCGCGAGCCAGGCCTCCGCGTGCCCCGCTGCGGCGACCCGGTCCTCGCCGTCGGACAGGAGGTGCGCGGCGAGGCCGGAGCCGCGGCGCGTCGCCGAGACGAACACCTGCTCGACCTCGTCGTCGTGGACGGTGACGAAACCGACGACACCACCGTCGGCCGGTTCGCCGTGCGCAGGCTGCCCGTCGGCCACGGCCACCGTCGTGTTCGGCACCCGGCTCGCCGCCCGGGGCCCGAACGACTCGCGCGTACGGACCGCCTCGAGCGCCGGCGGGACGAGGCCGTGGTGCCCGTCGCCCCAGGCGGCGTGCCAGACGTCGGCGATGCCGGCAGCGTCGTCCGGCACCGCCTGCCGGAGCTCGACGTGCCGCACGCGCAGCGGCGCGACCAGGAAACGGTCCTCGTCCTCCAGCACGACCGGCTCGGTACGCCAGCCCGGGCCGGCGTACCCGACGAGCGCCGCGGCGTCCCGCCACCGGCTCACGTAGGTCAGGGTGTCCGGTCCGACGACGATCTCGTCGCCCAGGAAACCGTCGAGCGTGGCGAACCCGGCGGTCCCGGCCTCGATGAAGGGGCGGAACTCGTCGAGCATGCCCGGCCGGACCAGCGCGGTGGAGGATCTGATGATCATGCGCCGATCATGCTGTACCGGTCCGGGCCCAGGCCAGCATTACCGGCTCGGCCGCAGTCGCTGGCAACCGGCTCGGCGATTCGGCAGAGTGGGGGCATGGACTTCACTCGCCCCTACCCGCCGGACCCCTACACGCTGCTGCCGGCTCCCGCGGCCTTCTCGCTGACGAGCAGCAACCTGACCGACGGCGAGCGCATGCCGGACGCGCACGCAGCGCACGACCAGAACATCTCCCCCGCGCTCGAGTGGAGCGGCTTTCCCGAGGGCACCAAGTCGTTCGTCGTGACCTGCTACGACCCCGACGCGCCGACGCCGATGGGCTACCACCACTGGACCGTCGTGGACCTCCCGGCCTCCGTGACGTCCCTCGACACGGGAGCCGGCACCCCTGACGGCTCGGGCCTGCCCGCAGGGGCGTTCCACACGTACAGCGACGGGCACACCCCGGGCTTCGAGGGCGCCGGCCCGCCGCCCGGCGACCACCCGCACCGGTACATCTTCGCCGTGCACGCGCTGGACGTGGCGCCGGGCGAGCTGGGGCTGGGCCCGGACAACACCAACGCGCAGGTGGCGTTCAACGTCTACTTCCACCTGCTGGGGCGCGCCACGCTCACGGCGACGTACAGCCGGTGAGGGACCACCGATGAGCGAGAACGCCACCCTGCCCACGCTCGGCGACCTCGTCTGGGCGCCCGCACTGGAGCACCCCGAGCTGCTCGCCGAGCCGGTGCTCGCCGCCCTGACCGCCTGGGCCGACGCCGACCCCCTGGTCGCGAGCCTGGTCGCCGTCACAGAGATCGATCCTGAGCACGCCGAGACGGCAACGCTCAACGAGCTGCACGGCCTGCCGCCCGAGGCGTCCGCCAACTGCGTGCTCGTGGCCGGCAAGCGGAGCGAGGACGAGCGCGTCGCGGCCTGCGTCGTCCCCGCCAGCACCTTCGCCGACGTCAACAAGCGGGTGCGCAAGCTGCTCGACGTGCGCAAGGCGTCGTTCCTCCCGATGGACCGCGCTGTGGCCGACTCGGGCATGGAGTACGGCGGCATCACGCCCGTCGGGCTGCCCGCGGGCTACCGCGTGCTGGTGGACTCCCGGTTCACCGAGGAGGGCACCATGGCGCTCATGGGCTCCGGCGTCCGCCGCTCCAAGCTGCTCATGCCGGGGCCGCTGCTGTGCGCGATGCCGGGCGTCGAGGTGATCGAGGACCTCGGCGTCGAGCGCTGACGAACCGCCCGGTCGCCGGTACCTCGGGCCCAGGGCTACCCGAGTGCCGGCGCCAGGCGGTCGATCGTGTCGTTCCAGCCTGGCCGGATCCCGAGGTCGAACCACTTGGCGACGTCGGTGTCCGGCATGGTGTCGGCGAAGCCGAAGCTCGTGGTCATGACGGTGCCGTCCGCGCGGTCGGCCAGCTCGATCGTGACCACGGGCACCTCGTCGACCTGGGACGGGTCGAGCTCGGGCCAGCCGCCGACGGCGCCCCACGCGAACACGAGGCGCTCACCCGGCACGATCTCCTGGTAGATGCCGCCGGTGACATAGTCGACGCCGTCGGGCTGGTACAGGTGCACGCGCCAGGCGCCGCCGACCCGCAGGTCGACGCTCGGCTCGAAGTCGACCCCGGGCTCGACACCGGCGAACCAGCGCAGCTTCTCGGGTTCGGTCCAGGCCGCCCAGACGGCGGCGCGCGGCGCGGACAGGACGCGGGTCATCGTGAACCCGCGGTCGGTGGTGGGCTCTGTCGTCATGGTTCCTCCGTGTGCTCCGTGGTGTCCTCGGCGAGCTGCGCCGCCAGCCGGTCGTACCGCTCCTCGAAGAAGGCCCGGTACCCCTTCACCCACTCGTCGACCTCGCGCAGGGGTGCCGCGTCGAGCCGGCACGGGCGCCACTGCGCGTCCCGCCCCTTGCTCACGAGCCCTGCCCGCTCCAGCACCTTCAGGTGCCGGGACACGGCGGGCAGGCTCATCGCGAACGGCTCGGCGAGCTGCGTCACGGTCGCCTCCCCCTGGCGCAGCCGCGCCAGCACGGCACGCCGTGTCGGGTCGGCCAGCGCCGCGAAGGTGACGCTGAGCGTGTCGACGTCGGACATGGCATTTAGCCTTCCGGTTAATTGTTCAGCTTGTTAATTACTCAACAGGTTAAGTACAGCGTGGCTGCAGCGGCCCGTCAACCCCTGGGGCCACCTGGTGGTGAGCCGGGCGTCAGCCCGGCGTGATCTTGCCGTCCATCGCAGCGTTCATGCGCTCGACGAACTCGGCGCCGTCGAACGGGACATCACCGCCCGAGGATCCGCCGGACGCCGAGCTCGCCGGCGACAGGGCCGCCCGGACGTACCGTCGGAACTCCTCGCTGAGCTCCACGTAGTGCTGCAAGCGCGGGCGGGGTGAGGCCTTGTCCATCGCCAGCCGCAGCGCGTCGTTGGCCTTGCGCTCCGGCGCGTTGGTGCCCTCGGGGCCCTTTCCTGTCGCGTAGTCCTCGAGCGAGGCGGCGAGCCCGTCCGTCTCCGGTGCGCGCGCCCAGGGTGCCTCGGGATCGCGGTACGGTGCCTCGCGGCTCGCGGCGAAACCGCCGCGCTCGAAGATGAGCTGATGGCTGCGTTCGTTCGTGAGGAACTCGACCAGGCGCCGGGCCGCCACCGGATACCGGGAGGCTGCCGCGACGGCGAGGCTCTGCCCGCCGAGCACTCCGCCACCGGGCACGGGCATGAACCCCACCCGGAAGGGCGCCGCGTCCCCGCCCCGCAGCAGGCGCAGCGCCCGCGGCCAGTGCCGCAGGAAGACCGCACGCCCCGCGGCGAAGGCCGCCAGCGAGCCCTGCTCGTCGAACGCCAGCGACGCCGCCGTGCCGCTCGGGCCGCCCGTGGACGCGTGCAGCCGCTGCGCCAGGCCGTCGACGGCCTTGTCGATCTTGTCGACGTCCTCGAAGACCGGTCGTCCGGTCGCGTCCACCGAGACGGCGCCAGCGCCGAGCAGGATCTCCCACAGGTTGACCGTGAAGCCCTCGTAGTCGGCGAGCTGCAGGGCGATCGCGGTGTCGACGGGCGCCCGGCTCAGCCCGGCACGGTCCCCGCTCACCTTGGCGAAGACCTCGTGCGCGAACGCGTCCAGGCCCGCCCAGCCCGCGCCCAAGGGGATCGGGTCGGTCGTGGGCACCTCCTGCTCGTAGTACTCGGCGATCAGGTCCAGGTTGCAGTACAGCAGGCCGACGTCGGAGTTGAACGGCAGCGCGTACGCCGCGCCGTCCCAGACGCCGGCCTCCCACGGCTCGCCGAGGAACCCGTCGCCCGTCGCGTCGTCGAGCTCCCGGAGGTAGCCGCTCTGCGCGAACTGGGGCACCCACGGGATGTCGAGGTTGTAGACGTCGTAGCCGGGCTCGCGGGCCTGCGCCGCCGACAGCATGGTGCTGTAGGCCCGGTCGGCGTTGCTCGACACCTCCACGATCCGCGCGGGGCGCTCCTCGTGCATGCGGTTCCAGAGCTCCACGAGCAGACGGCGCTGCCCGCCGTCGGTCTCGTCACGGCCGCTGAGGATGGTGAGCTGATCGCCCGGGGAGAACTTCTCCAGGTCGGCGGCTCCGCCGAACAGCTGCTCCAGGCCCAGCGGGAGCCCGGCTCCGGCCAGGAGGCCCGCCGCACCGCCCACGATGAAGCCCCTGCGCGTGATCACGCCGTGCGTCCCGTTACCCGACCCGTTACCCGACCTGTTGCCAGTCCCGCTGCCTGCCGCACTACCCGTCGCCCCACCGGTCACGTCACCGACCTCCCAGCTGTCCGAACAGGCCGGCCAGCGTGGCCTCCAGCTCACCGAACGAGCTGTCCCAGCACTCGCCGTCCCACTCCGCCGCGATCCGCCGCAGGTCGCTCACCTGGCACGACGCCTCCCCCACCGCCACGACGTAGACCCTCACGCCCGCAGCGGCCTCCGCGCGGGCGGAACGCATCAGGTCCGACGCCGACAGCTGAGCACCCGGCCCGCCGCCCGGCAGGTTCTCCCCGTCGGTCAGGACGACCAGCGCGGTGAGGTGCCGGCGGGAGACGCCGCCCGGGTCCAGCCGGACCAGCTCCGACGTCGTGGCGTCTATCGCGTCGTAGAGAGGCGTGTGGCCGTCGGGCCGCAGCGCGTCGCTCAGCAGCTTCGGTGCCTCCCGCTCCGCCACCTCGCTCCCGGTGACCTCCAGGACGGGCCGTGGGCTCGACCCGGCGTCCCCGGAGAACGACCAGATACCCACCTCGTCGGACCCGCCGAGGTGGTCGAGCGCGCCCAGCACGCCACGCTCGGCGACGTTGATGCGCAGCCGGTCGCCGTCCGCCGGCCTGCCCATGGAGGCCGACGAGTCCACCAGCACCAGGACCCGCGCCGGCCGGCGAGCCGCGCGGTACTGGTCCTCCATCAACAGCACCCGGTCGGCCGTGACGGGTCCCGTACCGGTCTCGACCACCGGCTCGCTCTGCAGACCTGGCAGCGGACCGTCGGCACCCGACGGCGGACTTCCGCCGATGTCGCGCACGCGCGCCCGCTGGCCGAGCGCCTCCTGCCCGTCGCTCGTCCCCAGCCACTCGACGAAGGCCGTCGCCGCAGCGGCCCTGCGCTCGGACGGCTCGGCGTCGGCCCAGGTCAGCCGCATGGCCTGGTAGTCGAGGCCTTCGGCGGACTCCGGATAGAACGGGACCAGGGCGGCGTCGCCGTCGCCGGCGGCCGACGCGGGGCACGCCGCACCGCGGTCGATCATCGCGCGCTCGCTGGTCAGCACCGCCACCCGGGGCGGCTCCGCCCGGGACAGCTCGTCGAGGCGGCACAGCAGCGCGCCGTCGGTCCCGGGTGGCAGCCCCACCCGTTCGAGGGCGTGCCCCAGGTCGAGCTCCAGCGCCTCCTGTGCGTCGGTCTCGGCCCCACCGCTCCCGAACCCGGCGTAGAGCCGCTCGGTGTGCAGCGCGGCGGCGAAGGACGCGTCCGGGTTGGCCCGCACGACGTCGAGCCCCGCCGTCTCGGCGGCCGCCATCAGCTCCTGGGTCGTGTCGTCGGCTTGCGTCGTCGCGCGCAGGGCTTGCACGTAGGGATCCGGCACCGCGAGAACCAGCGGCGACCCTGCCACCAGCACCGGCGCGGAGGCCGTGAAACCGTTGCCGGCCCGCTGCGGGGCCACGATCTCCGCCTGCGCCGCGGACTCCGCCAGCCATACGTCCGGCCGGGGCCCGAGGTCCAGCGACGCCGCGCCGTCCTGGCCCGCCGCGGCGCCCCAGCCCGACTCGAAGGCGACGCGGAGCGCGGGCCAGCCCATGCCGAACGTCGTCACGTGGTACCGGGGGCAGGAGAACGGCGTGACCGATTCCCGCTCGAACGCGTCCGCCACCGCCGCGAAGCCGGTGGCGCCCTCCTCCGGGACCATCACCGCCACCTCGGTCGGGTCCTCGCAGGACCGGGCGGACTGCAGCGCCACCGCCGTGCCCGTCGAGCCGGCCACCACGACCACCGCCGCCACCGCGACGAGGATGCGGTGAGCCTTCGCCCAGCTCCACGCCGTGGCGAACCAGCGCGCGTACGTACGCACCCGGACGAGGCCGGCCAGCCCCGCCAGGAAGAGCCCGACGGAGACGACCAGCAGGACGATCTGCGTGCCACGGTCGACGACGCCCATCGCGGCGGTGCAGATGCCGGCCACCGTCCCGAACACGGCGAACACCGTCGTCCGGTGGTCCCCCCACCACGGCCGGGAACCCTCCCGGCGTTCGGTCTTCTTTGCAGGCTGCCCCGTCGCACCCATACGTCCTCCCGAACGTCAGGGTCCGATATTTACCACATTGACCTCGGCTTTTGCGGGTTCAACGCACTATCGGGACCTGCGCCCGGGAGGAGACGAACGGCTCAGTTCTCCGCGCGGCCCTTGCGCCAGTAACCCATGAAGGCCACGGACTTGCGGTCCACCTGGCACTCGCTCACGAGGTAGCGGCGCAGCGTCTTGATGACGCCGGCCTCACCCGCGAGCCACGCGTACAGCACGGTGTCCTGCGCCAGGGGGCGGCCCGCCTCGTCGACCGGCACCTCCCAGAGGATCCCGGTGTCGATGTCGACGTCCTCCACCTCGGCGGACAGGTCCACCCCGGCGGCGGTCAGCGCGGGCGCGGTGTCCGACGACGGGCGGACACCCATCGCGAGCAGCCGGTCGGCGGCGTCCTGCACCGCGGGGATCAGCACCTCGCCGTGCTCGCGCCCGTCGCGCGCCAGCCAGTGCACGCGCACGCCCTCGGGGGCACCGAGCGTCCAGCCGTCCTCGGGGTGCGGCACCTCGAGGAAGACCTCGCCGACGGCGTCGGCGGGCAGCGACTCGCAGATCGCGGCGATCGCGGGCACAGCGGTCTCGTCACCGGCCAGCAGCAGCGCGTGGCTGGACGACGGCGGGGCGAACTCGACGCCACCGTGGATGCCGTCGTACTCGGCGTTGGGGCCCATGATGACCAGCGGGTCGCCCGCGGCCGCGTTGAGCGCCCAGCGCGACGCCGGCCCGGTGTCACCGTGCATGACGACGTCGACGTCGACCTCGCGCAGGTCCTGGCGCACCGTACGGACCGTGTAGGTGCGCATCGGGTTGCGGTGCTCGTCCGGGAGCGAGCGCCAGGCGGCGTACCAGTCGGGGTCGTCGCGGCGCAGGGCGTCCCAGCCGCCACGGGGGGACGGAAGAAGGAGCTTGATGCGCTGGTCGCGGCCGTTGTCCGCGAACTTGTCCAGGTCCGGCCCGCGGAACGTGAAGCGGACGAAGGACGGGCACAGGCGCGTCACGCGCGCTACCTCGACGTCGAACATTCGCGAGGGCTTGGCTTCGAGCCCCTCGGTCTGGGTGGTCACGACGGTGAGCCTAACCTAACTTTGTGTGCCCTGTGCCACCCCTTCCGGGCGGCGGACAGCGCCTCGAGAACGCCATGCCGACGCCGTTTACCACGAATGGTTCATGAGTGTGAAACAGGATGGCCAGGTCCCGGGAAGATCACCCCTGTCAGTGGGAAATTAACCCTGTACAAAGGGTGCATCTTGCCCCCCTGGCCTCTTTACTTGGTACCGATCGGCCTGGCCGACGATCTGGCCATCGCGCCGTCGGCCGCCCATCGCCACGGCAGGCCGCACGCTTCCCTCGTACTCGCTGGAGAGCCTCACCATGATCGACCACTTCGCGCTGGGTTGGGTCACGCCCATCCTCTCGTTCCTGCTCTCGTGCGCCGGGTGCGCAGTGGGCCTGACCTGCACGGCGCGCGCGCGTGTCTCCCACGGACTCGCGAGCATCGGCTGGCTCGCCCTCGGCGCCATCTCCATCGGGGGCACCGGCATCTGGGTGATGCACTTCGTCGCCATGCTCGGTTTCCACATCCGGGGAACCGAGACCCGCTTCGACGTCCCCCTGACGATCGCCAGCGGCCTGCTCGCCATCGCGGTGGTGGGGCTCGGCCTCTTCATCATCCGGACGGCGGGCGTCGGGCCGTTCACGCTCGTCGCCGGCGGCATCGTCACCGGGCTGGGCATCTCGGCGATGCACTACCTCGGGATGCGTGCCCTGCACGTGGGCGTCGAGGTCACCTACGACATCCCCACCGTCTTCATGTCGGTCCTCGTCGGCATCGTCGCCGCCACCGCGGGCCTCTGGCTCTCGGCGAAGGTGCACAACTTCGCCGCGGGCGTCGGCGCCACGATCATCATGGGTGTCGCCGTCTCCGGCATGCACTACACGGGTATGGCCGCCATGCGGGCGGAGGTGGTCACCGGCACCGTCATCGTGCCGGACGGCGGTGTCTCCGTCGCCGCGCTGCTCGGCCCGCTGATCATCGGCGTCACGATCAGCACCATCCTGCTGCTCCTGGTGGTCGGCCTGGCGCCGAGTGCCGCCGAGCTCGAGGCGCAGGAGAAGTTCAAGGGCTGGCAGGGGCGGCAGGAGGAGATCCAGCGCGAGGCGGCCGAGCCGCGGCGCAGGTCCCAGCTGCTCTGACCTGATGGGGGCGCTGGTCCGGACGACATATCCGGTGAGTGGTGGGACTACACCAGCGCACCGAGGAGTCGGTCGACCGCTTCCTCGGCAGGGGTGTCCGCTCCGAGGACGATCTCGTCGTCGAGTCCGAGCCGGTCGTCCGGCGCCCACCACCCGGCCATCTCCTCGGGCGTGAAGTGCGTGGCCTGAGGCCGTCCGGCGTGTCGGCGCACGGTCTCCTCGAACGGCACGTCGAGGTAGACGACCACGCTCTCCCCCGCGTGGTCGGCGACCAGGCCACGAAGCATCTCGCCGTACCGTGCCTCGTGCATGATCCCTTCGACGACGACGCTGTACCCCGCGTCGAGGGCATGGCGGCCGCAGCATCGATGAGCGAGATGTTGAGGGCTCCTTGGGTGCGACCTGCGCTGAGCGTGCCGTTGGCAGGTCCGCCGCCGCACCGACCGACAGTCTCAGGTGACGCGAAAGACCGGCCAGCCGATCTCGGTGCGCCACGCAGCGGGATCGCTTGTGTCACGAGGACCGACAACGTAGACCTCCCGCACCGGCCCGGCCACCGACATCGCGTTCTCCACCACCCAGGTCCCGAGCTCCCCGTACGCGACCTCGACGCCGTCGTGCTCACCGACGTGGGTGGTGACGGCCAGCTCCGCGGCCGGCAGGATCGCGGGGTGCACACGTCCGGTGCGAGGTGGCGCAGAGGTAGGCAGGTAGACAAGCACGTGCCCGCGCTCCTGCTCGAACAGCGCGTTGTCGTAGGCGCCGCCCGGCGGCCCGGTCACGGCGGCACCGACGGCCGCCTCCAGCTCGGCCATCGCGCCCGCGAACCAGGCCTCGACGTCACGATGCCCGACAACGCCCTCCACCGCCGCGACCGTCCGGGCGGGCTCCGCACGCAGCTCGACATCGATCGGCGCGGGATCGGGCCGGAGCAGGCGGCGCAGCGACACGACCGCGGCCCGCGTGCGGTCGAGCTCGTCCTCAAGGCGTTGCAGGTGGTCCGCGATCAGCGCCGCGCGGACACCCGGGTC
Source organism: Promicromonospora sp. NPDC050249 (assembly GCF_040656015.1). Taxonomy (NCBI): domain Bacteria; kingdom Bacillati; phylum Actinomycetota; class Actinomycetes; order Micrococcales; family Promicromonosporaceae; genus Promicromonospora; species Promicromonospora sp. NPDC050249. Next base: position 43,879 of record NZ_JBFAKY010000020.1, on the reverse strand, counting down.
GGGGGCCCGCAAGATCCGCTGCACATCGCCCAGGGGAACGTCGAGCTCGCGCAGCCGGTGGATGACCTGCGCGGTCGGTATCTGCTCGACGCCGTAGTACCGGTAACCAGTGGTCTCGTCCACGACAGCGGGATCCAGCAAGGCCGCCTCGTGATACCGACGCAGCGTCCGCACGCTCAAGTGGGTCAACCGCGAAAACTCCCCGATGGTCAGCACCCCCTCATTCTGAACGCTCCCCCTGGGGGAGAGTCCACCGCTTGACCCTCCCGCGCCGCGAGGCCACACGGTGGGCTCATGACACAGCACACCGACCTCACGTCCGACCTGCTCCCGACCACCGTGCGCGAATTCCTGGCCGCCCACATCGTCCGCGACGCCGACACCGCCTCGTCGTTCCTCACCGAGGATGCCGTGGTCGTCGACCAGGACGAGACCTTCCGCGGCCGAGAGGAAACCCACCCGTTCCTGCGGGACGCCGGGTCCGAGTTCGAGTACACGACAGAGCAGATCGGCGCTCGCCGCGTCGATGAGACCCACTGGGTGGTGACCCTGCGACTGGAGGGCACCTTCCCGGGTGGCGTCGCCGAGCTCGACTACCGGTTCGCGCTGCGCGACGGCCTCGTCGCCGAACTCGTCATCGCCAACCACTCAGCCTGACCGAGCCCGCACCACCTCGATCTTCGAAGGAGAGAAATGTCTATCTCAGATCGCGATCGTCTCGACGGTCGCCGGGCACTGGTCACGGGCGGTTCGAAGGGCTCGGGCAAGGCCGTCGTCGACAGACTGCGAGAGCTGGGTGCCGACGTGTACGTGACGGCGCGCGCCATGCCCGACGGGTACGAGCACCCTGACCGGTTCATCGAAGCAGACATCCTGACGGCAGAAGGCACCGACGCCGTGGCCGCTCGCATCGCAGAGGCCGGCGCACTCGACATCCTGGTGCACGTCGTCGGAGGGGCGTCGACGCCGTCCGGTGGATTCGCGGTCATCTCCGATGACCAGTGGCTCACCGAGCTGAACCTCAACTTCCTTGGAGCGGTCCGGCTGGATCGAGCTCTTCTCCCGGCGATGATCGGGGCTGGGTCGGGTGTGGTGCTGCACTTCACCTCGATCCAGCGTGAGCTGCCCCTGTACGACGCGTCCTTGGCCTATGCAGCAGCGAAGGCCGCGCTGCGCACGTACAGCAAGGGGCTTGCCAACGAGCTCGCGCCGCGCGGCGTACGGGTCAACGCGATCAGCCCCGGCGGGATCGAGACCGAAGCCTACGAACGGTTCGTGGACCGGATCGCCGAGGGCAACGGGCTCACACGTGAAGCAGCCAAGCAGACGATCTACGACTCCCTCGGAGGAGTACCCCTGGGACGATTCGCGAACACCGAGGAGATCGCGGACCTGGTCGGGTTCCTCGTCTCGGACCGCGCCTCGGCGATCGTAGGCGCCGAGTACGTGATCGACGGCGGCACCGTCCCGACCGTCTGAGCCAGACACGTGTCGATGACCCGCGAGCCGGGCAGGCAGACACCCAGCCCGCTACCACCAGGAGTACACATGACCACGCAGATCACGGACCGGTCATCCACCCGACCGGTCGGACCGCCCCCGCCCTTCGACCCCGAGCTCGCACCCGTCATCGAGATCCTGACGAGCTTGCGCTCCCCCGACGCGTACCGTCCGGACAACATCGTCGAGATGCGCAAGCCCGTCCCCGGGGTGGAGACCCCGACCGACGAGGTCCTCGCGCGCAGTGGCAGCTACAGCGTGCAGGAGCGGACGGTGTCAGGGCCGGACGGGGCACCGGACATCTCGCTGCTGATCTGTCTCCCGAGGCACGCGGTGACGCCGACCCCGGCGATCTACCACATCCACGGTGGCGGCATGATCGTCGGAGACAACCGGTTCGGCCTCGTCGAGATGTTGAACCTGGCCGAGCCGATGGGCATGGCCGTGGTCTCGGTCGAGTACCGGCTCGCACCCGAGACACCCCACCCGGGTCCCGTCGAGGACAGTTACGCGGGCCTGGTGTGGGTGTCGGATCACGCCGACGAGCTCAACATCGACCCCGAACGCATCGTCATCGGCGGTGCGAGCGCCGGCGGCGGCCTCGCGGCAGGCGTCACCCTGATGGCGCGCGACCGCAACGGGCCGGCAGTCCTGGCCCAGCTGCTCCTCTCCCCGATGCTCGATGACCGCAACGACTCGCCCTCTGCTCAGCAGATGCGCGGCGTCGGTATCTGGGACAGCTCCTCGAACGAGACCGGATGGAACGCGCTCCTCGGCGACGGAGTCCGCGGAGGGCCGGACGTGTCCCCGTACGCTGCGCCTTCCCGTGCGGCAGACCTCTCCGGCCTGCCGCCCACGTTCATCGACGTCGGGTCGGCCGAGACGTTCCGGGACGAGGACGTCGCCTACGCAAGCCGCATCTGGCAGGCAGGCGGCCGCCTCGAGCTGCACGTCTGGCCCGGTGGGTTCCACGGTTTCGACGTCGTGCTCCCTCATGCCGTGATCTCGCAGGACGCCATCGCCGCCCGCGTCGCATGGCTACGCCGTCAGCTCGTGGTCGGTCACGCCACTACGTCGTCGCGCAGGAGGTAGCCGTCACTGATTGTCGGCCGGCACCCGTGTTGCCCAGGCAGCGACCGCCACGGCCGAGGCGACGTTCAGGGAGTCGACTCCGCCGGTCATCGGAATGCGGACGGTCATGTCGCACTCGGCGATCGTGCGGGCTTTCAGGCCGTCACCCTCGGTGCCGAGCACCAGCGCGAGCTTCTCGGGCGGGTCGGCCACGAGGTCGTCCAGGCTGACCGAATCGTCCTCCAGCGCGAGCGCCGCCACCTGGAAGCCGTGCTCGTGCAAGGCCTGGATACCGGCGGGCCATGGATCGATCCGCGTCCACGGGACCTGGAAGACCGTCCCCATGGACACCCGGACGGCTCGCCGGTACAGCGGGTCCGCGCAGCTCGGCGTGAACAGCACGACGTCGACCCCGAGGGCCGCGCACGCGCGCATCCCAGCCCCGACGTTCGTGTGGTCGACGATGTCCTCGAGGATCACGACACGCCGCGCCCCCGCTCCCCCGCGCGCCCCTGCGAGCAACTCGTGCACGCCGGGCAGCGGCGGCCGGTGCATCGCCGCAAGCGCACCACGGTGCAGGTGGAAGCCCGTGATCTCCTTCAGGAGCGGTTCCTCGGCGACGTACACGGGCGCACCGGTCTCGCCGATCAGGTCGCTCATCGAGTCCAGCCACTTCGGCGCCATGAGGAACGACCGCGGCCGGTGCCCGGCAGCGAGCGCCCGCCGGATCACCGTCGAGCTCTCGGCGATGTACAGCCCCTTGGCCGGCTCGTGCTTGGAGCGCAGGACGACGTCCGTGAGGCTGTTGTAGTCGGCGAGGCGCTCGTCGGCGGGGTCGTCGATACGGACGACGTCGAGGGTGGTCACCCGTGCATTCTCCCTGACCCGTGAGCCCTTGTCGGCCCGGTCGGATCCGTCGTCGGATCCGTCCGTCAGATCCGCCCGCGGACGGGCGTGCGCTCGACCGGGTCGCCGCCGTCCGGCATCACCATCTCGGCGCGCACGCCGAGCAGGCGCACCTCGCGACCCGGCTCCATGCCACCGGCGAGGGCGAGGACGGCGGTGGTCAGGTCGTCGAGCGACCGCGTCGGGGCCGGGAGCTTCTTCGAGTAGCTCTGCGTGAAGAAGGGCGCGTAGCGCACCTTGAGGCCCATCCGGAAGACGGGCCTGTCCTCGGCCACCGTGTCGGCGTGCACCTGCGTGACGAGCTCCCGGAGAGCGGCCTCCACCTGCTCGGGCGTGGTGAGGTTCTGCTGGTACGTGGTCTCGCGGCTGTGCCCGCGCGCCACCCAGGGCGCGTCGTCGACGACGGCGGAGCCGTGCCCGCGACCCAGGTCGCCGTACCAGGCGCCCATGCGGGGCCCGAACTCGCCGACCAGCACGTCGCCGTCGGCCGCAGCGAGGTCCGCCACGGTCGTGACGCCGTGCGCGGCGAGGCGCTTGGACACCTTGGAGCCGACGCCCCACAGGTCGATGGTGGGCCGCTGGCCCATCACCTCGAACCAGTTCTGCTCGGTGAGGCGGAAGATACCCGCGGGTTTTCCGAACCCGGTGGCGATCTTCGCGCGGATCTTGTTGTCGCCGATGCCGACCGAGCACTGCAGCTCGGTGGCGGCGAGGACCGCCTCCTGCACCCGACGGGCTACCGCCTCCGGGTCGTCGGCGTCGCAGCCCAGGAACGCCTCGTCCCAGCCGAGCACCTCCACCACCAGACCGAGCCCGCGCAGCGTGTCCATCACGTGACCGGACGCCTCGAGGTAAGCCTCGTGGTCGACGGGCAGGATGATCGCGTCCGGGATCTTGCGGGCGGCGATACCCAGCGGCATGCCGGAACCGACGCCGAACTGCCGCGCCTCGTACGACGCCGTCGAGACAACGGCCCGCTCGGCCGGGTCACCGCGCCCGCCCACGATCACCGGCTTCCCGGCGAGCTCCGGGCGCCGCAGCAGCTCGACCGCGACCAGGAACTGGTCGAGGTCGACGTGCAACACCCAGCGGAAGGCGTGCTGGCCCATGGCACGAGTCTGGCGGGAGGGGCCCGTGCTGTCATGTGGTCCGTCAGGCGGCGATCGGCCTCCCCCGGAGGAACGCAGCCACGGCCAGTGCGCCGGCGACACAGATCCCGCCGTTGACCCAGATGGCCGTCGTCACGCCCGCGAGCACTGCGGACGCGTCCGGGGCCGCGTTCGCGAGCACCACCGCGGTGAGCACGGCGCTCATGATCGGGGTGCCCATCGTGATGCCGACCTGCTGGCTCATCGTCGTCAGCCCGGTCGCGAGGCCCTGCTCCGAGGCGGGCACGCCGGACGTCGCGGTGACCATGAACCCGACGATGACCACCAGGTTCGCCACGCCCCCGACGAAGGTCGCGACGAGGACCAGCCAGATCGACCCGGGGGCGTCCGAGACGAGCACCAGCGAGAGAGTGGCCACGGCCTGGACGAGAAACCCACCGACGATGGCCGCCTTGTTCCCGAACCTGCCGATGATCCGGGGCCCGATGAGGCCGCCGAGCACCGTGCCGACGCCGAGCACGGCGAACGACAGCCCCGCACCGAGCGGGGTGTATCCGAGGACCTCCTGCAGGTACAGGGTGAGCAGGAAGACCAGCGAGGTCTCGGTGACGAACGCGAGCGCCCCCGCGATGTTCCCCCACGCCACGTTCGACCGCGCGAGCATCCCGAGCGGCACCAGAGGGAACTCGGACCGTCGTTCGACGAGCACGAACACCGTCAGGAGGACGACCGCGGCCGCGAGCGCTCCCAGTGTGACCGGGTCGGTCCATGCCGTCTCCGTGGCATGGGTGAGCCCGTACACGAGCGCGAGCAGACCGAGGGTGACGAGGGCCGCGCCGGGCACGTCGAGCCGGGAGCGCTGCGCGGAGCGGCTGTCCTGGAGCACGATCGGCGCCACGACGAGGACCGCGACCGCGATCGGCACGTTGATGAAGAAGGCCCACCGCCAGGACAGGAGGTCGGTCAGGAGGCCACCGAGGATCGCACCTGTGGTGAAGCCGGCGGCCATCAGCGACCCGTTCAGGCCGAGCGCCCTGTCGCGGGCGCGCCCTTCGGGGAACGCGCCGATCAGGAGCGCGAGCGCCGCCGGCACCACGATCGCCGTGGCAACGCCCTGCGCGACTCGGGCGACGAGCAGGACCGCGGGCGTGGTGGCGAGCCCGCCGACGACGGACCCGACGCCGAGGAGCACCATCCCGATCAGGAACATGCGGCGGCGCCCCGCGATGTCGGCGACACGGCCCATGAGCAGGGTGAGGCCCGCGGAGCAGAGCGCGAACGTGGTGGCGATCCACTGCAGGTTCTCGATGCCGAACCCGACGTCCGCCCCGACGCTGGGGAGCGCCACGTTGAGGATGGAGAAGTCGACGGCGAGCGTGAAGCTCGCGGTGAGCAGGACGATGAGGGCGACGCGCTGCTTGCCCGTCATCAGGACCTCGTGGGCCGGCTCGGCCCCACGGGCGGTGTCGCGGTCTGCTGTCTGGTCGGTAGTCACAGGGAAGACGATCCGGCGCGGCGCCGCCCGCAGCCACACCCCGTCGTGCCTGTCACTGCCAGGGACAGGCACGACGGGATGCCGACAGCAGAGAATGGGCAGATGAGCGGAGCGAACGAGCTGGGGAGATTTCTTCGTGTCCGACGCGCCGCGCTGCAGCCGGAGGACGTCGGCCTGCGGGGCTTCGGCGTCCGAAGGGTGCCGGGGCTGCGCCGCGAGGAGCTGGCGATGCTCGCCGGGGTGAGCCCGACCTACTACTCGCGCCTCGAGCAGGGGCTCAGCACCAACGCGTCGGATGCGGTGATCGCCTCGATCGCGCGAGCGCTGAACCTCACGCCGGACGAGCGGGCGCACCTGTTCACCGTGGCCCGACCGGCACAGGGCTCCGAGCGCCGGGCCGCCGCCCGGCCGGAGCACGCCCGGACCGGGACGCTCCGGCTGATCCGCTCCCTGACCGGGACGCCGGCGATCATCATCGGACGCCGCAGCGAGGTCCTCGGCTGGAACACGCTCGGGCATCGGCTCGTGGCCGGTCACCTCGACGTCGACAGCCCGGGACGAGTCCCCGACCGGCCCAACATGACGCGGATGCTCTTCCTCGACGCGCACACCAGGGAGCTGTACTCCAGGTGGGAGGAGGAGGCGGTGCGGGCAGTGGCCTCGCTCCGCGTGCTCGGCGCCAGGAGCCCGGAGGACCCGGCGCTGGCCGCCCTCGTCGGGGAGCTGACCGTCAAGAGCCCGGAGTTCTGCGAGCTGTGGGCCGAGCACCCCGTGGAGAGGTGCGTGTTCGGCGTGAAGCACTTCCGGCATCCGGAGGTCGGCGAGTTCGAGCTCAACTTCGAGGTGCTCACTCCCCCGGACGACTCGGGGCACCGGGTCCTGATGTACACCCCCGACCCGGGCCCGGCCGCCGAGGTGGTCGAGCTGCTCGGCCGCGATGTCCACTCGCCGATCTGCGGGGACTCGCGCGTCCCTCACTGAGCCGCAGCAGCTCCCGCGAACCAGGTCTGGACCCGGTCTCCGCTGCGGAACCGCAGGTTGGTGCGCCACCTGGAACGCGGGTTCCGCGCGGAGTCCCACTGGCATGCCGTTATCGTCCCGTTATCTCTCACAGCGAAATCCTCCCCGCTTCCCCCAAGCCCCAAGACTCCATATGCTCCGGGCAAGGAAAGTTCGTCCCGCTCGTGAGGAGAGTTGCGATGAGAACTACCCGAACTGCCCGGTCATCCCGTGCACGCCGCAGCAAGGAACACAGTCCGCACCCCGCGTTGCCCCAGTCCTACGCTGCGATGATCGAGCGGACGCCGTCGCTGGACGACGCGCAGCTCGAGTCTCTCCTCGAGCGAGCAGTCGCCGGAGCAGACGCCGCACGCACCCTCCACTCCACAGCGGTCTCCCCCAGCTTCCGCATACAGCTCGAAGCACGGGTCAAGGACGGGCAATACGCGAAGGAGCGTCTCGTCCTCGCCCACCTCCGCCTCGTCCCGGCCGTCGCTGGCACCTATTCGGGCCGCCTGCCGTTCATGGACCTCGTGCAGGAGGGCAACGTCGGCCTGGTTCGCGCCGCCGACTCGTACGACCCCGCGCACGGCACGTTCGCCGCCTACGCGACCCGCTGGGTACGCCGCTCGATCGTCCGTGCGGTCGCCGCCGCCGAGCACGCCGAGTCGCCGGGCGAGAACGGCCCCACCCCCGAGCAGACGATGCTGCGCCGCCGTGTCCGGCAGGCCCTGCGGCACCTCGACGCCGTGGAGGCCCGGGTCCTGGAGATGCGGTTCGGCCTCCTGGACGGCACCACGCGCACCCTCGACGAGATCGGCCGCCGCCTCGGCGTGACCAAGGAGCGCGTGGCTCAGATCCTCGAGAGCGCACTGGCCAGGCTGCGCGACGTCGTCAGCCCGGCTCCCCTCGCCGCGTGACCGCCGGCTGGGCACCCGAGGGCCCAGCCGGCGTCAGCCGAGAGACAACTTCGTCCAGCGCCACGTGGTACGCCCACGACGACTGGTAGCCCGAGTGGGCGGCCACGGCGAAGAGATAGGCCGACCGGTCCATCTCCTCCGCCCCGCGGTCCACCTCGTTCGACCCGTAACCCACCACGGGGAAGCCCATGAAGTCGGTGCGCCGCCACAGGTTCACCCACGCGGGCTTCGCACCGCAGGTCAGCAGTGACATCAGCGTGACCTGTTCCCCCGAGCCGGGCTCGGGGCGCTCCGGCGTCAACGGCGCCGCCGGAACCGCCCCGGGTCCGGAACCCACTGCCGCCCGCGCGGCGCGCACCTGCCCGCCCCACGGGTCCGCCGACCAGGCCGGACCGGTGCACGGCGGCGTGCCCGTCGTCGTCGGGCCCAGGAGGTCCGGGAAGAACCGGCCAAGGAACGGGCGCAGCTGCGTGCCGTACGACAGGAGGCCGAGCCTGCCGTCGACGGTGTCGGGCACCGGGTTGCCCGCACGGATCAGGATCACTGCCGCGGCCAGCACGGCGCCGATCGAGTGCGCGGACAGCACCACGCGCCGGGTCGGGGCCACCCGCTCGCGCTCGGACTCGTCGGCGATGTCGGCGCCCGTGAGCCAGGCGTCCACCCGCGAGCGCACCTCGGGCACCGCGCGCTCGGCGTAGCTCGGCGGGCCGAACGGGTGGGCGCTGCGCGGCAGGAAGCACAGCAGGTCCCACACCAGGCCCCACGGACGCGACGGTCCGCCACCGGTGGTGCCCGCCAGCGCGCTGGCCACCAGGGTCGCCGCGAGCACGCCAAGGGCCGGCACCGCCAGGCCGGACAGCCACAGCGGCGTCTGGTAGGTGCCGGTGTCGCTGTGCTGGGTGATCAGCGGGACGTGCGCGAGCAGGGCCGCGACGTAGCACGCCGCGGCGAGCGCGCCCCCGGCGAGCTCCGCCCGGTGCGACATCGCGGCGACCTTCCGGCCGCGCAGCACCCGCTCCAGCACGGGGTTCGGCCCGCCGTCGGAGTCCGGGGCGTCGGCGACAGCGCGCCAGGCCGGGACCGCGGGACCGTAGGGCAGGCCCGCGGTGCGGGGCGCCCTCGGGATCCACAGGTCCCTGGAGCGGACGGCGTCCATCACGTACGGGCCGGCCAGCGCCACACCCACCAGCACCACGAACACCAGCGCGATCACCACCGACGCCGTGCCGAACTCCGTGTAGATCGGCGGCACACGGACGAGGTCGATCTCTGGCACGTCGCGGGGCAGGCCGACCAGGCCGTTGCCGAGCTGCTTCGGCGGCGCGGCCTCGCCGCTGCGCAGGAACCACTGCACACCGAGCACCAGCAGGCTCGAGTACACGGCCGCCGCCGCGGCGGAGACCAGCAGGAACACGCCGGGCCCCGCGCCGTTCCAGCCCTCGTACCGACGCCGCCGCAGCAGGACGGCCGCCAGCACCACCGCGACCGGGCTCAGGATCGCGAGCACCGCCACCGCGACGAGCAGGTGGCGCAGCGGGCCGTCCGGCTCGGTCACCAGCACGAACGCGACGCACGCCGTGGCGACCACCGGCACGAGGCTCCACGCGGCGACCCCTCGGACGCTGCGGGTGGTGCGCCAGGCCAGGCCGGTCGCGGCGATGCCGCACAGCCCGACACCGAGCAGGGCGGGCACCAGGTCCAGGCCGATGAGGGCGGGCATCTTCGGGGGCTTCGGGCCGGCGGAGCACGCCCAGGCGGCCAGCAGCCAGACGAGCAGCCCGGCCGCGAACACCACGATCCCCGCCGGGCCCTTCGCGCGGGGCGCCACGGCCTGGACGCCGTCGTCGTCCGTGCGCAGGGCGACGAACACGCACGCGCCGAGGATCACCACCAGGCCGGCCACGGGCAGACCGGGCATCGGGAACCCGGCGTCTGCGTACCGCGTCCAGGTGAGGTACTGCCCGGTCAGGGCGAGGGCCGCACCGAGGTGCGCCCACAGCAGACCCGAGCCGGTGCGCTGGGACCAGAAGCCCGCGCGGTGCAGCGGCGGGCCCGACGGCGGAACCGTGCGCCCGGCGCGCATCACCGAGAACTTCGACTCGAACCGGACCTGGCCGCTGTGCGCCACGAGGACCAGCACCGTGACCAGGAGCACCGGCACGAGCGACAGGAGGGCCAGCCGGTCGCCGACGTCCAGCCGCGCCAGGCCGTACAGCGCGCTCGGGATGCGCGCGCAGACAGGGACCACGGAGTCGGGCGCCGCCGTCGCCAGGCCGATGCACCGCGTGCCGATCACGGACAGCGCGACCGTCGCCACCGCGGACACGAACAGGAGCGTCAGACCGAGCGCGAACACCCGGGTCAGTGCGGCGGTCGCCTCGGGACGCAGGGTGCCGGACGTCGGACGGCGAGGGCCGGGCTCGCGCCGTCCGCTCCCGGATGCGGCGGGCTCGGTCGTGCCTGCCTCGTGCGCACCGGCCTCAGGGGCCGGGATGCGGCGCGCCCAGTACGCGGCGTTCGCCAGGCCGAACGGGATCATCGCCGCCCACAGGAGCCGCACCGCCACGGTCCCGAGGACGCCGAGCACGCCGCCGAACGGGAGGCCGCCGAGCCGAGCCATCGCGCTCCAGGAGTAGGCCTCGCGGCGCACGTCGGGCCGGATGGCGCGGACGTGGCCCGGCGGGAGCGCCTTGTCCCGCGCCTCGGCGTCCGGCGTCGGGGTCCAGAAGCTGCCCAGGGCGTCGCCGTCGGACTGCACCACCTCGCTCTGCGGCAGGTCGAGCGACCCGTAGGGCAGCGCGTTCGCGATGCCGTGGATCCGTAGCTCGAGGATGTGGGGTGGCGGGCTGGTGGGGGTGCCGGACGGCGCGCTCTCCATAGCGCCCAAAACTAGCGCCCAGAAGTAGAGGCACCCTGCGGCGACGCGCGCGCCGCCACGCGCTGGGCGCGCACATCGTGCGCTGGTCCGACAGGTCCGAAGACCCGGATCAGGCAGAGGGCTTTCGCCGCAATTCTCCCGATGTTAACGTTAATAATTCACTGCAGATTTCATCCGCAGCCCTGCTACGTGCAACGAAGCACGAGATAGGTCGACACCATGAACGCACGTCATCGTTATGGCACCACTCCGCCCGCTCGACGACCCTTCCGCATGCTGGTGAGCCTGCTGGCCGCCCTCGTCCTGCTGCCGGTCACCGCGCTCTCCACCGCCGCACCCGCCACCGCCGCCACCAGCCAGTTCCGCGGCATGAACTGGGCGGTGCTGGGCGACAACTTCAGCACCGGGCCGCTCGTGCTCGACGGCCTCAGCAGCTCCGACAGCTACGCCACGGTGCAGGCCAAGGCCAACGCCGTGTACGACGACATGGAGTCGACCCTCGGCATCAACACGGTGCGCCTGCCGATCAACACGCACACGGTGGGCACCGCCTGGTGGAACAACTACCGGGGCGCGATCGACGCCGCGACCGCCCGGGGGTTCAAGGTCATCCTTGCCTACTGGGAGGACGGCGCCGCCTCCGGCGGGCGGATCACCAACATGGCCGCCTTCAACACCATGTGGTCCACCGTGACCAGCCAGTACGGCTCCAACACCCGGGTGTACTTCGAGCCCATGAACGAGCCGCACGGCTACAGCTCGGCGGAGTGGCGCGACGTCGCGGCGAACTGGCTCAGCTACCACTACTCCGCCCCGGCGGGCCGCACCCTGATCGGCGGCACCGGCTACAGCCAGGACCTGCGGGACATCTGCAACGACAGCCGCTTCAACGCGACGCTGCTGTCCTTCCACCACTACGCGTTCTTCTACGGCGACAACACCTACGACGGCTGGCGCAGCCACGTCACCACCCGCCTCGGCAACTGCGCCTCCCGGACCGTCGTCACGGAGTTCGGCGCCGCGATGAACGAGGGCCTGAACTACGGCGACGCCAACAGCACCAACAACTTCGTGCGCCACATCCGCGCCGTCACGCAGGTCATGCGCGACACCGGGATGGGCGGCACGTACTGGCCGGGGATCGGCGGCAAGACCGGCAACATCGGGTACGACGGGTACTCGATGTACATCAAGAGCGGCAGCGGCACCAACCTCTCGCTCGCCATCCGCAGCGTGTCCGGCGCGAACCGGCTGCGCTGGGCGTGGGGCGACAACGTCGACCCCAACGCGGGCAACGGGGGCGCCGCGGCGACGGTCACCGACATCGTCAACCAGGCCTCCGGCAAGTGCGTGGACGTCGTGAGCGCGTCGACCGCCGACGCCGCCGAGATCGCCCAGTACACCTGCGGAGGGGCGTCGAACCAGCAGTGGGCCCTGCGCGACCTCGGCAACGGGTACCACAACCTCGTGGCGCAGCACTCGGGCAAGTGCCTGGACGTCAACAACGCCGCGACGACCGACGGCGCCGCGATCATCCAGTACGCCTGCGGCAGCGCCACCAACCAGCAGTGGCAGCTGCGCAGCGTGGGCGGCGGCTACACCGAGATCGTGGCGCGCCACTCGGGCAAGTGCCTGGACGTGCCCGCCTCGTCGACGGCGAACAGCATCAGGCTGAAGCAGTACCCCTGCAACGGCGGCGCGAACCAGCGCTGGACCCTGTAGTCGGCCTGTGGTCGGCGAGGTAGAGCGCCTGTCCCGCTTCCGCACAGGTTCCCCGGTGCGGAAGCGGGACAGGCGCTCTACCTCACCGACCACAGGTGCGGATCAGGAGCCGAGCGTCGACGCGAGCACCGCCGCCGCCAGCAGCACGTCGTAGACCACGCAGGTCTCGGCGTACCAGCGCCACACCACCGCGTTCGCCCGGTGGTGGAACGCGTCCCAGACGCCGTGCCCCACGAGGCCGGCCGCGAGCACGTAGGCCCCGGTGTCCTGCCCCACGAGGACGCCGGCCAGCAGGCTGATGCCCCCGAACACCGCGAGACCGGCGGCCTGCAGCAGCACCATCGACCGTCCCCGGATGCTGTTCCGGAGCACTCCCACGACCGGGTACACCAGGGCCATCGCGAAGACCAGCCACGTCGGCACGCCGTCGCCGGCACCGGCGCCCGCGAGCGTGCCGACGAGGAGCAGCAGCCCGACCAGCACCGGCCACCGCTCCCGCAGCCAGACCAGGTCGAACCCGTGGACGTGCTCCGTGTACTCCGCCGGCCGCAGCAGCATCGCGCCCGCCATCGCCGGAACCATCAGCACGTGGCCCCAGAGCATCATGTCGCCCGCGCTGACGGCGCCCGCCCAGAACAGCACCAGCAGCACCGCGAACGGCGCCGCCATCGCCGCGTTCATCTCCCAGATCGCGGGCCAGCCGTGCCGCCGCACCCGCATCCACACGGTCATCGCCGCCACCATGTCCAGGACCATCACCACCGCGCCGACGTCCGGCCGGGCCAGCAGCGCCTCGATCCCCACGGCCGCGCCCGCCCAGTCCCAGGCCGGCGCCAGCAGCATCATCCCGAGCACCATCACGACGACCATCTCGACCAGGTGCGCGTGGAACCGCAGCACCTTCCGCCACCGTGTCGTCGGCGCGATGTGGTGGGCTGCCCCGTGGGTTCCCATGTGGGTAGTCGTCTCCGCCATGTCTCCGTCTCCTTGGCTCCGGGCGGCGTTCCTCGCCGCGCTGGTATCCACGCTGTCCGACGGCGACCGGGGCCAGTAGTGCCGGACCGCACCCGGGCACGAGCACCTGTCACAACCTCGTATGACAGATGTCATCAGGGCCTGGCAGCCCGCCCCGTTGCGGCGTCGGCGCTGGCAGGATGGCGCCATGAGCAGCACCCCGACCGTCGTGGACGACGGCAGCGGCCTCGCGAGCTTCCGCCGCAACATCTGGTGGGGCCTCGCGGGGACCGTGGCCTGCGTGCTGGGCTTCGCCGTCGGCGACTGGCTGCTGGACCCGGACGTCCCGGCCGGGCTGCGCGCGCTCACGGGCCTGTCGACGGCGGCGACCATCGTGGCGTGCGGCGTCCTCCTGGCCCGGCGGATCCGGAACGAGGCGCCGTCCACCGGCTGGCTCGTGACCGCGGGGGGTGCCGCAGCGGTCGCCGCCGCGGTGCCGCTCGCGCTCGGCGAGTTCGGGATCTGGTCGATCGCGCCCGCCGCCACGATCTCGGTGCTCGTCATGTTCCTGCCGTCCCGCCGAGCCTGGCCGGTGCTCGGCGTCGCGCTCGTCCTGCTGCCGGCGGTGGGTCTGCTCACGGCGCTGGGCATGGACGAACCGCACCTGGGCCACGCCGCGTGGATGCCCGCCCTGATGGTCGTGGCGTTCGGCCCGGCGATGCTGGGCATGCTGCGCGGCTGGCAGGTAGCCGCGCACCTCGACGACGCCCGGAAGCTCGCCGGGCAGCTCGCCGTGGCCGACGAGCGCCTCCGGTTCGCCGCCGACCTGCACGACATCCAGGGGCACCATCTCCAGGTGATCGCCCTGAAGAGCGAGCTCGCGGCGCGGCTCGCGGAGGCGGACCCCGCCCGGGCCGCCGAGCAGATGCGCGAGGTGCAGCAGCTCGCCGGGGACGCCCTGCGGGAGACCCGCGCCCTGGTCCAGGGCTACCGGCGCACCACCCTCGACGCCGAGATCGCCAATGCGTCCAAGGTCCTTGCTGCGGCGGGCGTGGAGGTCCTGGCCGACGTCGACGCCGACCTCGCCGCGAGTCTGACGCAAGGGCCCCGCAGCCTCCTCGGCCTGGTCGTGCGCGAGGCCACCACCAACCTGCTGCGGCACAGCCGGGCCACGCGCGCTTCGATGGTCCTGGTGCCCGACGGCGCGGGCGCCCGCCTCGTCATCGACAACGACGGCGTGCGCCCGGCCGACCTGGGCGACCTGGACGGCGGGTCCGCCGGGCTGGGCGGCGGGTCCGCCGGAGGCGGTGACGGCACGGGCCTGATGTCCCTCGCGGAACGGCTCGATGCCGTCGGCGGACACCTCTCCTGGACCGGCGAGGGCGACCGGTTCGTGGTCACGGCTACGGTGACCGGATGATCCGCCTGCTGCTGGCCGACGACGAGGAGCTGCTGCGCGGAGCCCTCTGCTCCCTCCTCGACCTCGAGGACGACCTCCAGGTCGTGGCTCAGGCCGCCACCACCACGCACGCCGTGCAGCTCGCCGAGCAGCACCGGCCCGACGTCGCCGTGCTCGACCTCGAGATGCCGCCCACCGACGGGCTGCACGCCGCAGCGCAGATCCTGGCCCGGGCCGACGGCACGCCGCCCCGCGTCATCATCGTGACGCGGCACGCCCGGCCCGCGGTCCTGCGCCGGGCCCTCGCCGCGGGCGTGAGCGGGTTCGTGCCCAAGTCGACCCCGGCGGCGCGGCTGGCGCAGATCGTGCGCGACGTCGCCGTCGGGCGCCGGTACGTCGATCCGGAGATCGCCGCGTCGGCACTCACGGAGAACGAGTGCCCGCTGACGGACCGCGAGCTGGAGGTGCTGCGCGAGGCACGCACCGGCGCGCAGGTCTCCGAGATCGCGGCTGCCGTCCACCTCGCGCCCGGGACGGTACGCAACTACCTGTCGTCGGCGATGGCCAAGCTCGGGGTCGCCACCCGCCACGCCGCGGCCCACCGCGCCTGGGAAGAGGGCTGGATCTAGGGCTCGCGGTGACCTGGGGCCCCAGCGCTCAGGGCGCAGCGAGCCGCCGATCTAGCGGTCGCTGGCCTCCCGGTCGCCGTCGACGTAGTACCAGCGGCCGCCCTCGCGGACGAAGCGGCTGGTCTCGTGCAGGCTGCCGCGAGCGCCCGTGGCCGGGTACCGGTAGAAGGCGGTGAACTCGACGACGCCGGCGGTGTCGAACGGGCCGCCGCGCTCGGTGCGGTGGACGTCCAGGCGGCGCCACTGCTCGTCGCCCAGCCCGGCGGTGTCCGGCCGGGTCGCGGGCGCCCACGTGGCCAGCAGGTAGGCCTCGTCCCCGACCGCGAACGCCGAGTACCGCGAGCGCATCAGGGCCTCGGCGGTCGGGGCGGTGGCGGCGCCGGAGTGGTAGCGCCCGCAGCAGGCGCCGTAGGTGTCGCCGGAGAGGCAGGGGCAGCGGTCGTCGTCGTGCACCAGGTGATCTTCGCACTACGCGAACGTCTCGTGCCCCAGCACCGCCAGCAGGCGGATCTTCTCCTCGGCCTCGCTGCCCGGCTCGGGCGTCAGCACCAGGAGCGCCTGCGACTGGTCCTCGGTGAACAGCGCCTGACAGGCGACGTCGATGCGGCCGAGCTCGGGATGCACCAGCGTCTTGTGGTCCTCGAAGCGCCGCGACACCTCGTGCAGCTCCCATATCCGGACGAACTCTGGGCTCTCCCGCAACAGGACGCGCAGCATCTCGTCGGCAGGTGAGCCCGGCCCGGCCGCGCCGTGGGCGGCCCGCAGGGAGGCGACCTGGTTGCGGCCCTGCCGCTCGTGGTCCTCCGGCGGGTACACGTTCCTGGAGTCGGGCTCCATGAACCAGCGGTAGACGGAGCTGCGGGCCAGGCCCGTCTCCGGCGGCGTGCCGAAGATCGCCTCGGCGAGCCGGTTCTGCACCAGCGGCTCCCCCAGCCCCGACAGGATCAGTGCCGGGGTGTCCTCGAGCCGGTCCAGCACGCGCAGCAGCGCGGGCGCCACGTGGGACTCGAGCGGCACGCGCCGCGGCACCCCGTGGCCGGCGAGCCGGAACATGTAGTCCCGCTCCTCGACGGTCAGGCGCAGGGCGCGGGAGAGCGCCGCGAGCATCTGCTCGGACGGCTGCGGCCCGCGCTGCTGTTCCAGCCGCGCGTAGTAGTCCACGGACATCCCGGTCAGGGCCGCCACCTCCTCGCGGCGCAGTCCCGGTGCCCGACGGCGCGGGCCCGGCACCAGACCGACGTCGGACGGGCGCAGGGCTTCCCGGCGTCGGCGGAGGAAGTCGGCGAGGGCTGCACGGTTCATCTGCCCATCGTGCGCCGCGCCGTGCTCGGGAGCCAGGGATCGCGGCTCCCTGGTTCACCGGGTCTCTCCCGCCGTCGGCCCGGGCGGCGCACGGTGGAGCCATGAACACAGAAGGAAACACCATCTTCATTCCCGGCGGGACCCGCGGTATCGGTCTCGCCCTCGCGCTGCGGCTCCAGGCCAGGGGCAACACCGTGATCGTCGGTGGGCGGAGCGCCGAGGCGCTGGACGCCCTCGCCGCCGACCACGGTCTCGCCGGCGTCCGCATCGACACGGATGACGCCGAGTCGATCCGGACGGCCTCCGCGGAGGTGATCGAGCGGTTCCCCGACGTCAACGTGCTGGTGCCGATGGCCGGGATCATGCGGGCCGAGAACTGGCGCAGCACGGGCTTCCTCGCGGACGCCGAGGCCGTCGTGACCACCAACGTGCTGGGCCCGATCCGGCTGATCGCCGCGTTCACCGAGCACCTGCAGTCCCGGCCGGACGCGACGATCCTCACCGTGTCCTCGGGTCTCGCCCACGCCCCGCTGCGGGTCACCCCGACGTACAACGCGAGCAAGGCCGCGATCCACATGCTGTCGGAGTCGATCCGCCTGCAGTTCGCGGGCACCAGCGTGTCCGTCACGGAGCTGGTGCCGCCGTCCGTGCAGACCACGCTCATGCCGGGCCACGACGAGGACCCGCACGCCATGCCGCTGGACGAGTACGCCGACGAGACCATGAGCCTCCTGGAGACTCAGCCCGACGCGCACGAGATCCAGGTCGAGCGGGTCAAGTTCCTCCGCTACGGCGAGGTCCGGGGCGACTACGACCAGGTGGTCGACGCCCTGAACGCGTCCGAGCCGATCGCGGCGGCCCCCGCGAGCTGAGCCCACCGGGTCTCGACAGGCTCGACCGACGGATCGCGCTGGTCGAGCCTGTCGAGACCTACCTCAGCGAGAGACCGGCGGCCACGTCCACGGCCCCCGGCGCGTCCAGCGTCACCTCGGCCGCCCCACCGCCGTCGGCCGCCTCGATGCGGTAGTCCCCGAGGAAGCCGCCGAACCGCACCCTGCCCTCAGCGTCGGTGCGCAGGGTCGTCGGCGGCAGCCACCACTCACCCTTGACGAGCTCCCGCAGCCGGTCGAACGCCGGCTTGCGCGAGCCGTCCTCCCGCAGCAGTCCACCCGGCGCGTTCAGCCACATCCCCCGGTCGGACAGGCCCCAGTACGTCATCGCCTCCACGCTCGGGTGCGACAGCAGCGTCCGGTAGTGGCGCTCCACCTCGTCGGCCTGGCGCGCCTCGCCCTCCGGCGTCGACGGCCACGACTCGACCTGCCAGTCGTTGAGGTCCTCGATGTGCGCGGGCATCACGTCGCCCGACATGAGCGTCGTCTCCGTGAAGTGGATCGGGATGTTGTACCGGGAGAACCGGTCCAGGATCGCGAGGGTCTTCTCCTCGCCCCAGTAGCCCTGGTGCATGTGGCTCTGCAGGCCGAGCCGGTCGATCCGGATCCCGGCCTCCAGGACCGCCTCGATGAGGCACTCGTACGCGGTGGACATGTCGAAGTCGTTGAGCAGCAGAGTCGCTCCCGGGTTCTCTGCACGCGCCTCCTCGAACGCCATCCGGATCATCTCCACGCGCCCCTTGACCCGGGCCAGGGGCGTGATGGCGTTCTCCTCGGCGGTGAACACGGGCATGATCACCACCTCGTTGATCGCGTCCCAGGTGTCGATCACGCCGCGGAACGCCGCGACGTCGCGCCGGATGCGCTCCCGCTGGAGGCGCTCCACCTCGGCGCCGGGCAGGCCGCGGAGCCAGCCGGGCTGGACCGTGTGCCACACGAGCGGGTGCCCCTTGACCACCACGCCGCGCTCGGCGAACCAGCGCGCCGCGCCGAGCAGCGGCTCGGTCCGCGGCGCCCCGCGCTCGGGCTCGAACGTGCCCCAGTAGAACGGGAGCGTGGTCTGGTTGAAGACGTCGAACCACGCCTCGGCGAGGCGGCCGTCGTACTCCGGGTCCCGCGAGGTGCCGTTCGCGAGGTCCATCAGGTCGAAGCCGATGCAGCCGAACAGGAACGCGTGCCGCGTCTGCCGGACGACGACGTCGTGGCCGGCGAGCGGCAAGCCGTCCGGTCCCCGCAGGGTGACGGTGGCATCGGCGCGACGGTGCGCCAGGCTCGGGTCGGGCGTGCGTCCTTCGTCGGGCGCCGTGAAGAGAGAGGTCACGCGCCGACCCTAGCGGCGGCCCTCACTCTCGTGGGGTCACCACGAGCAGATCACCCACCTCGCACTGCAGCACGTCGCAGACCGCCGTCAGCGTGGAGAACCGGATCGCCCGGGCGCGGTCGTTCTTGAGCACCGACAGGTTCACCACCGTGACGCCGACCAGCTCGGCGAGCTTCGCGAGAGTCATGCCGCGCTCGTCGAGCATCTCGTCGAGCCGGCAGTGGACGCGGGCCTCGTCGTCGTCGACGGGCATCAGACGAGGCCCTCGGTGTCGTGCTTCAGGCGGGCGCCACGCTGGAACGCATAGCCGACGGCGCCGAGGAGCAAGCCGGCCAGCAGCATGGTCATGTCGAGCCCCAGCACCACCGCCTGGCTCGCCTCCGCACCGGCGTTCACCAGCGCGCTGCTCGCCGCCGTCCCCTCCAGCGTGGGGATCACCACCGAACCAGCGCCGAGCGTCGCGGCGGCGGCATTGAGCGCCACCAGGTTCCCGCGCGTGAAGAAGTCGCCACGGTAGAACGACCGGCCGAGCAGGGCGAAGCAACCGGCGACCACGAGCAGCGTGATCGCCGGCAGCAGCGCCGCCGCCAGGACCAGCGCGTACGGCACCGGTCCGAGAACGGAGACCCGGACCACCGCCTCGGTCGCCTCGGCCGCCACGGACCCGTCGAGCAGCAGCTCGTGGGGCACGTCGGCGAGATCCACGGTCACCGGGACGTCGCGGTTGGGCACGACCCGTATCAGGCCCTCGACGATCCCCGCCAGCCCTGCGGCGACGGCGAGGGCGCCCGCGAGCATCAGGAGGAGGAAGTCGGGCTGCTGACTGCTGAACACTCTGTGTGCCATGGTCGTCACCTTTTCGCTGGGTCCGCCGGGGTTGGCATATCGTTTATCGATACTATCGAAACACGATATGCCGAAGCGGTCAACGAAACAAGGCTCGACCCGCCCAGCAGCCCCCGGCGCCACCGCCCGCGGCGGGGAGAACCTACGACTGCGAGGTGTGTTGCTCTGCGTAGATCTTGTCTACCCAGAGCAACACACCCCGCCGACTGACGTTCACCTCGGAGCGCGCCGCGCCCACCCCGGGCGGCCGGTTACGTCGCCGCCGGTTCCTCCACCGCCGGTGCCGCGAACTGGCTCGCGTACAGCCGCGCGTACGCGCCGTTCGCCGCGAGCAGGTCCTCGTGCGAGCCCTGCTCCACGATGTCGCCGTGCTCCATCACGAGGATCACGTCGGCGTCGCGGATGGTGGACAGCCGGTGCGCGATGACGAACGACGTCCGGTCCTTGCGCAGCCGGTTCATGGCCTCCTGCACCAGCACCTCGGTGCGGGTGTCCACGGACGACGTCGCCTCGTCGAGCACCAGGATCGCCGGGTCGGCGAGGAACGCCCGCGCGAGCGTCAGGAGCTGCTTCTCGCCGGCCGAGACCGACGAGCCCTCCTCGTCCACGACCGTGTCGTAACCGTCGGGCAGGGTACGCACGAACGGGTCCACGTGGGTCGCCCGGGTGGCGGCGAGGAACTCCTCCTCGCCGACCGTGGCGCCGTCCGGCACCCCGTACCGCAGGTTCTCCTCGATGGTGCCCTTGAAGAGCCAGGTGTCCTGCAGCACCATCCCGACGGACGAGCGCAGGTCGTCGCGCGACATGTCCCGCGTGTCGACACCGTCCAGGGTGATGCGCCCGCCGTCCACCTCGTAGAACCGCATGAGGAGGTTGACCAGCGTCGTCTTGCCCGCGCCCGTCGGGCCCACGATGGCGATGGTCTGACCGGGTTCCGCGACCAGGTCGAGGCCGGTGATGAGCTGCTGGTCGGGCGTGTACGAGAACGAGACGTCCTCGAACGCGACCCGTCCGCGCACCGGCTCCACCTTCTGCGACTCGGCGGGGTCGGCGGTCTGCTCGGGTGCGTCCAGGAGGTCGAACACCCGCTCCGCGGAGGCGACGCCGGACTGCAGCAGGTTCATCATCGACGCGACCTGTGTGAGCGGCTGCGTGAACTGGCGCGAGTACTGGATGAACGCCTGCACGTCACCCAGCGACAGCGTGCCCGACGCCACGCGGAGCCCACCGATGACCGCGACGATCACGTAGTTCAGGTTCGCGAGGAACCCCATGGCGGGCTGGATGGTGCCAGAGATGAACTGCGCCTTGAAGCTCGACGAGTACAGCGAGGCGTTCTCCTCGGCGAAGGCCTCGGCGGTCGACTCCTGGTGCCCGTAGACCTTCACGAGCGCGTGACCCGTGAACGACTCCTCGATGTGCGCGTTGAGGCGCCCCGTGGCCGCCCACTGCTCGACGAACTGCGGCTGGCTGCGCTTGGCGATCTGCATGGTCATGACCACGGACAGCGGCACCGTCACCAGCGCGACGAGCGCAAGGATCGGCGAGATCCAGAACATCATGAAGAGCACGCCGACCACGGTGAGCGCCGCCGTGACGAGCTGCGCGAGGGTCTGCGTAGTCGTCTGGGCCACGTTGTCGATGTCGTTCGTGACGCGCGACAGGATCTCGCCGCGCTGCTTGGCGTCCACGTAGGACAGCGGGATGCGGTGCAGCTTCGCCTCCACCTGGTCGCGCAGGTCCCGCATGGTGCGCTGCACGACGCCGGTGGTGATGCGCGCCTGCAGCCAGCCGAACAGGAACGCCCCGACGTACGCCGCGACCACCCAGCCGAGCGTCTGCGCCAGCAGCGTGAAGTCGATGCCCTGCCCGGGCACGACTCCCGGCACGCCCGACAGGAGATCGGCCATCTGGTCCTGGCCCTGGGCCCGGAGCGCCGTGATCGCCTGCTCGGTGGTCCCGCCCGCGGGCAGCTGCGCCCCCACGAAGCCCGCGAAGATCACGTTCGTCGCGTCGCCGAGCAGCTTGGGCCCCAGCACGGTGAGCGCCACCGAGCCGATCCCGAACACCATGAGGACCACGACGTTCAGCCGTTCGGGCCGCAGCCAGCCGGCGAACCGGCGCAGCGAGCCCTTGAAGTCCATGGGCTTCTGCACGGGCATGCCCATGTTGCCCATCGGCCCGGGTCCCGGGCGCGGGTTGGGCGGTCCGGGTGGCGCCGACGGCGCGGCCTTGGCCGCCGTTCCCGCCGCCTCGCCCTGAGGCTTGTCTTCCCCGCTCACGCTGCTCACGCTGCCTCCTCCAGGCTCATCTGGGACGTCACGATCTCCTGGTACGTCGGGTTGTCGGCCAGCAGCTCCGCATGCGTGCCCCTGCCGACGATGCGGCCGTGGTCGAGCACCAGGATCTGCTCGGCGTCCCGGATGGTCGCCACCCGCTGGGCCACGATGATCGTCGTCGCATCGCGGGTCTGCGGCCGCAGGGCCGCCCGCAGCCGCGCGTCGGTCGCGTAGTCGAGCGCGGAGAAGCTGTCGTCGAACAGGTAGATCCGTGGGCGCCGGATCACCGCCCGCGCGATCGCCAGCCGCTGCCGCTGCCCGCCGGAGAACGTGGCACCGCCCTGCGCCACCACCGCCTCGAGGCCGCTGCCGTTCTCGTCGTTGCCCAGCGCCTCGACGAAGTCACGCGCCTGCGCCACCTCGAGCGCGGCCCACATCTCCTCCTCGGTGGCGTCGGGCTTGCCGTACCGGAGGTTGTCCGCGACGGTCCCGGTGAACAGGAACGCCTTCTGCGGCACCAGCCCCATGAGCGAGCCCAGGTCGCGCTGCGTGACGTCGCGGACGTCGATCCCGTCGACGCGTACCGTCCCGCCCGTCGCGTCGAACAGGCGCGGCACCAGGTTCAGCAGCGTCGACTTGCCCGCGCCCGTCGAGCCGATGATCGCGGTGATCTGGCCCGGCTCGGCGGCGAACGTCAGGTCGTGCAGCACGGGCGCCTCCGCACCCGGGTAGCGGAACTCGACGTCCTCGAAGGTGACGCGACCGCGCGGTGCTTCGTCCTCGCCGATCGAGCCCTCCTCGCCGGTCGAGTCTGTCGAGTCTGTCGAGACCAGCCGCACCGGGTTCTCCGGGTCGACGACCGACGACTTCGTCTCGAGCACCTCCCCGATCCGCTCCGCGGCGACAGCCGCACGCGGGATCATCATGAAGATCATCGTGGACATCATCACGGCCATGAGGATGTACATGAGGTAGCTCAGGAACGCCGTCAGGGAGCCGATCTCCAACTCTCCCGCTTCGATCTCACGCGCGCCGAACCACAGCACAGCCACCGAGGACATGTTCATGATGAGCATGACCACGGGGAACGTGAGGGCCATCAGCTGGCCGGCGCGGAGCGAGGTGTCGTACAGCTCCTCGTTCACCACGCCGAAGCGTTCCTTCTCGCGGCCCTCACGCACGAACGCGCGCACGACCCGCAGGCCCGTGATCTGCTCGCGCAGCACGCTGTTGATGGCGTCGATCCGCTTCTGCATGCGCCGGAAGTGCGGCACCATGCGCCACACGATGACGCCGGCCGTCGCGGCCAGCACCGGGACGATGACCAGCAGGAGGCCGGACATCGTGACGTCCTCGGACAGCGCCAGGATGACTCCGCCGACCAGCATGATCGGCGCCATCACCATGATGGTGAACGTCATGAGCACGGTCATCTGGACCTGCTGCACGTCGTTGGTGCCCCGCGTGATGAGGGTCGGCGCGCCGAACTGCGCCATCTCCCGCGCGGAGAACGTCTGCACGGTGTGGAACAGGTCGCGTCGCAGGTCCCGGCCGAACGCCGTGGCGACCTGCGCGCCGAAGTAGACGGCGACGACGGAGGCCACGACCTGGCCCAGCGACACGACGAGCATCCAGCCGCCGGTGCGCCAGATGTGGCCGATGTCGCCGACCACCACGCCGTCGTCGATGATGTCTGCGTTCAGGCTGGGCAGATAGAGCGCCGCGAGCGTCTGCACCAGCTGCAGGACGAGCACCGCTACCACCGCCCAGCGGTACGGGCCCAAGTACTTTCGGGCAAGCGTGACAAGCATTAAAAACAGTTCCCTTCGAGGCTGGGGGCTGGAGAACCAGGGGTTGGGGCGCCCGGTGCCGCAGTACTGGAGGCTGCTGCGTCCGGGAGCTCAAGGCCAGGCTTTTTCGCCGGCGCGTTCGGTGGACCGGCAAGGCCGTTCACGAGGGCGTCCGCAAGGACGTCGGCGGGGATCTCCGGCAGCAGGTCGTCGAGCCGCGTGTGCGTACCGGCGATGGCTGACTCGATGAGCGCGATCGCCACCTCGACGGGGACGCGCAGGCGGTGCAGGTCCGGCGCCAGGACCGCGGTGATGCCGCCGACGGTAGCCGCGTGCTGACTCACGCGCTGGGTCATCAGCTCGTCGCGGAACGCGGTCATCCGACGGCGGGTCGCGTCGTCGTCGCCCGGGGGCATGGCGACCCGCAGCTGGCGCAGCACGGACATCCACCGCATGGCCTCTGCGGTGCGGCCCCTGCCCGCTTCGATCACGAGCTCCAGCCGCCGCTCCAGCGGAAGCGTCGAGTCGATCGCCGTGAGCTCGGCGAACGTCTCCTCCGGCCCGGCCGCACGGTGCAGTCCTTCGACCGCCACGGCTCCGACCAGCGCCGTCTTGTCGCCGAAGGCCCGGAACAGGGTGCCCTCCGCGACGCCGGCGGCCTGCGCCAGCTCGCGGGACGTGACGTCGTTGCCGCGCTCCGCGACGAGCGGGAGCACCGAGTCGATGATGGCCGCCTTGCGGTCCTCCGGCGCCATGGGGGCTGCCCGACGTCGTGCGTTGTCCATGCCTCGACGCTAAATGAGTGAGCACTCACTCCGCAACTCGTTATCCGGGGAGCGTACGGGCGACGAAGTAGAGCGCCTGTCCGGCTCTCCCCGTGACATCAGGGAGAGTCGGACAGGCGCTCTACGTCGTCGCTCGTACGCTCAGGCTCAGCCGGCCGGCGGTGCCGGCGGGGCCGGGGGCGCCGGCGGAGGCGGCGTCGGGCCACCGGCCGGTCGCTGCCCGCGCTCGTGGGTCGGGTCGAACGGCTCGCCCGACCGGGTGCCCGCGCTCGTCGCGTCGGCCACGGCGGCCTCCGCCTGACGCTGCGCCTCGGCGAGAGCCTCGCTCGGGTCCTGCAGCAGCGGCTTGTCGAGGACCGGCGCCGCCGGGCGCGGGCCGTCGGACGGGCTGTCGCCGCCAGGAGGCGTCGGGATGCCCGGCATGCCCGGCGTCCCGCCGAAGCCCTGGGCGATGCTGCCCAGCGCCGCGGTGAACTCGGTGGGGATGACCCACGTCGTGTTCGACGTGCCCTGCGCGATCTGCGGCAGCATCTGCAGGTACTGGTAGGCCAGCAGCTTGGGGTCCGCGTTACCGCGGTGGATGGCGTCGAAGACCTGGATGATCGCGCGCGACTCACCCTCGGCCCGCAGGATCTGCGACTGCGCGGCACCCTCAGCGGTCAGGATCGCGGACTGCTTCTCACCCTCGGCGGTCAGGATGGCCGACTGCTTGATGCCCTCCGCGGTCAGGATCGCGGCACGGCGGTCACGCTCGGCGCGCATCTGCTGCTCCATCGCGCCCTGGATCGAGGGCGGCGGCTCGATCGACTTGAGCTCGACACGGTTGACGCGGATGCCCCAGCGCCCGGTCGCCTCGTCGAGCACGCCACGGAGCTGGCCGTTGATCTGGTCACGGCTGGTGAGCGTCTGCTCCAGGTCCATCGAACCGATGACGTTACGCAGGGTCGTGACGGTGAGCTGCTCGATCGCCGTGATGTAGTTCGCGATCTCGTAGACCGCGGACTTGGCGTCCGTCACCTGGAAGTAGATGACGGTGTCGATCTCGACGACCAGGTTGTCACTGGTGATCACCGGCTGGGGCGGGAACGACACGACCTGCTCACGCAGGTCGACGCCGGCGCGGACCCGGTCGACGAACGGCACCAGCACGTGCAGGCCGGGGTCGAGCGTCTTCGAGTACCGACCGAGGCGCTCGACCACGAGCGCCACCGACTGAGGAACGATCCGCACCGCACGGATCACCGCGACGATACCGACGATCACGACCAGGGCAATGATCAGATAGAGCAGGACTTGCCCGAATGACTCCACGACGTCTCCTTACGCGGGCACCTAGGCCCGCACGGACTGTTTCAAGCTTCTGACTGGAACGGCAGCTTCCGACTGGGACTGCTTCACGCTGGGACTGCAACAGCAAAGGCCGCGCCCAGGCGCCAGGCCGTCAGGCCGGCTCGACGACGGCGGTCGCGCCGTCGATCTGGACCACACGAACGCTAGTGCCGGCAGCCAGCAGAGGCGAGCCGGGTACGGCTCGTGCGCTCCACACCTCGCCGCTGAGCTTGATCAGCCCCGACGCGGTGCTGACCTCCTGGACGACCGACGCGGTGCGCCCCACGTTCGCCTCGGCGTTGGTGGGCGCCTTCGGCGTGCTGTTGCGCAGGTGACGAATGAGCGTGGGTCGCAGCGTCACGAGCAGCACGACGGAGGCCACGACGAAGACGATCGCCTGCACCCACAGCGGACTGCCGGCCGCGTTCGCCACGCCTGCGGCCAGCGCGCCGCCCGCGAACATGATGAAGACGAAATCCAGTGACAAGAGTTCGATCAACGCGAATATCAGCGCTGCGCCTACCCACCACAACCAGGCCATGGGTGCTCCCTCCGAGCTTCCACTCCGGCTGGTGACCGGTCGTCGACGGAACCTCTCCGCCGACGGGTCCTCGCGGTGAATCTACCGCCACCTCGGACCTTTGCCCGGACTTTACCAAGGTCCACTGACACAGCGGTAGCGAAATCGGTGTTTCAACTTGGTTTCTTTGTTGCGCAGATTATTTCAGCGTCGACGACGCCGGCGCGCATTGATCGCGCGCGGTTCGACGCCGGATCGGCGGCCCGATCAGCCTGCGGTTCAGCGAGCAGCGCGAGCGAGCCAGCGCCCGCCGCCGTGCGCCACGATGAGCGGGAGCCCGAACGCCGCCGAGAGGTTGTCCGCGGTCAGGACCTCCTCGATCGGCCCGGCGGCCTGGATGCCCGCCTTCTTCATCAGCAGCAGGTGCGTGAAGCCCGGCGGGATCTCCTCGACGTGGTGCGTCACGTGCACCAGGACCGGGGAGAGCCGGTCGTGCGCGAGCTCGGAGAGCGCGGCCACCAGCTCCTCGCGGCCGCCCAGGTCGAGACCGGCGCCGGGCTCGTCGAGCAGCAGCAGCTCCGGGTCGGTCATGAGGGCGCGGGCGATCTGCACGCGCTTGCGCTCGCCCTCCGACAGGGTGCCGTAGGTGCGGTCGGCGAGGTGGTCGACGTCGAACAGCGCCAGCAGGTCCTTCGCGCGCTGCTCGTCGAGCTCGTCGTAGGTCTCGGTCCAGCGGCCGGTCACGCCGTAGGCGGCGGTCAGCACGACGTCGCGCACCGTCTCAGCCGTCGGGAGACGCTCGGCGAGCGCAGCGCTCGAGATACCGATGCGCGGGCGGAGCTCGAACACGTCGACCCTGCCGAGGGTCGAGTCGAGGATCTTTGCCGTACCCGACGTCGGGTGGAGGCGCGCCGCGACGATCTGGAGGAGAGTTGTCTTGCCCGCACCGTTCGGGCCGAGCACGATCCACCGTTCTCCTTCGTTCACCTGCCAGTCCACGGAATCGAGGATGGTCGAGGTGCCGCGACGGACGGTGACGCCCGTGAGTTGGAGAACCGAGCTCATGGGCACCGACGATACCCGAGGAGTAGTCATTTACAGTTCTGCGGTGGACACCGATCAGGACCTCCCCCGGAGCGTGCTGCTCGCCCTGTGGCTGCAGGGCATAGGCGACACCTCGGACGCCGTGAAGTCCGTGGTGGGCGACGACGAGCCGCACACCGTGGAGGGGCTACCCGGCTTTGCCGACGGCACCAACCTCGACACGCTCTTCACCGCCTGGACGACGGGGCCGCGCGAGGTCTGCGCGCTGCTGCCCGCGCCCGGCGACCCGGCGGGCGTGCCCGCGGTCGCCAACCTCGAGGCCACGGAGGCCGGGGAGTGCGTGGTGGTCACGACGCCGGACGGGAGCTGGGCGGCGGTGCCCAAGGTCCAGGCGTTCGGCAGCCATATCGAGCCCGGGCACATGGTGACGTGGCAGGTGCTGGAGGTCCCCGCGTGGACCACCCTGGTGCTCGGCGCCGTCGGCTCGGTCGCCGACGCCGAGCGTGAGCTCCGCACGAGCCTGATGACGGCCACCGACGCCCTCGACCAGCTCGACGTGGCCCGCTGGCGCGACGACGCCGCCGACGCGATCGAGCGGATCCGGTCCGCCAGCACGTCGTCCTGGCCCGTGCCGCACCTGGACGGTCGGCGTGCCCGCGTGCTGGACCTGGCCAGCCGCCTGCGCGCCATCGTCGCCCTGGGCACGGTGGACGACGGCGGCGCGGTGAACGTCTTCCAGGTCGACCAGCGCTCCACGGCGCTGCGCGAGGTCGACCGTACGGCCCGCCACGCGATGAGCGCGGCCACCTACGGCGAGGTGCGCTGAGCGCCGACAGCTCACCCGCCCCGGGCGGACCAGACCCGCCACGCGAGCTCCACCCGGTTGCGGACGCCGAGCCGGTCCATCGCCGAGCTGACGTACGCCTTGACCGTGCTCTCGCTGAGGTGCAGGTCCGCGGCGATCTCCGCGTTGGTGCGGCCCTGGGCGAGCAGGTCCGCCACATCGTGCTCCCTGGCCGTCAGGGCCGCGAGCCGGTCGGCGGCGTGCTCGGCGTCGTCCTCCCCGGCGCGTCCGCGGCGCAGGTCCCGGGCGACCTGGTGGGCGACGGCGGGCGACAGCCACGTCTCCCCCGCCGCGGTCCCCCGCACCGCCCGCAGGAGGTCGTGCGGGTCGCCTGACTTGAGCAGGAACCCGTCCGCGCCCAGGCCGATCGCCCGGCGCACGTACTCGCTCTCGCCGAAGCTCGTCAGCACGACGACCCGCACCTCGATCCGCTCCCTGCGGATCGCCTCCAGCGTGCCGAGCCCGTCGAGCACCGGCATCCGGACATCCAGCACCACGACGTCGAACAGCCGCGACCGGAGCACGGCGAGCGCCTCGCGGCCGTCCGCGGCCTGCGCGACGACGTCGATGTCCGGGTCGGTGGCGAAGGTGGCCGCGAGCACGTCACGCACGCGGGAGTCGTCGTCGACCAGGAGAACCCGGACCCTCACCACAGGGGCTCCGCGGCGAGGTTCGTGACGCGGGTGACCGCGTCGCCGTCGGCGCACACCTCGACGGACGCGGCGGCGAGGGGAAAGTTCCCGTCGGTGTAGGCGCGGCAGGTCGAGCCGGGAGGTGGTTCGGGCGACCGCGCGAGGCGGACGAGCGCCTGCCGCTCGGGCACCAGGGCGTCCAGCTCGGCGGTCGGCAGGCCGACGGCGAACCGGGCGATGACCTCGGGTTCCGCGGTGGTGTCGTGGGACGCCCAGGTCCAGAACCCGACGACGGCGGCGCACGCCACCGCTACCGGCACCGCCGTCTGACGGACCAGGGCGCGCAGCGGACGCGTGCCCACCGGCTCGACGAGTTCGGCGCTCCCGAGCGGATCGCCCGTGGGCTGGGCGGGCACGGAGGCGGCCAGGACGTGCGTGGCGTCGTCGTGCCGGACCTCCAGGCTGCCGCCGAGCGCAGCGACCCGGCGGCGCAGCGCGTCGATCCCGTGCCCGCCGTGGCCGGCCTCCGCGGGCGCCGGTGCGCCGGAGGTCGCCACGCGTGCCTCGACGACGTCGCCCGGCGCCCCTGCCGAACCCGACAGCACGACGGCGACCGGGCTGCCCGAGGCGTGCCGTGCGGCGTTGGTGAGCCCTTCGCGGACGATCGCGTGCACCGCCAGGCGGGCGGGCACCGCCACCCTGTCGACGTCGCCGTGCAGCGTGACCAGCGCACCGGCCTGCCGGGCCCGCGCGACGAGGTCCTCGATGTCGTCCGTGACCGGCTCGTCGCGCGCCGTGCCGTGCAGCAGGGCGACGGTGTCGTGCAGGCTCGCCACGGCGCGCTCGGCCTGTGCCCGCAGCTGTCCGGCGAGCTCAGCGTCCGCGCCGTCGACCCGCAGCTCGAGCAGCCCCGCCTGCATGGCGATGAGGCTGAGCTCGTGACCCACCAGGTCGTGCACCTCGTCGGCGACCCGACGCCGCTCGGCGGCGCGGCGGGCCGCCTCCCGCTCCCGGGCGTACCGGCCGCGCAGCAGCAGGTACTGGCCCAGGAGCAGCAGGCAGCCGAACCCGGTGAGCGCCGTCAGCTCGGCGAGGGCGAGCAGCAGCCCCGAGCCCGCCCACCAGGCGAGCCCCAGCACCCCGGCCTGGACCACGAGGAACGCCGGGACGGCCCAGCGCAGCACCGGGTGCGTTCTCATCGGCCCGAGGCTAGGCATCCCGGCGCGCCACCGTCCACACGGCCGCGCCGAAGGCAGCGACCGACCAGGCGGCGAGCACCGCGACCGCGAGCGGCCGGGAGAGGTCGGCGGCGCCGTCGACGAACGCCACGCCGGCCGGTCCGGGCAGCCACGGGCCGGCGGTGACCGGCGCGGCGAGCGTGACCACGAGCAGGACGAACGCGGCCGACAGCGCGCCCACCGCGCTACGGCACAGGAAGCCGAGCCCGACGGCGATCACCGCGGCCGCCGCGAACACCCCTGCGGCTCCCGCCGACGCCTCGGCGAGCGGGACGGGCGCGCCCGCGTTCTCGCCCAGCACCGTGCGGGCCACCAGGGCCGACGCCGGTCCGAGCACCGCGCCGAGCGTCGCCGCGACGGCGCCGGCGACGACGGTCTTTGCGGCCACCACCACCCACCGGCGCGGCGTGGCGAGGAAGGTGGGCCCCACGGACCCCGCCGCGTACTCCGGTGTCACCAGGTGGAGGGCGAACCCGGTCACGGCGATCTGCGCGAAGCTCACCACGGGCCCGAGGATGTCGGTCACGGGCACCCGGGCGCCCGGCGGCAGCTCCCCCGTCGAGACGGCGTGCACCACGTCGTTGGCGAGCGTCAGCGCCGTGACCAGGGCGATCGCGGTGGCCGACCCGAGCCAGAGCACGGGTTCAGGGGCCGACCACGCCTTGCCCCACTCGGCGCGGACGACGGCGGAGAGCTCGCGGAGCGCGTCAGCCAGCACGGCGCACCTCCGTCCCCGTGGCGACGGTCCCGCGGGAGGCGGACGTGCCGGCCGCGGGACCGGCGTCGGCCAGGTACTCGGCGGAGCCCTCGACGAGGTTCAGGTATCCCGATTCCAGGGCCGACATGCCCTCCGCCAGGTGCTCCGGCGTGGCCCGCGCGGCGAGCTCAGCGGTGGGCACGTCGGCCAGCAGCCGGCCCCTGCCGAGCACCAGGACGCGGTCGGCCACGAGCTGCACCTCGGACATCAGGTGGCTGGAGATCAGCACGGTGCGGCCGTCGTCGGCCAGCCGGCGCAACAGACGGCGGATCCACCGCACGCCGTCGGTGTCCAGGCCGTTGACGGGCTCGTCGAGCAGCACGGCGCGCGGATCGCCGAGCAGCGCGGCGGCCAGCCCCAGGCGCTGCCCCATCCCGAGCGAGAACCCGCCCGCCCGGCGGCGCGCCACGCCGCTCAGCCCGGTGAGGTCGAGCGCCTCCTCCACGCGGGACGCCGGGATCCGGTTGCTGCGGGCCAGCGCGAGCAGGTGCTGCCGGGCGGAGCGCCGCGGATGCACCGGACGCCCGCCCAGGTGCGCGCCGACGACGGTCAGCGGCCGGCGCAGCGTCGTGTACCGGCGGCCGGCCACGAGCGCCGTGCCCGACGTCGCGTGGTCCAGCCCCAGGACGACGCGCATCAGCGTCGACTTGCCCGCGCCGTTGGGGCCCAGCAGGCCGGTCACGCTGCCGGTCGCCACCTCGCAGGTCACGTCGTCCAGCGCGGTGGTGGTGCCGTATCTCTTGGTCAGGTGCTCGATCTGGATCATGCGGCCAGCCTCGCCCGCGGCAGGGCGGGGCCGGTACCGACGAAAGTGCCGACTCTCAGGACTGCCCGGCCCTCAGGCTCGCCCGAGCACCTGCCGGTAGACGTCCATCGTGCGCTCGCCGATCGCCGACCAGGTGAAGTGCTCCTCGGCCCGACGGCGCCCCGCGGCGCCCATCGCGGCGGCACCCGCGGGATCGGTCGCGACGCGCGTCAGCGCCGCCGCGAGGTCGGCGACGAAGCGGTCGGGGTCGAGCGGCGTGCCCGTCCCGTCGTCGGACTGGTCGATGGGGACCAGCAGGCCGGTGACGCCGTCGTCGACCACCTCGGGGATGCCGCCCGTGGCCGTGCCGACCACGGGCAGGCCAACGGCCATGGCCTCGAGGTTCACGATGCCGAGCGGCTCGTAGACGCTCGGGCAGACGAAGACGGTGCAGGCCGCCAGGACCGCGATGAGGTCGGGGCGCGGCAGCATCTCCTCGATCCAGACGACGCCCGTGCGGGACTCGCGCAGACGTTCGACCAGGCGCAGGACCTCGGCCATGATCTCCGGGGTGTCGGGTGCGCCCGCGCACAGCACGAGCTGCACCTCCGGGGGCAGCTCGGCGGCGGCGCGCAGCAGGTACGGCAGACCCTTCTGCCGGGTGATGCGGCCGACGAACACGACGGCCGGCCGGTCGGGGTCGATCCCGTGGCGGCGCACGGTCGCCGCGGCGGCGGCCTGCGCGGCGTCGTCGTCCGCCGCCGGGCGACGCCAGCCCGACAGGTCGATGCCGTTGTGCACCACGTGCACGCGCTCGGGGTCGAGCTCCGGGTAGACGCGCAGGATGTCGGCCCGCATGCCCGCCGAGACCGCGATGACGCCCGCCGCACCCAGGTACGCGGTGCGCTCGGCCCACGACGAGAGGGTGTAGCCGCCGCCGAGCTGCTCGGCCTTCCAGGGGCGCAGCGGCTCCAGGGAGTGTGCGGTGACCACGTGCGGCACGCCGTGCAGCAGCCCGCCCAGGTGGCCCGCCATGTTGGCGTACCAGGTGTGCGAGTGGACCAGGTCGGCGCCGGCGACATCGTCGGCCATGACGAGGTCCGTGCCGAGCGTGGCCAGCGCGGGGTTAGCGCCCGCGAGCGCCTTCGGGGTCAGGTACCCGGTGACGCCCGAGGCCTCGGTCGCGGCGTCGCGCGGGCCGTCGAAGCAGCGCACCCGCACGTCGGCGTGCAGCGCGAGCACCGCGGCGAGCTCGGCCACGTGGACGCCCGCACCGCCATAGACGTGCGGCGGGAACTCGCGGGTCAGCAGGTCGACGCGGAGGCTGCCGTCGGGCCGCCCTCCGGGGCGATGCTCGGGCTCCGGGGCAGGAACGGAACGGGGGGCGAAGCCTGGTGCGGCAGCGACGTCGGACATCTGGCCAACCTAGCGTGCGCGAAGTCTCAGCGTGCCATCTGACGGACCAGCCCAAAAGGGCTTAATGTCACCCGTATGGCTTCCGCTCCTCGCGTCCTAGCGATCGTCCTCGCCGGCGGCGAGGGAAAGCGGCTGATGCCGCTGACCGCCGCCCGCGCCAAGCCCGCAGTGCCCTTCGGCGGCATCTACCGTCTGGTGGACTTCGCTCTCTCCAACATCGTCAACTCGCGTTACCTGCACGTCGTCGTGCTGACGCAGTACAAGTCCCACTCCCTGGACCGCCACATCTCCAAGACGTGGCGCATGTCGCCGCTGCTGGGGAACTTCGTGGCGCCGGTCCCCGCGCAGCAGCGCGTGGGCAAGCACTGGTATCTCGGCAGTGCCGACGCGATCTACCAGTGCCTCAACATCATCGATGACGAGCGGCCCGACATCGTGGTCGTGGTCGGGGCGGACCACGTCTACCGCATGGACTTCTCCCAGATGGTGGACGCACACATCGAGTCGGGGGCGCGGGCGTCGGTCGCCGCGATCCGGCAGCCGATCGGCATGGCCGACCAGTTCGGCGTCATCGACGTCGACCCCGCCGACCCGACGAAGATCCGCGAGTTCCTGGAGAAGCCGACCGACCCGACGGGGTTGCCCGACTCCCCCGGCGAGATCCTCGCCTCGATGGGCAACTACGTGTTCGACGCCGACGCGCTGGTCGAGGCCGTCACCAAGGACGCAGCGAACCCGGACTCGCGGCACGACATGGGCGGCGACATCATCCCCGCGTTCGTCGCGCAGGGCGAGGCCGGCGTGTACGACTTCATCCGCAACGACGTGCCGGGTTCCACCGACCGCGACCGCGGCTACTGGCGCGACGTCGGGACCATCGACTCCTACTACGACGCCCACGTCGACCTCATCGCCGTGCACCCGATCTTCAACCTCTACAACTACGACTGGCCGCTGTACACGGGCTACACCGGCCTGCCGCCGGCGAAGTTCGTGCACGCCGGTCCGGGGCGCATGGGCCACGCGGCGGAATCCATAGTCTCGCCGGGCGTGCTGATCTCGGGCGCGCAGGCCGCGGGGTCCGTGCTCTCGCCGGGCGTGCACCTGCACTCGTACTCGAACGTGTCGAACTCCGTGCTGATGGACGACGTCCAGGTGCACCGGTACGCGCACGTGCACCGGGCGATCGTCGACAAGAACGTCATCGTCAACGAGCGGGCCCGGATCGGCGTCGACCACGACGAGGACCGGGCGCGGGGCTTCACGGTCACGGAGTCGGGCCTGACGGTGGTCCCGAAGGGCACGGTCGTCAACTGACGGGGCTGCGCCAGGCCGCCGAGGCGTGAGCCGTTGAACGTAGGAGTAGTCGCACCCTGAACGCTCGGGGTGCGACTACTCCTACGTTCGGCGCATCCATATTCCAGCTTGCTCTTGCCCGGTCGGCCTCCCAGCCCTTATTGTCAGTTCGACATTAAGGGGGGTGATGACAGGTGACCGACGACGAAGACACGTGGACGCCACCGGAGATCCTGGTGGCGGTCGACCTCGTGATCCTGACCTTGCGTGCGTCGGTCTTCCACGTGCTGCTGATCGAGCGGGGGATCGAGCCCTTCAAGGGCGCCCAGGCCCTGCCGGGAGGGTTCCTCAACAACTCCGAGGAGGACATCTACGCCGCCGCCCTGCGCGAGCTCCAGGAGGAGGCGGATCTGGATGGCGCCGGTCTGCACATCGAGCAGCTCGGGGCCTACGGCACACCCGGTCGCGACCCGCGCGGCCGCGTGCTCTCGATCGCCTACCTGGCGATCGCACCAGGGCTTCCCGAGCCTGTCGCCGGCACCGACGCGTCAGGAGCCGCATGGGTGCCCGTCGAGCACGCCCTGTCCGGCCAGGTCCAGCTCGCGTTCGACCACTGGAAGATCGTCAGCGACGCCGTCGAGCGGGCGAGGACAAAACTTGAGCACACACCGCTGGCGACAGCCTTCTGCTCCAAGACCTTCACCATCACCGACCTCCAGGAGGTCTACGAGGCGGTGTGGGGAGTCGACCTCGACCCACGCAACTTCTACCGCAAGGTCCAGCGCGTTCCGGGCTTCATCGAGTCCGCCGGCGCTGACCGACGCATGACAACCGGCCGTCCCGCCCGCCTGTTCCGCGCGGGACCTGCCACCACACTGCACCCCCCGCTCACCCGCCCTGAACCATCGAACGATTCCGAGGAGGGTCGATGACTGACACACGCGTGGTCGTCGTTCTGACAGCACTGGATCTCGAGTACAAGGCAGTCCGGAAGCACCTGAAGGACATCGAGCAACATCGCCACAGCAGCGGGACGCGGTTCGAGATAGGCACCGTCAACGGCACGGACTGCCGGATCGCACTCGGCCTCGTCGGAGTCGGCAACTCGAATTCGGCTGTGCTCGCCGAGCGGGCCATCCAGAAGTTCTCGCCGGTGGCGGCCCTGTTCGTCGGAGTGGCGGGAGCAGTGTGGGACTCCATACCACTCGGCCAGATCGTGGTGGCCGACCGCGTCTACGCCTACCACGGAGGCACCAGCGAGGACGACGGTCACAAGGCACGCCCCAGGACCTGGGAGACGTCCCACCATCTCAGCCAGCTCGCTCACCAGCTCGAGCGTTCCGGGACCTGGACAGCCCGATTGCCGCTCGACGCCCGGATGTCGGACGGCGGCCGTCCGAGTGTCAGATTTGGTTCCATCGCGGCAGGCGAGGTGGTCCTGAACTCTCGGGTATCCGTCGAGGCTCGTCGGATACGCGAGCACTACAACGACACAACGGCGATCGAGATGGAGGCTGCTGGCATCGCCCATGCCGGTCACCTCAACAGTGCCCCGGTCGCCATCATCCGCGGCATCAGCGACCGGGCCGACGGTGAGAAGACCTCGGCAAACGATGGCACCTGGCAACCCCGGGCGGCGGCGCACGCCGCGGCATTCGCGATCGAGCTCGCAGTCGAACTGGCCAACGAAGCAGAGGAGACGTCCATGACCCCGAACGATTCTCGCGCCACACTCCCGCCTGCCCCGACCAGCACCACCGTGAACAACACAGCCTCAGGCAACGTGGGGATCCAGGCGGCGAACGTCGCCGGCAGTTCCGTCTGGATGTCGACGACACCGCAGCACGCTCAGGAAGTAGACCCACCCAAGGCACTGGCTGAGCTTCGTGTTCTGCTCGATCGCCACCGCGCCGACGGCGCCCTCGACGACGACACTTACACGGCCGCGCAGACCGAGATCGCGGCTGCTGAGACCGCGCTCCGCGACCCCGACCTGGCGACCAGGAAGAAGTCCGTACTTGCACTCAAGCGCCTCAAGGGCCTCGTGGGCGACGTGACGGATCTTGCGGCGAAGACCGCCGTCGTCATCACGGCCGTGAACGGTCTCGCATGAACGCCCACGCCGCACCGCCCCCGCCTCCTGAACCGCCGACGATCACGACAGACAACACCGCCGGGCACGGGGCTACCGTCGGCATTCAGGCGAGCGTCGTCCACAACGCGAACGTCTACCAGATCAGTGCGAACGATCCGCCGGAGAAGAAGTACAAGACGGGCATAAGGTACCTGGAGGATGGAGTTCCCCGTAAGGCCGAGGAACTGTTCAGCGAGGCCATAGCCGATGGGCTGGACACCGCGGACGTGCGCTTTCACTGGGCGTTGTCGATGTTCAGTGCGCGGTCGGACCGGGACCTCACGAAGGACGAACGCATCCGTCTCCTCGCCGCGGCCGAACGTTTCGTCACCTACGAGGACGACGAGCAGTACGGCCAGGCGCTCGGTGCGATCCGTGAACTTATAGTTCACCGGCTCCGCCCATCGACAGAGGGCACAAAACTGGCAGAGAAGCAGATCTTGGCGCTGCCCGTGGAGACCCGAGAAATGGTGATTCGGCACCTCGACAAGTTGCTCTCGGCGGCGACGAAGGACAAGGTCTGGGCGAAGATCAGGGAGCAAGCCCGTCTCGACCGCTATTCCGCGAACCGGCGTCACCGGGTCTGGGCCTACTTCGAACCCGACCCTGCCGGGCCCAGAGTCCGCCCTGCCGAGCGTCCGCACATCGCTCCTGGTGAACGTGCCCGGATCGCTACAGGAACCCTCCTTTGCGTCCTCACCGTCGGATACCTCGGGTGGCTGACTCTGAGTAGCGCTGCTCCCGTGGCGATAGTGGCGTACGCCCTCGCGGTGGCCGCGGCCTGTGTCACTGGCCGCAATGCTTTCGAATGGCGCTATCGCGTCAGGCGGCTCAGCAGGGAAGAACGTCGGCGGCAAGGCAGTCCAGCCGGTGCCAGCGCCCAGGAACAGGGATTCGCCGCGAGTGTCACCAAGTCGTTCGAGTACTACTTCAGCAAGTACAGGCCGCACGGCAGCCACAAGGACTGGTGGCTAGCCGAGACAGCCGGCCTCCGCGCTTACCTGCGAGACGAGATCGTCGAGATCTACCGAGAGCGCGACGTCTCGTTCGCAAGCGTCGTCTGGCTGATCCGCTACCACGCCGTCGACGTGGAGAAGCAGTGGCGCGCGGGCACCCTCGACGACCACAGGGTGCGCTATCACGTCACCGACAAGACCAAGCTACGTTGCGTGCTAGGGCTGACGATCCTGTTGCTCACATTCGGCACAGTCGTCCAGAACGCGATCCAGGCCCAACCAGTCGGAGCAGCGATCGTCACGTTCCTCGCCGTGGCCAGCGGGGTGTACACCGCGAAAAAGTGGCACTGGGTCGCCAGTGGAAGGCGCCACTACCTCGACGACATCGACGACGCACGACGGCGCAAGGAGGGGCGAGAGAACGAATTCCTCCGCTGGAAGCAACGGCTTGTCGACACCCGGCCGAGCGAGGACGAGATGGAGACCTGGCTGCGCAGCGATACCACGATCCTGATCGCCGATGCTCTTGAGCACTTCCGCATTTCGTGGCGCGACGTGATCTCATACGCCGTACTCCGGGTTCCTACCACTAGCGCGAGCAGAGCTCAGGAACTCAACGGTCCTTGGCGGTACGACAGATACGCATTGCGGCTGTTCCTGATCACCGAAGACGGCGTCCGCGAGGTCAGCAAGGTGCTGAACTTCGAAACAGGTGGGTTCACCGGCGAGGAACGCAACACCTTCCGCTTCGATGCGGTCTCCTCGGTCAACGTCGTCAAAAGCACTGACGGCAGGCAGAACCTGCGGTTGACTCTCACCAACGGACCGACCAGAGACATCCTCGTCACCAAGGGACCAGATCGGGAGCTCGCCGAGCACGACCTACGGAACCCCGAACGGCCTGACCGCGATCCCGAGGGCGAACCGGAGAACTCGTTGGACATAAGCCTCGATACCACCGGGTTCGCACCGACCCTTCGCATCCTCGAAGGGATCGCGGCAGACGGCAAGAATTGGATCGCCCGGGGTAACTACTGACACGTCGGGTCTGAGACCTGCGCGGGCGGCCATCGAACGTAGGAGTAGTCGCACTCTGAGCGCTCATAGTGCGTCCACTCCTACGTTCGGCGTCCGGACAGCGACCAGGCCTACGTTCGGCGTGTGTGACCGCAGCACGTGGACCGCTCGGCGGAGCGGTGAGGTGCTCCGGCACACTGGTCCCCGTGAAGCGACTCATCGTGACCGACGTGGACTCGACCTTCTTCCGCCAGGAGGTCATCGAGCTCATCGCCGAGCATGCCGGCACCCGCGACGAGGTCGCGGCCGTGACCGAGCGGGCGATGCGCGGCGAGCTGGACTTCGCGGCGTCCCTGCGGGAGCGTGTCGCGACCCTGGCCGGCGTGCCCGTCGCGGCGCTGGACAAGGTGCGCGCCGCCGTCGAGCTGACGCCGGGCGCGCGCGAGCTGGTGGCCGAGTGCCAGGCGCGCGGCTGGGCGTTCGGGCTGGTGTCTGGCGGTTTCGCCGAGATCGTCGAGCCGGTCGCGCAGGAGCTCGGGATCACGCTGCTCCGCGCCAACCGCCTCGAGGTAGCGGACGGCGTGCTGACCGGCCGGACCGTCGGCCCCGTCATCGACCGCGAGGCGAAGGCCGCGACCCTGCGTGAGTGGGCCGCCGACCTGGGGATCCCGCTGGAGCACACCGTGGCGGTGGGCGACGGCGCGAACGACCTCGGCATGATCGAGATCGCGGGCGTCGGCGTGGCCTTCAACGCCAAGCCGGTCGTGCGGGAACAGGCCCCCCACTCGATCGAGAACCGCCTGGACGCCGTCCTCGACCTCCTCTAGCACGTTGAGTGCGTGAGGTCTGCCCTTCTGACACACGAGAAGGGCAGACATCACGCACTCAGCGAGGCACTCAGGCGGGGCGGGTCACCTCGGTCAGGCGGGCCAGCTTGCGATCCCAGTCCGCCCACGCGGCGTCGGCCTCCAGCACGGCATACGTCGCCGTCGGGACGCCGACACGGACCTGCGCGAGCGCGCCGTCCTCCGAGCCCGGGCCGGCCAGCAGCTCGGCGGTACCCGCCATCGCGGGCTCGTGACCGATCACGAGCACCGTCCGGCTGGTCGGGTCGAGCTCGCGCACGAGCGCGAGGACACCGCGCGGCATCGCCCCCAGGAGCTCGTCGGTGTATGCCACCGGCGGCTCCCCCAGGTGCTTGCGCGCGAGGTCCCACGTCTGCCGGGTGCGTACCGCCCCGGAGACGAGGACGGCGTCGGGCACGAGGCCGGACGCGACCAACGCCGCACCGACCTTCGCCGCCTGGTCCCGGCCACGCAACGCGAGCGGCCGCTGCTCGTCGGGAAGTTCCGACGGCGGCTCCGCCTTCGCGTGCCGGAGCAACACCAGTCGCCGCACCGGCGACGTAGTGGGCTCCGTGCCCGACGCTCTGCCCATCAGTGCCTCCTGCCCATCTATTGACCCATGGCGTGCACGCCGCCGTCGACGTGCACGATCTCGCCGGTCGTCGCCGGGAACCAGTCCGACAGCAGCGCGCACACGGCACGTGCCGCCGGCTCCGCGGTGGTCTGGTCCCAGCCGAGCGGGGCTCGGGTCGGCCAGGCGTCCTCCATCGTCGCGAAGCCCGGGATGGACTTGGCGGCGGTGGTGCGGATCGGCCCTGCCGAGACGAGGTTGCAGCGGATTCCTTCGGGGCCAAGGTCGCGCGCCAGGTAGCGGTTCGCGGACTCCAGGCCGGCCTTGGCCACGCCCATCCAGTCGTAGACCGGCCAGGCGAACTGCGCGTCGAACGTCAGCCCGACGACGGCGCCGCCGTCCGTCATCAGCTCCCTCGCGGCCACGGCGATCGACTTGTACGAGAACGTGGAGACGTGCAGCGCGGTGGCGACGTCCTCCCAGGTGCCCGTGAGGAAGTTGCCGCCCATGACGGACTGCGGGGCGAACCCGATCGAGTGCACCACGCCGTCGAGCCTGTCGAAG
Source organism: Promicromonospora sp. NPDC050249 (assembly GCF_040656015.1). Lineage (NCBI taxonomy): Bacteria > Bacillati > Actinomycetota > Actinomycetes > Micrococcales > Promicromonosporaceae > Promicromonospora > Promicromonospora sp. NPDC050249. Next base: position 3,176 of record NZ_JBFAKY010000020.1, on the reverse strand, counting down.
CCCTCCGCGCGCACGGCGTCGGCCAGTGCGTCGAGGTTCTCCTGGCTGGTCGCGTCCAGCTCGACCACCGGTGCCTCGACCGGCAGCCGCTTCGAGAAGGCCTGCGTGAGCTTCATCTGCCGCCCGAAGGACGAGAGAATCACCTCGGCGCCCTCGTCCTGAGCGAGCCGGGCTGCGTGGAATGCGATCGACGAGTCCGTCAGCACGCCCGTGACGAGCAGCTTCTTACCTTCGAGGAGACCCATGTTGTCCTTCCGATCAGGCGCAGGCGTGCCGAGGCGACCCCTGCGCTGGGTGCGAGCGTAGTGCGAGTTGCGGCGTGGAACGAAACTCCGCGCCGTGCCTCATGGCAAAAGTGTTGGATATATTCGGGCAAAACCGCAGGCCGCGGCGCCAGAGTACGGCTCAGTGCCCCATCCCGAGACCACCGTCGACCGGGATGACCGCGCCGGAGACGTAGCCCGCGGCGTCGGACGCGATGAACGACACCACGGACGCGATCTCGTCCGCCGAGGCGAAGCGGCCGGCCGGGATCGTCTTGAGGTAGCTGCTGCGCACGTCCTCGGACAGCGCGGCGGTCATGTCCGTCTCGACGTAGCCCGGCGCGACGACGTTCGCCGTGATGCCGCGCGCGCCGAGCTCGCGCGTGATCGACCGCGCCATGCCCACCAGGGCGGCCTTGGACGACGAGTAGTTGACCTGGCCGGGGCCGCCGGACATGCCCACGATCGAGCCGATCAGCACGATGCGGCCCTTACGGGCCCGGATCATGCCCTTCGACGCGCGGCGCACGCAGCGGAAGGTCCCGGTGAGGTTCACGTCGATCACGGACTCGAACTCGTCGTCGCTCATGCGCATCAGGAGCTGGTCCTTGGTGACGCCGGCGTTGGCCACGAGCACCTCGACGGGCCCCATGTCCTTCTCGATGGCGGTGAACGCGGCGTCGACGGCGGCGGAGTCGGTGACGTCGGCCACATAGGCCTCGACACCCTTGGGCAGGTCGCCGCCGCGGTAGATGGTGGCGACGCGGTCGCCGTCGGCCACGAAGCGCTCGGCGATCGCGCGGCCGATGCCGCGCGCGGCGCCCGTCACGACGACTACCCGGCCGGTAGGACCTGCGGCGATGCTCTGTGTGTCGGGCGTGGTGGTCACCTGAACTCCTCGATGCTGTGATGATGCACGTTCGCATGAGGCCGCGCGAGGCTGGGGCGGCGGCCGGTACCTGGCTCGATCCGGGTCCGTTGCGACGCTACCCCGCGCGTCGGGCGGGCGCCGCGCGCGGCGCGGCCACAGGGATCCACCGGTCCTTGTCGGTTACCTACAACAACCTGTGACCAACGCCGCGCGTGCGGAGGTCGGACGGCGTGTCTGACGGGCACGTCCCGGACGTAGACTGGCGAGATGAGCGAGCCGGTTCCGTCCATCACCTCGGCCCCCGAGCCGCTGGCAGTGGACCAGGCGCGCCGCACGCGCAGCTATCTGATCCAGATGTCCATCCGCGTGGTGTGCATCATCGGCGCGGTGCTCGTGGACGGCTGGGTGCGCTGGGCGCTCGTCGCCGCCGCCGTGGTGCTGCCGTACTCAGCGGTGCTCATCGCGAACGCCGGGCGGGACCAGGTGACGCACGACACCTCGCCCGTGACGCCCGCTGCGGCGCCCGCGCTCACCGAGCTGTCCGACGTCGCCCCCGACGCGCCGCGGGCCCCTGGTGCTCCCACCCCGAGCGCGCCCGGCGCCGGGCGCGTCATCGACCACGTCGACGACTGAGAGAACTGCTGATGGACCTCCTCGGCCTCTCCGGCCCCGCACCCGACCCCGTGCCAGAGGGCGAGCTCATCTGCAGCGCCAAGGGCTGCCGCGAGCAGGCGGCGTGGGGCCTCCTGTGGAACAACCCCAAGCTGCACACGCCCGAACGCCGCAAGGTCTGGCTCGCGTGCGACGAGCACCGTGAGCACCTCGAGCAGTTCCTCGCGTCGCGGTCGTTCTGGAAGCAGACGGTGGCGGTGGCGGAGCTGGACCGGGTGTCGTGAGCGACGGCGCCGCGAGCACCGCGGGCGAGGAGTCCCGCGGCCCGCGCACGACGCGCCAGTGGGTGATCCTGGCGGTGGCCGCCGTGGTCCTCGCTGCACTGTGCCTGGTCGCGGGCCGCTGGCAGTGGGACCGCGCCGAGTCGCGCAACGCCGAGATCGACCTCGTGAACGCCAACTGGTCGGCGCCGGTGGTGCCCGTGGACGAGATCCTGGCCGGGCCGGGCGCCGTCGTGCCGGAGGACGAGGTCTGGCAGCGGGTGGAGCTCACCGGCGAGTACGTCACCGACGCGACGGTGCTGCTGCGCAACCGGCCGGTGGGCGGACAGGGCGGGTACCACGTGCTGGTCCCGTTCGAGGCGCGGGTCGGCGGGCAGGACGTCGTCATGGTGATCGACCGCGGGTTCGTGCCGCTCGGCGCCGACGGGTCGCGGCCGGACGCCGTACCCGCGCCGCCGTCGGGCACCGTGACCGTCGTGGCGTCGCTGCGGGCCGACGAACCCGCCTCGGACCGGGACGCGCCGCCCGGGCAGGTGCAGGCGATCTCGACCGAGCAGGTGCTCGCCGCAGGGCCGGACGGCGCAGCCTGGGCCGATGGGCGCACCGTCGGCGCGTACGGCGCGCTGCGGGCCGAGGAGCCGGCGCCGCGGACCGGGCTGGCGTCCCTGCCCAAACCGGACACCGACCCGGGGTCGCACCTGTCGTACGCGTTCCAGTGGTGCATCTTCGCGATCGGCGCGATCAGCGGGTACGTGCTGCTGTGGCGCCGCGAGCGGGGGGCCCTGCGCGGCGAGTCCGTGTCGGCGGGTGACCTGCTGCTGGCCTCCGGCGAGGCGGCGGACGGCGAGGGTGTGCGGGCGCGCAGGCCGGCCCGCGAGCGGCGTCAGACCGCTGAGGACGAGGAAGACGCGCTGATCGAGGCCCAGCTGCGCTGAAGCGCGCGACCGCGGGCTTGTCGAGACACGATCCCCGTCGGTCGAGCCTGTCGAGACCTGCTGGGGTGACTACACGTCTGCGGGGTGTGTTGCTCTGCGTAGACATTGTCCACGCAGAGCAACACACCCCGCGGGGGTTGTGTCGACCCCGGGGGAAAAAACGCGAGGGGGAAGGGCAGCAGGGAAAGATAGGAAGAGCGGGGTGGGAGGGAAT